>JAFYDR010000331.1 GCA_017544725.1 Kiritimatiellia bacterium
AGGAAAAGAAATGATCTGTATCGGTTGCCCCATGGGATGTGAGTTGACGGTCACGAAAGACGCAAACGGCGAAATCGTGGTCGAGGGCGCCACGTGCGGACGCGGCAAGACCTACGGAAAGCAGGAGGCGACCGCGCCGGAGCGCACGGTCACCGCACTGGTCGCGCTGGACGGGAAAAAACGTCCGCTCAGCGTCAAGACCGCGAAGCCGATCCCGAAAGGAAAAATCTTCGACGCACTCGAATGCCTGAAGACAGTCCGTGCGAAGTCGCCGGTCAAAATCGGAGATGTCATCCTCGCGGATGTCTGCAATACCGGTGTCGATTTCGTCGCCTCGGAGAACCTCTAGTCATAGGCTGGCTGGCGGCTGACGCCGCCAGCCTGTTAAGCCGGGTAAGCGGGTTAGGCTGGTTAAGTTAGGCAACGAGGACGTTGCCCCCGTGGACAGCGAAACCGCCAGCGTGGAAAGCTGGGTAAGCTGAAAGGCTGACAAGCTGGGACAATGGGGACAATGGGGACAATGAGGACAATGGGGACAGTCGGAACGAGTGTTTAGCCGCCAGTCTCGTCACTCCTGCCAGTCTCGCTAGTCCAACTCGGCATGTCGAATATCGTTTGTCGCATGTCATCGGTAGCTATCGATTGCGACTGAATGTAATCGAACGGGAGGGGTACACCTGCCGTGACCGTTTAGCCCTGAAAGGGCGACGACTATACAGACGGGGGTGAGCAAAGCGTAACCCCCGGTGGTACGCCCCGTATCCGTCAAGCCCTGAAGGGGCGGCAGAACAATCTGCCGCCGCTCGTCATGCCACGCGCCCTCTGTCGCCCTTTCAGGACTAACGTGACTTTACTTGATTTCGGGGGCAGCACTATGCTTGCCCCAGTCTGTGTACCTTCGCCCCTTCGGGGCTTGTCGTATAGCGACTGACGCAGCCAGCTGAGAAGCAGGGACGATGGAGACAATGGAGACGATGGGGACGGGTATTTAGCAGCCAGTCTCGCTAGTCCCGCTAGTCTTGCCAGTCAAACGCGGAATGTCGCGTGTCATCGGTAGCTATCAATGTAATAGCCGCGTAGCGGCACTTAACCCCGCAAGGGTACTTAACTGCGCAGTAGCACTTAACCGCATAGCGTCTCTGGACGGTCGGTTTTTGTTGACGCGAAGACGGTCGGATGATAGAGTGAACCGTGTTTCTCAAAGTTTGGGAATGCTTACGCGGGCAGATCGCCCTACAAGATCAGGAAAGTTCAAATTGTGATGAGTATGATCAGCAGACGTTCGTTTCTTGCGAAGGCGGGTTGCGCGGTCGCAATGCCGATGATTGTACCGGCTTCGGCTCTGGGGCTTGACGGCAAGGTGGCGCCTTCCAACAGGATCACGATGGCCGGTATCGGTCTCGGCAGACGCGGTGGCGGAGTATTCCGCAATGGAGTGTTGCCGGAGAAGGATGTACAGTTCGTCGCCATCTGCGACGTGTGGAAGAAACGCCGTGACGGAATCAAAAACACGACAGACGAACATTATGGTAACAAGGATTGTAAGACCTATATTGATCTGCGCGAGATGCTTGCCCGCACGGACATTGACGCGGTTCTCATTGCAACGGGTGACCGCTGGCATGCGTCGGCATCGGTTCTCGCCATGCGGGCTGGAAAAGACGTCTATTGCGAAAAGCCGTCTGCGATGACCGTCCGGGAGGGACAGGCCGTGGTAGCAACGGCGGCGAAGTACGGTCGCGTCTATCAGGCTGGTCTCCAACGCTTGAGCGAACCGAATTTCATCGTCTGCAACGAACTCCTCCGCCTCGGTCGTCTCGGAGAGGTCAAGAAGGTTTATGCGCACCTCTATTTCGGTACGCCTCTCTATCTGCAGCGCAGGTGGCTCCCCGCCGAAGAACAACCACCCCGTGAGGAGCTGGACTGGGACGCTTGGCTCGGTCCCTGCCCGTGGCGTCCGTACAACCACGAGTACCTCGGCAGCTGGCAAAAACACTACGACTTCGGCACCAGTATCATTGGCGACTGGTGTTCCCATACCTATGCGCAGTGCCACGACGCGTTGGGCATGGAGGCGACTTCACCCGTCTTTTATCCTGCGATGCACATGGCCGAGCCGAACGGCATGGCGCTCCGTTTCGCGAATGGCGTGGAGATGATCGCCGAACAAAACGGTTGGCGCGGCACTTGCGGGGTACGGTACGTGGGCAGCGAAGGGTGGGTATCGTGCGCTGACGGTTACACGCGTCCGGACGTGTCGCGTCCCTCGCTTCTCTCCGACTACAACAAAATTCTGGGCGACTATTGCGCACGTACCGGTTACACGACCGAGAACCACATGCGCCAGTTCCTCAACTCGGTGAAATCGCGCGCAAAGACTGTCGCCAACCCGGTGCTGATGCACCGTTCGATGACCTCCACGCATTGCGCGAACATCGCGCAGTGGCTGGGACGTGATCTGCGTTGGGATCCCGAGAAAGAGCAGTTCATCGGCGATGACGAGGCGAACCGCATGCTTGCTCGTGCGCAACGCCCCGGTTGGCAAATCATCTAACAAAAGACGATATGACGCTTCACGAGACACTTTTCAAAGCCCCTTCAAAAGGAAGACGGATGAATACAGGCACAAGAAAGACTTCAGGATATAAGTTGACGGTGTTCGCGTTCTGTGCGGCATTCGCGTTTGTGGTCGCACTACGTGTAACCGCAGACGAGAACAAGGATGCTGGTAACTTTGAGGGCGAACCTGTCTATGCCATGACGGAAACGAAATTGCTGGAGATCGCGAAGAAAGGCGACATCAATGATCGTGTAACGGCGTGTCAGGAATTGGCGCACCGTGGCACGGCAGTGAGCGTTCCCGCTCTCGCCGCGATGCTTCTGGAGAAGGAGCCTGCGCTCTTCCATGCCGCACTTTATGCGTTACAAAACATTCCCGGTGCAGCAGTCGATGCGGCGTTAGCCACCGCCGAGGAGAAATCCTCCGGCCTCCGTCGCGAGGCGATTGCCCATGTTCGCACGGCCCGTAGCGGTAAAGCGTTCGCCCTGGAGCACTACGAAGGGGCCACTGCGGCATTGACCTTTTTCCCACCAAAGACGGCGGCGCAAAAGGGCGATCTCTCTACCCTGCCGAATCTCATTGCGGAGGCTCTCTCCGATAGTCGTACCGCACAGATCGCTCGATTCAAGTTGATTGGTTTTCCGGGACATGAGATGGAAGGAAAACTTCTGGAGATGGCGCGGGGCGATGATACAAAGAAGTCGCATCTCGCATTCAGCGTATTGGGCGATCGCAAAGCGCGTGGCGTTCTGCCAGCCTTGCTGGAAATCTCCCGAAACACTGGAAACGAAAAACAACGACGCGACGCCCTTCTCGCAATTTCGCAGATCTGCGAGGCACCGGCAGACCTTCCCATGCTGCTTGATCTACTCTCGAAAACGCCGGATGATGAGCAGATGCGTTCCGTATTGGTGCGCGTGGCGATGCGTACGTTCGAGCCTGAAGCGAAGGAGGTCAAGGTAATCGAGGCGAAGTTCGGCAATTTCGATGCGAATAAGGTGGCGGATGTCAAGCTGATGGTCGATTCGCTAATCGCAGCAGGGTCGCGCGAGATCATGTCCAGTTGCCGCCTGGCGGGACGCGGCGGATTCTACCGCGACCCTGCACCGGGACTTCCAAAAGAACTGCATATTGCCTACTCCATCAACAACGGACCGGTGTTCCATGAAAGCATTCCCGAAAACGAGGTTCTCACATTTGGAAGAAACGTGCTTCCGGCGGCAAGCGCCAAATTACTCGTGGATACCGCGCTTCAGGCGCAAGGCGCATTGCGCACGGCGCTCGCGCACGTGATTGCCTCCCTCGAACGGCGAGGAAGCGTACCCGGTTCCGATGCCGTTCTGTTCAGTCCGATCTTCAACGGCCGTGATCTCGACGGCTGGAAACAGGACGGCGATTTCTTCCGTGCAGAGAACGGAATCCTTGTTGGCGAAACAACGCAGGAGAGACCATGCCCGACAAGCCTGTATCTCGTCTATGCCAAGGAACAACTTGCCGACTTCGATCTGCGCGGTTCGTTCCGTCTCAGCGCAAACGCCAACTCCGGCTTTCAGGTGCGAAGTAGTGACAGCACGACCACGGACACGGGGTATCAGGCGGACATGGACGGATCGGGTAAGATCGTCGGATTCCTCTACTGCACGGGACAGCACCTCGTGGGCGAACGTGGTGCGGATGTGGCACTTGCCGCCCCGATGCGCAAGAAGGTCTCCCGCTTTGCCGATGACAAGGAACTTCAGGCGGCTTATCGTCCGGGCGAGTGGAATGACTTTCGCATTGTCGCCAAGGATCGCATTCTTGTCGTGTGGATCAACGATGTACGCACAGTCTCCGTGACGGATTCGCGCAAAGAATTTCTTCCCGACACCGGTTACATCTCCATCCAGTTACACAAAGGCCATCCCATGAAGGTCGAATTTCGCAACCTGCGTGTCCGCAAGGACGATGTTGCGTTGGACAGTTCGTTGGAAAACGCCGCCCTGCAACGGTTGGCGGATTTGGAAGCTGGTGACGCACCGTCGTTCGAGGGCGCGGACTGGATTTGGCATTCGGATGCGCAGAACATCGCCAAGGCAAAGGTCGCGTTCCGAGCGGAACTCGACCTACCGCCCGGCGAACTGGAAAACGCCGGCATGATTTTCTCGTGCGACGATTCTGCGGTCTTCACCGTGAACGGACAGGAGATCGGACGGCAGACGGACGGGAAACTGTGGTACACGCCCACTGCCGTGGTTGGCGTGGATCGTGTGAACCTCGCACCGGGCAAGAATGTGCTCGAAGTTGCCGCCGAAAACAACACCGGTTGCGCGGCATTCATTGCGGTTGTCGAGGTGTTGTATAAAGACGGCAGGATTGTCCGTCTTCCCACAGGAGATCGTGGCTGGAAGGCTTCGGTAGATGGAAAAACATTCGTTAAGCCCTCCGTTGTCGGTCCCTATGGTTGCCAGCCTTACGGAAAATTCTCGGCAGACAGAAAATAACGTGCCTATAACTTCGCTTCGCGAGGGCGGCGAAGCCGCCCAGCTGAGAAGCGGGGAAGCTGAGAGGCTGAGAAGCAGGGAAGGAAAAGCTGCTGGGGGCAGCAATGAAGAGAGAAGAATGAAGGGTGGGAAAACCGCCAGTCTCGCCAGTCCTGCCTGTCTCGCCAGTCCACCCCGGCGTGTCGCGTGTCGGTTGTCGCGTGTCATTGGCAACTGTCGATTGCGATCGAATGCAATCGAACAGGATGGACACGCTTATCGAGACCGTTGGGTCTTGAAAGGACTTCCAAGGTATCCTCATTTACATTCCCGTGCGCAACGCGGACAGCGAGCTAACCCAAAGCTAATAGCTGACAGCTAAAAGCTATCTTATCGTGCGTATTCGATGCAACGTGTTTCCCGGACGACGATGATTTTGATCTGTCCGGGATAGTGCATGGTCGCTTCGATTTTCTTGCTGATGTCGCGGGCGAGAATGGAGGCGTCGTTGTCGGAGATTTTGCCGGGATCGACGATGACGCGAATCTCGCGTCCAGCTTGAAGCGCATAGGTCTTCGACACGCCGGGAAAACCGTTGGCGATCTCCTCCAGATTCTTCAGCCGCTCCACGTAGATTTCGGTGGACTCCATTCGCGCACCAGGACGGGAACTGGAAATGGCATCGGCGGCAGAGCAGAGGACCGCGTAGTGCGATTCGCAGGGCAGGTCCTCATGGTGTGCGCCGACCGCATTGACGATGACGTCAGACTCCCCATTCTTCTTCAGGAAATCCGCGCCGAGTAGCGCGTGCTTTCCCTGCTTCTCGTGATCCATCGCCTTACCGATATCGTGCAACAGTCCCGCACGACGTGCGAGGGATGGATCCAACCCCAGTTCACCCGCCATCATCCCCATGAGATTCGCCACTTCCACCGAGTGCTGGAGTACGTTCTGCGAGAAGCTGGTACGGAACTTCAGGCGACCGAGCATCCGCAGCACCTCCGTCGGCAGGTTCTGTACCTGCGCTTGGAACGCGGCGTTCTCTCCGGCCTCCAAAATGGCCTTGTCCATGTTAGCGGAGACCTCTCCGAAAACCTCCTCGATCCGCGCCGGATGAATCCGTCCGTCGGAGATCAGTTGTTCCAGCGTAAGCCGCGCAACTTCGCGCCGGATGGGATCGAACGCCGAGATGACAACGGCACCGGGCGTATCGTCAATCAGCATGGTCGTACCGGTAGTCGCTTCGAGCGAACGGATGTTGCGTCCTTCCCTTCCGATGATGCGTCCTTTCACGTCATCGCTCTCCAGCGAAACGGTGCAGGACATCGCCTCATGCGCATGCGTCGTGGCGTAACGCTGGATTGCCAAGACAACGATCTGCTGCGCTTCACGATCAGCCGTGTTCTTCGCCTCCTCCTGTACCCTGCGGATCCAGATACCGGCATCTTGGCGCAATTCCTCATCCGCGCGTTCGAACAGTTTCCGTTTCGCGTCCTCTGCGGTCATGCTCGCCAGTTTTGCAAGACGGTCGTCCGCTTCGCGCGCAGCCTTATCGGCGTTCTGTTGACGAGTCGTAACCTCCTCGGATTTCCGATCCAGTTCTTCCCGCCGCTGCAAAAGTGCCTGATCCTTCTTTTCCAGCAACAATGCCTTTTCGTCCAGACTCTGTTCACGTGAAGCGAGGCGGTTCTCCGTTTCCTGAAGTTTCGCCCGTTGCGCCTTCGCCGTCTTCTCGAATGTCTCACGCGCCTGAATGACCTCTGCGCGCGCCTGGATATCCGCCTCCTTCAACCGATTCCTGATCTCGACGTCGGTTTCCTCCAGTTTGGTCTTCGCCTGTTTCTCCACGGCGTCCGCCTGAAACTTTCCGATCAGACCACGCAACGCGTAACCGAACAGAACGCCCGCCAGACCGAACAGCAACCCGATCGTCGCGTCGCTGAAATCGTACCAAGAATAACTCGACATCGCGCAAAAGAGATTCATACGCCGTAACCCTTCCAGTCCTTTTAGCATAAGCTTTTCCCGAACGCTTGGCAAGAGAATAAGAAGTGCGTGTTAAGCCGGGTAAGCGTGTTAAGCTGGTTAGGCGTGTTAGGCGGAGAAGCGGAGACGATGGGGACAATGAGGACAATGGGGACAGTTAGATCGGGTGTTTAGCCTCCAGTCAGCGGACTAAAAGCTAGCAGCCGAAAGTTAAAAGCTACGCAAAGCCCTTTTAACTTCTCGTATTTATCTTCTGCGGGATTCATGCTATACTGTCGGCGATGAATGGATATGACAAAGATTGGTTAGGGGGGAATGGACGTTCCGTGCATTTGATGGGGGTGTGCGGCGTCGGGATGGCGGGAGTTGCCTTCCTTCTCTCCAAATGCGGCTGGAAGGTTTCGGGATGCGATGCGAAGCCTGATCCCGCCATTCGCTCTTGGCTGGAATCGAATGGCGTTCCCGTTGCGCGGGGCCAAGACGGGAAGCATGTTTCCCCCGATCTCGATTGTTTGATCGCTACGCCCGCTGTGGTACCTGATGCGCCTGAACGCCAAGTTGCCGCCGCTCTTGGTTTGCCTGTGTTCCCGCGCGGAGAGGTGTTGGCTCGGTTCATGTCCGACTGGCGCGGTATCGCCGTCTGCGGTTCCCACGGCAAAACCTCGACATCCTGTTTCATCACGCGGCTCTTGCAATTGCTGGATGCCGCTCCCGCTTGGTGCATCGGCGGGTACACCCGTTCGCTCGGCGCAGTGGCGGGCATTTCCGGATCCGTCGCCACGAACGACCGCCCCGCTTTGCTGGTAGCGGAATCCGACGAGAGCGACGGAACGCTTTCCCTGTACCATCCCGCGCTGACCGTTGTCAACGCGATTGATCTGGATCATCTCGACCATTTTCACAGCGAGGAAGAACTGCTCGATTGCTTCCGTCGTGCAGTGCGCCAGACGCGCGAAGGAATCGCCGTCTGCGCAGATAGTGAACGTGCGCTTCGCGCCGTCGCAGACAGCGCGCACGGGTTGCCCGTGTTGACATTCGGCACTTGCGCCGAGGCGAATCTCCGCGCAACCGATATCGCCGTACATGACGGCAAGCTCTCGTTCCGCGTCTGCTACCGAGGAACGGACTTCGGTGGTGTCACCTTGCCGTTCGGTGGGCGGCACAACGCACTCAATGCGCTTGCGGCGGCGGCAGCTGCGTACTTGCTTGGATACAAGATGGAACAGATTATTCAGCTACTGTCGGCAGCGTGCAACGAGTTGCCGGGACGGCGATTCGAGACTGTTGTGGAGCGACAAGGTACCCGCGTGATTGCCGACTACGCGCACCATCCGGTCGAACTGCGCGCGGCGGTGGAGATGGCGCGCGAGTTAAACCCGTCTCGGTTGATTGCGGTTTTCCAGCCGCATCGTTACAGTCGCACCAAAGCCCTGTTGCAAGAGTTTCCAAGCGCGTTCGTCGGGTGCGACGAACTCATCTTGTTGCCCGTGTACGCCGCTTCCGAACCAGTTGAGGAAGGCGGGGAGATTCATGACCTGTACGCGGAGTTTCGGCGACAGGCGGTTGTACCCGTTCTGAAGTTGGGACGATCCGTTGCGGAAGTTTGGCGCGATCTGCGTGAACGATTCTCCGACGGTACACTTATCCTGTTGGCGGGCGCGGGAGACATCATCGAGATGGCAAGCCTCATCCGCGCAGATGCGGGAACGAAGGCTGTAGATGAGTTGCCGCCGATCCCTGACTGCACGATTTGTTCCCACGCGGACTTGAAAGGGCACACCTTCTACCGATGTGGAGGAATCGCGCACTGGCTGGCGCAACCCGCAACCGAAGAGGCGCTTGTCGCGCTCGTTCAAAGTTGCCGCCAGCGAGGAATTCCGTACCGCGTGCTCGGCATGGGCGCGAACAGCTGGTTCAGCGATCTGGAAGAAGACTGTTGCGTGATTAACCTGCGCGGGGCGTTCGGTACATGGCGCATGGAGGAAAACGGACTTCTCTCAGTTCCCTGTGGTTGTAGCGGTCCTGCCTTGCTTGATTGGTGCGAACGGAACGGCTGGAGCGGGCTGGAATTCATGGATTCAATTCCCGGTTCCATCGGCGGTTGGTTGGCGATGAATGCGGGTGCATTCGGTCATTCGATTGGCGAAACGATTTTTCGCATTCGTTGTTTACAAACGGACGGCAAAATCGTTATACTGGAACATACAGATTGCGGCTTCCAGTATCGGCGTTGCGAGGCACTTGCTTCGGCGGCGGAAGGTTGCCGCCCGATTGCGCTTTCCTGTGAGATACGACTTGTCCGCGCTACGCCGGAAACGGTTCGCGCACAACGAGGGGAATACCGTCGTAAACGGATTCCGCTTGCCGGATTGCGCACGGAGGGTTCCGTTTTCCGGAATCCGGAAGGGCGGTTTGCCGGCAAGCTCCTGCAAGAGGCGGGTGCGAACGGGATGCGGATCGGGGGAGCGTTTGTGACGGATTTTCACGGGAACATCATCGCAGTTGATTCCGGTGTTACGGCGTCCGATGTGTTGGCGCTGGTGCAGTGGATGCGCGGTAGGGTGGAGAAACGTTTTGGGGTTCGGCTGGTGCCGGAGATCGACGGGTTGGAGGAACCCCCGGTCGAAAAGTGTAAGGTTTGAGAAGAGAGGGAAAGAATGAAAGTTGCGGTTTTGATGGGCGGAACGTCTAGTGAGCGGGAAGTCTCGCTCCGTTCGGGGGCTGCGGTGGTGCAGGCGTTGAACGAAACGGGGCATTTTGAGGTGGTTCCCGTTGTGCTGGATTCGGATTCGATTGATACGATTCCCGCAGACGTGAAGGTTGCCTTCATCGCCCTCCACGGTGGGTACGGTGAGAACGGCGGAGTACAGGCAGATCTAGACAAGCGGAAGGTCGCGTACACGGGACCGGGAGCTGCCGCCAGCCGGATCGCGATGGACAAGATCGCGACCAAGCAGATGTTGTTGAAGGAGGGAATTCCGACTGCGGCATTCGAGGTGTTGGAGCGCGGAAACGACCAGACATCGTTGGCACTTCCCGTCGTCATCAAGCCGCCGGCGGACGGTTCCAGCGTTGGCGTGTCGAAGGTGACGAAGCCGGAAGAGTGGGAGGAAGCACTGCGTACGGCACGGACGGTTGACCCGAATGGCGTGGCGTTGGTGGAGACCTACATTCCCGGCAGTGAGTGGACGGTCAGCGTACTTGACGGCAAGGCGTTGCCTGTAATCGATATTCAGGCGAGAAACGGTTGGTACGGCTTCACCGAGAAGTACACGAGCGGGATGACGAATTACGTGTTCCCCGATTCCCCCGAGGTCGAGCCGCTGTTGCGTCGTGTGCAGGATTTGGCGGTCAAGACCTTTGAGGTAATGGGACTGCGCGGCGTAGGGCGCATTGATTTCCGCGTGACGCCGGAGGGCGAACCGTATGTTCTGGAAGTCAACACGAGTCCCGGTCTGACCGCGACGAGCCTTCTGCCAAAGGCGGCGAGGAAGGCGGGGCTTTCCTTCCCCGAACTGTGCGAGAAACTGGTGGGGCTGGCGAGATACGGAGCGTGACATGAGTCTGTTTTCGAGTACGCGAAAGAAAGAGGTACGCCGTGTGACCGGTGTCCCCAACGAGATGTCGGCGCGCGCCAAGTACACGCTGATTGTTGTCGCGAGTCTGGTGGCGCTGTTGACCGTCACGGGTGTCTGTTACCTCATGTTCAAGTTGTATTTCCGTTCTCAGGAACTTTTTACAATCCGCGACATGAAGGAGGATGTCACCATCACGACGGGCAAGTCTGTCACGGCGGATCTCATCAGCGATATCTTCAACCTGCACAACGGGATGAATCTCTTTGACATCATGGATGAGAAAGGGGCAACGAACAAGTTCGCGGTTCTCAAGGAACCGATTATCAAGGACTACAAGATTACCCGCATTCTGCCCAACAAGGTAGAGATTACGGTTACAGAGCGTGAGGCGGTTGCCAAAGTCTCTCCAGAGGAACGGGGGTTCGTAACGGACGAGGAAGGCGTAATCTTCAACAGTAGCAGGGATACGGGATTGTTGCCGCTGATTGTCATCTCGGACGAGTTTGAGGGGATCAAGACGGGACAGCGTCTGAGCGGTCTCGAAAAGGAGGCCGTCAAACTGATCATGGCGGCGCAACGTCCAGACTTCCGTCTGCGGATTGAGCAGGTGAACTGCAGGAAAAAAGACCATCTGGTCATCCGTTTCACCGACTACCGGGACGCGAAGTTCGCGTGGAAGGGAATGTTGGACAAGAAGGTTTCGCAAGATGACTCCATGTTTTACCTGCGGAAGCAGCTAGCGCAACTGGCAGACTGCATGGAGAGCGAGATCGGGCGCCCGCGTCAACATTGGGATGCCCGGCTGGAAAATCGGATTCACGCAATGCCCTTCGTGAGCCAATAGTCGCAGGGGCAGGAGGAAAGTATGGCAAAAGCTACAGTGTTGGCAGGTTTGGAAATCGGCACGACCCGTACCGTGATCTGCGTGGGAGAAGTCTCGAAAAATTCGGAGCTGGAAATTCTCGGTGTAGGGACTTACCCGACGACGGGCGTTCGGAAGGGAAAGATCACGGACTTGACGCAGGCGACCGTTTCGGTGGAGGCTGCGATCAAGGACGCGCAGAGCAAGTTGAATGTGACGATCTGGGATGTGACGCTTGCCGTGTCGGGCGGGCCGATCGACTTCTCCGTGAATCCCGGCATCATCTCGTTGGGCGACAAGCGCGTCACAGCCGAGGATGTCGCATACGTCACGTCGCTCGCCAGGGACAACAAGATCCCGGATGAGTGCGAGCTACTCCACTCCTTCGAACAGCAGTTCATTGTCGATGACCAGCCGGGAATTCTGAATCCGCTCGGAATGCAGTGCAAAAAGTTGCAGCTGGATATGATGTCGGTGTACGGTCGCACCAACCAGATCGCGAATCTGCAGAGTGTCGCCGAGAAGGCGCAGTTGCGGATTCAGGACATGGCGTTCTCGGCGGTCTGCGCGTCGATGGTCACGCTGACGCCGGAGCAGCGCAAGAACGGCGTCGTGTTGATCGAGCTGGGCGGCGGCAGTACCAACTACATTGTTTTCAACAACGACGTGATTTGCGCAGTCGGTTCGATCGGCGTCGGGGGCGACCATGTCACCAACGACATCGCACTTGCGTTCAACATCGTCAATGCGCAGGCGGATGAGATCAAGCGCAAGGAGGGGTCCGCGCTGGTCGATGCAGACAGTACCGGACCGCGCATCCAGTTGCCGCAGGAGATCGGATTCAACCAACGTTCGATCAGCCGCAAGGCGTTGCACTCCGTCATCAACGCGCGCATGGACGAGACTTTCCGCGTCATTCGCAAGATGCTGGTCGATTCCGGACTGCTGCCGCATCTCGGCGGTGGAATTGTCCTGACCGGTGGCGGCGCTTATCTCAACAAGGTTTCCGAACTGGCGCAGAACGTCTTCAACATCCCGTGTAGCGTGGCATCTTTGCTTCCGATCAAGGGTGTGGAGAATTTGGAAAATCCAGCATCCTTCGCCACGGCGGTAGGTCTGGTCACGTTTGCCTGGGAAGGAATCAAGACATCCAAGAAAAAAGGGTTCCTGCAATCTTTACGCGAGGTTTTTAAATAATGGACATGACAGAAAAACAAGCGGGGCTGTTGCTCCTCGGAATCGGCGGCGGGGGTTGCCGCCTTGTCAGTCAGGTCGTCAAGCGTACCGCACACGACATCCGTGCCGTTTGCGTCGATACGGATTCACAGACGGACTTGCAGGATGTCAATGAGACCGAGCGTGTTCCTTTCAAGCTCATCGGAGGTTCCCGGCTTTCCGGACACGGCGCGGGCGGCGACCCGATTGCGGGACGTGCCGCCGCGCAGGATGATCTCGCGAACCTGCTTGCGCTAACACAGGACATCCGCATGGTGATTGTCGTCACCTGTCTCGGCGGCGGTACCGGCAGCGGTGCCAGCGGCGAGATCGTGAAGAAACTGCACGACAACGGGTTCACCACCCTTTGCCTCGTGACCAAGCCCTTCGCGTTTGAAGGGAAGGTGCGCAAACAGACGGCAGACCGTTACCTCCCGATGATCGAGGAACACGCAAGTTCACTTTGCGTTATTTCGCTCGACGACCTCTTCCAAGAGACGGGGGAGGATCTTTTAGAACGGGCGCTGGCGGAAGCCGACAAACAGTTGTGCGAGTGCCTGGCACTTCTCTGGAAGCTTCTCTACCGTTCGGGATTCATCCGAATCAACAGCGAGAATCTGCATAACCTCGCCTCGCATGGTGGACACATTTGCATGGGGTATGGGTGCGCCTCCGGCGAAGGCCGTGCCCAAGGAGCTGTGGCTGCGCTAAGGCAGAATCGGTTGTTGCGGCGCGGCGAAACGATGGCGAAGGCGAACGCCCTGATTCTGGGAATCCTTGCGGGGAGCGACCTCCGCCTCTCCGAAATCGGCGAGATCATGAAGGAGGTCACAGCGCTCTGTCCCGCCAACTGCGACATCCAGATGGGAACCGTGCAGGACGAGTCGTACAACGGTTCAATCGAACTGGTGGCAATGGTCTTCGATAGCTGGACCGTTGTTCGCGAGCAGCCTCCGATTGCGACCGATATCCCCGTACGGGTCAACCCGCGCGCCAAGAAGGCTTCGGGCAATGTCAGTAAGCTGGGATTCGGTCCGCACGGACGCGGACGATTCGAGAACGTGGAAACGACAACCTTCCAGGGTGAAGACCTGGACGTGCCGACCTACATTCGGCGCGGCATGACGCTGGAGACTTGATCATGGCTGACGAGATTGAAACGGCTGCCGAACTGCTTTCCCGGTGCCGTTCCGCAAACCTCACCATTGGAACTGCGGAGTCCTGCACGGGTGGATTGATCGCCACGCTGATCACCGCTGTTCCGGGTGCTTCCGATGTCTTTCGTGGAACGGTCGTGAGTTACGCGACCGATGTGAAGCAGAGCGTCCTACAAGTTTCTGCGGAGATCCTCGACACGCAAGGCCCCGTTTGCCTCGATTGCGCCATCGCAATGGCGAAGGGTGTACGCGAACTCCTCAAGACGGACTGGGCGGTTTCCGTCACCGGTTTCGCCGGTCCAGCGGGCGGGAACGAGAACGATCCTGTGGGCACTGTCTATTTCGGTGTCGCATCGTCTTCGCATTCGAGAGGATGCCGCCAGATTTTCGCCGGCGACCGCGAAGAAGTGCGCATACGCGCCGCGCAGTACGCATTGCGTTTTCTGTTGCATGAGATTCTGAATCGACCATGAACGTTGCGGCGCTGCTCTCCTGGTACCGCGCCAATCGGCGTTCAATGCCGTGGCGCGACCATCCGGATCCATACGCGGTGTGGGTCAGTGAGATCATGCTCCAGCAGACGCGCATCGAAACCGTCAGGAATTATTTCACGCACTTCATGGAACGCTTTCCCACATGGCGTGACCTCGCGAATGCTCCGTTGCAGGACGTGCTGAAAATGTGGGAAGGGTTGGGCTATTACTCCCGCGCACGCAATCTGCGAAAAGCGGCACAGTCGTTGCGCGAGTTGCCTGCCTCGTTGGAAGGATGGCGCGAGTTACCGGGTGTCGGTCCCTACACGGCAGCTGCAATCGCCAGCGTCTGTTACGGGGTTCGCGCCCCCGTTGTCGATGGGAATGTGAGCCGTCTGATGGCAAGGCTCGACTGTCTCCCTGACGACTTCTCCCAGATCGGGAATCGAAACAAGTTGGCGGAACGCTTGCAACCGTGGATCGACGAAGCGGACTCACCCGGCGATTTCAATCAGGCAATGATGGAACTCGGAGAAACCGTCTGCCTCCCGCAGACACCCTTGTGCGAGGTCTGCCCGCTCTGCGCCGAATGCAAGGCGAGAAAGCGGAAATGCCAAGCCGAATTTCCAGTGCGCCGGGAAAAGAAGAAGATTCCATTGCGGCAAGTGCTCGCATTCCTTGCGGTGAACGACAAGGGCGAGTGTCTTTTTATCCGACGCCCAGAAGAAGGATTGTTAGGAGGACTTTGGGAACTCCCCAACGTACCGACAAACAAGAAGGCGTCACGCAAGGAAGCGGCACAACGGTTCGAAGAACTGACCAGGACACAACCGATTGCGATTCGTTACGCAGGTGCTGTCACCCATGTCTTCACGCATTTCCGTCAGCGTCTTTACATCTACCGTGTGACACTGCCGGAACGTATCCCAGAAATACGAAACGGTATCTTTGCCATCCCATCCACACTTCCCCTCACAACCGCCACACACAAAGCGTTACGCCCGCGTTCCCGTAAAGAGAACGCGGACAGGTTGAGATAGAGGCGATCGGATGGCGTGATACCGCACCATATAAGCTGCTAAAAACGGCGTTTCACCCCGCAAAAATGGGGTTCCCGTAAAAAAAATTGCATTTTAATACTGATTTTATTACTTTTTCGCTTGCGTTTTTTCAAAAAACCCTATATTTT
This sequence comes from Kiritimatiellia bacterium, assembly GCA_017544725.1. Classification (GTDB taxonomy): domain Bacteria; phylum Verrucomicrobiota; class Kiritimatiellia; order RFP12; family UBA1067; genus RGIG8368. Next base: position 15,480 of record JAFYDR010000331.1, read on the forward strand.
ATTGGTGTTTTCAGGGCGGGGTAGCTCTGAGACAGCACAAAACAAAGGAGTTTTGACATGGCTAAGAAGACGACTCCTCGCACGAAGAGCGAGATCATTGCGGCACTGGCTGAAGCCGGTGAAGTTTCGAAGAAGCAGGCGCTTGCGATTTACGACAAGCTGCTCGCGATTGCTTACGAAGGCGCGAAGGCAGAGAAGGGCATCGTCCTTCCCGGTCTCGGCAAGTTGATCAAGGTCCAGCAGAAGGCCCGCACAGGCCGCAACCCGGCGACGGGCGAGCCGATCAAGATCAAGGCCAAGAAGGTCGTGAAGTTCCGCCTGGTCAAGGCTTGCAAGGATGCCGTTCTTGCGAAATAATCTCTTCTCGTAAGAGACTTCGGGAGGTCGATTTTTCGACCTCCCTTTTTTGTTTTTCGGTACGGCAGGGCCTTAAATTCCTCTGTTGGGGAATTTCAAAACCACGGAATATACGGAACTCACCTGTTCGCTTTTAGTCAGTTGCCCAGCCTAATGCGCTTTGCGCAGCTTTTAGCTTTCGGCTGTTAGCTTTTAGTCAGTATTTCCCAGCTTAACACGCTTACCCAGCTTAAACGGATTTTTTCAGCTGAACGGCTTCGCCGCCCCCTTCATTGCCGCCGCAGACGGCTCGCTTCTCAGCTGGGCGGGGCAGCTTCGCCGCCAACGCCGCCTTCACGAGACCGTTGAAGAGTGGGTGCGGTAAAGTGGGACGGGATTTGAACTCCGGGTGGAATTGCGTGGCGATGAAGTATGGATGCGATGGCAGTTCGACAATCTCAACGAGTTTGCCGTCTGGTGAGAGCCCGCTCGCCTTTAGCCCAGACGCCTCTAACTTCTCCCTCGCCTCGCTGTTGTACGCCAGTTCGTAGCGGTGGCGATGGCGTTCGGAGATCGTGAGTGATGATCGAGAGGCGGAAGAATTGTACAACTTCGCCGCAAGCGATCCCTTTTTCAGGACGCACGGGTACGCGCCGAGGCGCATGGTGCCGCCTTTCTGGGTAATGCCGCGCTGCTCTTCCATGAGGTCGATGACGGGATGTTCCGTTTTCTCGTTGAACTCGGTGGAGTTCGCGTCGCGCCAGCCGATCACATCGCGTGCAAACTCGATGACCGTACATTGCATTCCCAAACAGATTCCGAGGAAAGGAATCTTCTTTTCGCGGGCATAGCGTATCGCTGCAATCTTTCCCTCCACGCCGCGTGACCCAAATCCACCAGGAACCAAGATGCCGTCGATGTTTTTTAATTTGTCGGCGATTGCTGTCGATTGCTGTCGATTGTCCTCACCGATTAGGTCTTCCGCCTCAATCGGTACGACGTTCACTTTACAGTTGTTCGCCATACCTGCATGTTGCAATGCCTCATGGATCGATTTGTAGGCATCGCGGATTGAGATGTACTTGCCGACCAGCGCAATCGTGCATTCGTATTTCGGTTTCGTCGCCTTGCGGACGAGCGTATCCCAGACGGTGTGCTTGATCGGCCAGACGTCCAGTCGCAATTGACGTAACACCTGCTCGTCCAACCCCTGCAACCGCAGTTCGCGTGGCACGGCATAGACCGAGTCCGCCACGTCCTTCTCTTCGATGACGCATTCGCGTTTCACGTTGCAGAACATGGCGAGTTTCTTCAGGTGTTCCTCTGGAATCGTCATCTCGGTACGGCAGACGAGGATGTCGGGAATGATACCGATCGCGCGGAGTTGTCCCACTGAATGTTGCGATGGCTTGGTCTTTAGTTCACCTGCCGCCTTCAGATAGGGCACGAGTGTCAGATGGACAAAGCAGGTGTTTTCCGTGCCCTCCTCAAAGCGGAACTGACGAGCCGCCTCCAAGAATGGTAACGATTCGATATCGCCTGACACGCCGCCGATCTCACACAACACGATGTCGCAGTCATGTTCCCCCGCGCTGTGAATCGCGGCCTTGATCTCGTCCGTGATGTGCGGCACGACCTGTACCGTTCCGCCGAGGTATCCCCCCGCTCGCTCTCGTGAAAGAACGGCGGAATAGATACGCCCCGATGTGTAGTTCGATGCTTTGGAACAGGTAACCCCCGCGAAACGTTCGTAGTGACCGAGATCCAGGTCGGTCTCCGCGCCGTCGTCGGTCACGAATACTTCGCCGTGTTGGTAGGGCGACATCGTTCCCGGATCGACATTCAAGTAGGGGTCCAGCTTTTGCATGAACACTTTGTATCCGCGCGACTTTAACAACAACGCGAGGCTCGCGCTCGTGATCCCCTTGCCAAGGGAACTCACCACACCGCCGGTGATGAACACGTATTTGACTTGCTTTTTCATGGTGCCTCTTTCAACCGATTGCTGCCGATTGATTCCGATTGCTTTCGACCATCCTTTTAAATTCGCCGAAGAGGCAGCCGGAATCGTGCGGACCGGGACAGGCCTCGGGATGGTACTGTACCGAGAATGCGGGAAGTGTCTTGTGACGAACTCCCTCGATCGTAGCGTCGTTGAGATTCAGATGCGTCACCTCCAAGCAGTCGGGCAATGTCGTGTCATCGACGGCGAAGTTGTGGTTCTGACTCGTGATCTCAACCTTCCCCGTCGCAAGATTTTTCACGGGATGGTTACAACCATGATGCCCGAACTTGAGTCGTATCGTTTTCGCTCCGCACGCGAGCGACAACAGTTGGTGACCGAGGCAAATACCCATGACCGGAGTGACGAGTGACAAGTGACGAGCGACAAGTGACGAGGAGGACAATGGGGCAATGCCGAGAAGTTTCCGTATGTTTTCGATGGCGTAAGTGACGGCGGCTGGGTCGGCAGGTCCGTTGGAGAGGAATAGACCGTCCGGATTCATCGCCAACACCTCCTCGGCAGATGTCTTCGCCGGTACAACCGTAACTTTTGCCCATGAGGCCAATGAACGCAGAATGTTCTGCTTTACGCCAAAATCGTAGCAGACGATGTGAGGAATATGAGAATGTTGCCAATTGCCAGTTGAAGATTGAGGATCGGATACTTCCGTATTTTCACAATCCCACACTTCCACGTCCGCCCGCGTAACACGGGCGGCGTAGTCCTGTCCGTCAAGCCCTTCCCATTCCCGCGCCTTCGCGATTGCGGTTGCCTCGTCCATCATGCAATCCTCGACATGCAGGTACGACCTCTGGCTCCCATGGTCACGGATGTGCAGCGTCAACGCCCTCACGTCAACCGCTCGAATTCCGGGGATATTGTTCTCGGCGAGATACGAATCGAGCGAGGTTTCGCTACGCCAGGAGGACGGCAGTGTCAGGTCGTTCACGACAAGTCCGGAAAGGAAGAGCTTGCGTGACTCGACATCCTCATGATTCACGCCATAGTTGCCAAGCTCTGCAGCGGTCAAGGCGACGATCTGTCCCGCATACGACGGATCGGTGACAATCTCCTGATAACCGCTCATTCCCGTGTTAAAGACAACTTCGCCCAGGGTGTCCCGCTTAGCGCCGAATGCAACACCGTGAAAGACCGTTCCATCCGCCAACGCAAGAAACGCCTTGCGCTCCCTCTCCGCTTCCCATTTTGCCGTGTAGTCCATAACAAAACAAAATAGCACAACGTATGCCAAGGAGAATCTGCCGTATTCATTTTTGGCGCATTAGTGTAATTCTCTCATCTCATACGCACGAGAGGATTTTGGAAACAACAGGAACAACCTGAATACAGGCGGCGAAACCGCCAGCTGAGAAGCTCAAAAGCTGAGAGGCTGAGAAGCGGGGCGGCAATGAAGAGAGAAAAATGAAGAATGAAGGATGCGAGTCGCGTGTCGTTTGTCGTGTGTCATCAAAAATATTCGAATGGGAGGGACGCACTCCGTCGCGTCCGCTTGTGTAACGACGACGCCCGCGTCGTCGAAACCGACAAGTTATTCTTATGAACGTTCCCGCGCGGGGCGCGTGCGTGGTGCTTGCCCCCGGCTGTGTACCTTCGCCCCCCTCGGAGCTTTCAGGTGGAAAGCTTCCACAAATAACTTGGAAGAACCAAACAAAAATCCGTAAGTTCTGTGGATTCCGTGGTTTTGAAATTTCCTCCACTGTCAAAACACTCTCCTACGCACTGTTCCGACATGTGAAAAATGACAAAAATGAATCTTAACCCACAATTATGGTAGTTGTTAACCGGATAAGCGGGGCGCCAAGGTGGGCGGCAAGGCCGCCCTACTAGTTAAGCTGGTTAAGTGTTCCTTCGGGACTAAGTGCCGCTACACGGCTAAGTGCCCCTGCGGGGCTAAGCGGCGAAGCCCCACTTCGAGCAAGAGGCTCATTTAGGGCGAAGCCCACTTAATTCCATCTCTCGTCATTCGTCATTGCCGCCGCAAGGCGACATCGCCGTCAGTCGGGTAAACAGGTTAAGCTGATGGAGATTAACAAGCGATCGCGATCCATCCTTCGCAAGACTATGGCGGTCGCGACAAGCGTGACCAAACCGCCGCCATACTTACCCAGCTTTACACGCTCACCTCGCCACCAGCTATCAATAGGATCGTTCCGAGTTTTTATTCAGGTAGTTCAACAAAGCCGTATGAAGAACCTTATAACCGCCGGGAGTTGGATAGTCGCCCGTAAAGTACCAGTCGCCTGTTGTCTTGGGGCAGGCTTTCCGCATTGCTTCAATGCTCTGATAGACGACTGACACCTCCGCTTTCATGCCGGACGGAGTCAGGAGTCGTGCGATCTCGTTGGCGTGTTGTTCGTCGGAGAAACGGGCGTATAACGAAGAAAGCGCGTATGCGCAACGTTTCGGTTTGTCCGCCGTTTCCGTGCAGGCACGTAGTTCTTCGTCCGCATGGTCGCCCAAAAGATTCACAAGTGCGCGAAACGCTACCAGTTCACCAAGGGTTGACATATCGATGCCGTAGCAATCAGGATAACGGATGGGAGGCGCGGAGGATACAACGATGATTCGCTTCGGACCCAAGCGGTCGAGCATCGGAAGGATCGCATTCTTCATCGTGTTGCCGCGAACAATGGAGTCGTCCAGCACGACAAGCGTATCGTCCTTTCCGACAAGCCCGTAGGTAACATCATAGACATGCTTGTAGAATTCACGTCGCGCAGCCGCATCTGCAATGAATGTACGGAACTTTGCGTCTTTTACTGCAATCTCTCCGAAACGAGGAAGGCTTTTGCCAAAAAGATCACAACGGTTTCCCGAGCCTCCTTTGTGTTCTCTGTACCCTTTGTGGCGAAAAACCATCGTGAACAATTCTTCCAGCAATCCGTGGAATGCGATGCGTGCCGAATTGGGGATATAGCTGAAGAAAATCTCGTTTATCGGCACATGGGCGGCCTTGAGAATCTGCGGCACCAACGCAGCCCCCAACGCCTTACGCTCGCGGTGGATGTCTGCGTCATTCGCCCGCGAGAAGTAGATACGCTCGAAGACACAGGAACGACGCTTGGGCTTTGTATGTCCGGTGTGATTCCCAGAGAGCGAGACGGAAGTCCGATGATTGAAATCCAACGCCACGAATTCTACGTCACCGTGTGGTGAAACGATGAGCGCCTCACCGGGCGGCAGCTCCTTTACCGCTTCGGGGGGAACGTCGAAAGCGGCTTGTATCGCGGGACGTTCCGAGGCAACGGCAACGACCTCATCATTAACGAAATAGAAGCCCGGTCGGATACCATGCGGGTCGCGAAGTGCAAAGGCCGTGGCATCCGCCGTCGCGCCGACAAACGTCCATGCTCCATCCGCATTTGCCAATGCCTTGGCCAATGCACCGGGGATGGACGTTTTGCGCTTCATTTCGTTCGCGACAAGTTCGGTGACGAGATACCCGTCGGCACGACTCGTCGGAAAACAATGTCGCCGCCGAAACTGCTCGAAGAGTTCAGCGGCGTTGGTAAGGTTGAAATTCCCCGCGAGCAGGACCGTCTTCTCCAATTCGCTCGATGTGTGAAGAAATGGATGACAGAATGATTCTTCGTTTTTCCCGAACGTGGCATAGCGGAGATGCCCGAGAAAGATCTTTTCCGAACTCTTTGTTTCATTGTGGAAAAGATCTGTATCGTGTTCGGCGAAAAATGGTTCCAACAGAGCAGTTTTCCGTTTCGTAATCATTCCCAGAATGTCGGCGAGCGAGGTCTCACTTGCTGATTTGAAAATGTGATAGGGTTCCGATCCTGCGTCTGGATTTACCGAGATAATCGCCGCGCCCGCTCCGTCCTGCCCGCGATTGTGCTGCTTTTCGAGAAGGAGCGACAACTTCACGCCACCGTAGTCGCTCGTGCCGTACTTCGTGCGGTAATACGCCCCGTCCTTCCGTAAGGCGACGAGCGCAACCGCACATTCGTGTTTGATCGCATCTGACATACTCCGATTTAATGCACATCCTGTGCCAGTTTCCACATGGTTTAACGAATCGCGTTTCCGCCCCTTTCACAGCGACTCTGTGTATGTGACCTCCTGCGGCTTTTTCTCCTACTACCATGTAATGACAAAATTGTTTTTATCTTCTCAGTTTTCCTTTTGTCTCAATCGGAACTCATTTGATTATCACAAAATTGTTTCAGATAGAATAGCTTTTCCTTCTGGCATGGGAAATGCGGATTGAGACCCTGTTTGATTCAATCGGTCACAGGAAAAGAAACGATGAAACTGATAATCGCATACATTCAGCCTGAACGGCTGAACGCCGTCAAGCAGGCGTTGTTCGCCCGCGAAATCTACAAAATGTCCGTCACCAACGCACTTGGATGCGGACAGCAGGGTGGTTATGTCCACATGTACCGCGGTGCGGTCGAGGAGGTGACGCTTTTGAAGAAGATGCGGCTTGCGATTGCTGTCAACGATGACTTTATCCAGAAGACCATTGACGCAATCATTGAGGGTGCGAGGACGGGTGAGATTGGCGATGGAAAAATCTTCGTCTTACCGATGGACGAGTGTATTCGGATTCGCACGGGTGAACGTGGTCCGGCAGCGATTGGATAGAAATCTAGGAATTAGTGCAAGGAGCAAAAATGACACCTGAAATAACTTCCACTGCGGTACAGACAAACCTGAACGTTGTCTGGACTCTCATTGCCGCCGTACTCGTCTTCATGATGCAGGCGGGTTTCGCGCTTGTCGAGACAGGCTTTACGCGGGCGAAGAATGCGGCGAACATCATGATGAAGAACCTGATGGACTTCGCGGCCGGTTCACTCGCATTCTATATCCTTGGCGCGGCTCTCATGTTCGGCGTGACGAAAGCGGCGGGCTGGTTCGGATGGGGAGGTCTCGGTATGCCGGCTCTCGCCGAAGGGGAAGGTTCCTGGAACTGGACGTTCCTCTTCTTCCAGACGATGTTCTGCGCCACAGCGGCAACCATCGTCTCGGGGGCAGTGGCAGAGCGTATCGAGTTCAAGAGTTATCTCATCTACTCGGTCCTCATCTCGGCGGTCGTCTATCCCGTAAGCGGACACTGGATGTGGGGCGGACTGGCTGGCGAGGCATCGCAGGGATGGCTTGAACGGCTCGGCTTCCATGACTTCGCGGGTTCCACCGTTGTCCATTCCGTCGGCGGCTGGATCGCCCTCGCGGGCACGCTCGCTCTTGGACCGCGCATCGGCAAATACCGTCATGACGGCAAGGCAAACCCGATTCCTGGACACAGTCTCGTCCTCGGTACACTCGGTGTCTTCCTGTTGTGGATCGGCTGGTTTGGATTCAACCCCGGTAGTTACACTGCAGGCATCGGATCCATCGGACGTGTCGCGATGACCACGAACCTCGCAGCCTGCGCCGGTACGATCGCCGCGCTCGTCACGGCGTGGATCATCATGGGTAAGCCCGACCTTACGATGGCGTTGAATGGTTCGCTCGCGGGGCTCGTTGCAATCACCGCGCCTTGCGATCTCGTGACGGCAAATGCGTCGATTGTCATCGGACTCGTCGCAGGTGTACTCGTAGTCCTCTCGGTATTCGGATTCGACCGTCTCCACATCGACGATCCTGTTGGCACAGTTTCCGTCCACTGTGTGAACGGTGTATGGGGAACGCTCGCGGTCGGACTCTTCGCGGCACCCGTTTCCTGCGGTTATGGGAACGAGCTTGCCGGACTCTTCTACGGAGGTGGCATCAAGTCCCTCGGCATCCAGGCGTTGGGCGCAGGTGCAACGGCACTCTGGGCTTTCAGCATGGGTGTTGTGATCTTCTTTGCTCTGAAGAAGTTCGGAATCCTCCGCGTCAGTGCCAAGACAGAACTCAAGGGCCTTGACCTCGTAGAGCATGGACAGGACGCCTATGCCTCCTTCCAGTTCTTCTCGAATATGTAGCGCATACGCTCGCTAAGCGTAGCAGTGACATGGCGGCGAAGCCACCAGCCGCCAAAGGCGGCAATGAAAAGAGCATAATGAAGGATGACGGCGGCGTGTCGCATGTCGTTTGTTGCGTGTCATCGGTAGCTATCGATTGCTATCGAATGTAACCGAACGGGGATGGCACACTTGTCGCGACCATTTAGCCTTGAAGGGCCACAACTATACAGACGGGGGTGAGCGAAGCGTAACCCCCGGTGGTGCAGACAGTATCCACCAAGCCCAGAAGGGGCGGCAGAACAATCTACCGCCACTCGTCATGCCATGCCGCCTTCTGTCGCCCTTTCAGGGCTACTGAGCCTTTACTTGATTCCGGGGGCGGCGCTACGCTTGCCCCCGTCTGTGTACCTTCGCCCCTTCGGGGCTTGCCTATAACTTCGGGCCGCCAGAGGCGGCAGTGACGAGTGAAGAGTGACGAAATACGGTACTTTTCAAGTTATTCCCCATGAACGTTCTCGTGCGGTGCGCGGGCGGGGAGCTTGCCTATAACTTCGCAAAGCGAAGTTATAGGCAAGTCACCTCCAATTGCCATCAGCAATCGGCACCCCCGCTCGTCGCCGCTCGTCGTGGATGAACAACTCTGTTCTTGACAAGGGACAGTACACCCCAATAAGATAATTTCAGCACAAGCAATGTGCTTTGAAAGGGCGAATGACATGGAAGTGAAAACGGATGCGGGACGTCTATTCTCATTGGATTTTCTGCGCGGGTTGGATATGTTTCTGCTGGTGGCGATTGGTCCGCTCATGCGAGGTGCCGACAAGGCTTGGGGGCTATCGCCTTCAATTATGGCGCAATTCCGTCATGGATGGGAAGGTTTCACGCTTTGGGATATCATCATGCCGATGTTTATCTTCATGTGCGGTGCCGCAATCCCTCTTGCGCTTACGAAACGGATGAAAGACGGACACCCAACAGGCGCGTTCTGGCGTCATGTCGCATGGCGTTTCGTCTTACTCTGGTTCCTCGGCATGATGGCCCAAGGACGGATCCTGACGCTCGATCCGATGCAGATCAGTCCGTACAACAATACCCTGCAAACAATCGCGGCGGGATACCTCATTACCGCCCTGCTGATGCTAACGCGAAATCGTATCGTACAAATCGTAGTGCCGGTTCTTCTCTTTGCCGCATACGGTATCCTGCTTGCCTGTTTCGGAGACTATACCGAGACGGGGAACTGTGCCTACCAGGTAGAAATGTCGGTTCTGCGCTGGATTGTGCCACCGGGAAGCAAAGCGTTCCAAATCGGCGGCTACACCTGGTTCCTGACCACGATGATGTTCGCGTTTATGTCGCTCTGCGGCTATCACTGCACGGAAATCCTTCGTAGCGGATGTACTCCCTGTCGCAAAATGGTGATGCTGTTGGCACTGGGTGGCGGGTTACTTGGATTGGGGTGGCTTTTGTCCATCTGGGTACCGGTTATCAAACCAATCTTTACTGTGAGTTTCACAGCGCAAGCGATGGGATGGTGTGTGCTGGCGTGGGCTCTGTTGTATCTCATCACCGACATGTATCAGTTGAGGCGGGGACTGGGTGTCTTCATCCTGTACGGAAAATTTGCGCTGACCGCCTACTTGTGCCACACTGTCTTCCATTCGGCGACGGATCGTGTTGCGCAGACTCTCGCGCAGGGATTGCCTAGGATTTTCGGTGCCGCCGCGCAACCCTTCACGCTCGCATGTGTGATGGTACTCGTCATCACCTGGCTGGTCTGGATCCGTTCTCGTCTCCGTCCGCTCGGAATTGAACGCGAGAAAGGCAATAGGGAGTAAACAAGCAGTAGAGAGTAGGCAGTAGGGTGGCGGCTGATGCCTGTCACCAGTGTTTGACGGATTGCTGTCTCTACCACCGGGGTTACGCTTCGCTCACCCCCGTCTGTATAGTTGATACCCTTCAGAGCTATACGGTCACGACAAGCGTGCCCCTCTCGTTCGATTGCATTCGATAGCAATCGATAGCTACCGACGACACGCGACACGCGTTTGACTGGCAAGACTAGCGGAACTAGCGAGACTGGCTGCTAAATACCCGTCCCCATTGTCTCCATCGTCCCCGCTTCTCAGCTTCCCCACTTCTCAGCTGGCGGATTCGCCGCTTTCCTTCTTTTCGGAGATGCGTCCAGTTACTTTCTCACGGAAGTAGATGATCCAGATGCAGGATTCGTAGAGGATGCACATGGGTAACGCCATGATGATTTGCGAGAGTGGGTCTGGCGGCGTCAGGAACATGGCGATGGTGAATACCACGACGATGGCGATACGCCGCTTGCTCGCCAACGATTTGGAAGAGATAATGCCAAGCCAACCGAGGGCCAACAACAGGAGCGGGAATTGGAAGGCCACGCCGAAGCCGAGCAGGATTTTAATCACGATGGAGATATGCTCCTTCATGTTGATGATCGTGGTCGGAATCCCCATCCAGTGATTGAGGCGAATAAAGAAGCGCAAGGCAAAACGGAGCGTAGTGGCGTATGCCATCAACGCACCACTCACGAAAAAGACACTGGAGGTAGCGAGCGTGAAAATCAGGATATTCTTTTCGCTGCGCTTCAACCCGGGGAAGATGAACTGCAGGATGAAGCAAAGCAAGAACGGGAGGGCAAGAATAGTACCGCCCCACATGGTGATCTGCATGAGAACGACGAATCCGTCCGTCCACGAGAGCGCCTGTGTTTGCACGATCAACTCGTCAGAATTGCGGGTCGGCGAGACAGGCGACGGTGGTGCGACTGGCGGAACAGGGGTGATGGCAGATGTGGCGACGGAGTTTGTCTCAGTTGCAGCGATGACATTCGTAGTGACGATCGCTTCGGCAACGGCGTTCGTCGCAGCTGCGACTGTTTCGGCAACAGCGTTCGTCGCAGTCGAAGCCGTGTCGGTAACCGCCGCCCCCTGTACGGCAGCTGGCGGCGCATTGGTCACGGTAGGCTTGTCTTCGTCAAACCCCAATTCCCCACGGGTGATTCGCGCCGGATCGATGATCCAGTTGTTGATCATCGGGGCGAAAGGGATGATGACGATCACGCAGATCGCCCAAGCGAAGGCACATTTCACGAGACAGTTGCGCAGTTCGATCAGATGCTCCATGAATGGCTTTGGAGGATCGTTGTACTCGTCTTCCTTCGAGGCATCCGAACCGAATTTCAATCTGCCGATTTTCATTTCTGCGTTTCCTGTTCCGCTTCCGTTACGGATTCTGCCGCACCCGCGTCAGCGGATGGTTCCGTGGAGGTCGAAAGAGCGGTCGCGGACGCACCGCCATCGGCACCTTCAACTCCTTCGCCCACGCTCTCCGAGTCCGAAGGCGGATAGGCGGAGGGATCCTGTTCCGCACGGTCCGCAGGAACAGAACCCTCCATTTGCGAGTCATACGCATAGGGATCCGAAGAACCGTCCGTGGAATAATCCTCCGGAGTTGGCGGAGGGTCGTAGGGTTGCGGAGGCGGCTGGTCCATCGTCATGATCTGGTTCTTGAACTCGTCGGCGGCACGACGAAAGACCGTCATCATCCGCCCGAACTTGCGGGCGGCTTCAGGCAGTCGTTTCGGACCAACGACGATCAAGATCACGACAAAGAGAATGAGCCATTCCCCGAATCCTGCCGAATCGATGAGAAACGCCAAGTGTGTACCGGATCCCAACATGGTCAACGCTGGTTATTTCTGGTAGATCGCGAATTCACCGCGGCGGTTCAGTCTCCAGACTTCCTCGCCAGTACCCTGCACGGCGGGCTTTTCCTCGCCGAAGCTGCGGGTCTGGATGCGATCTTCCGTGATTCCGCGCATGATCAGTTCCGTGCGGATCGAAAGGGCGCGGTTCTCGCCGAGCGAGAGGTTGTACTCGTTGCTGCCGCGTTCGTCGGTGTTACCCTCGATCACAAGGACGTGGCTCGAGTTCTGTTTCAGATGGTCGGCAACGGCCTGCACCTTCGACAGTTCCGTGGCGGGCAGCGAATAGCTGTCAAACCCGAAGTAAACGGGGGAGAACTCCAGTCCTTCGACCTTCTTGTAGAGATCCTCGAACCGGCTTCCCGTTAATTTCGCACCGTTCTCATCGACCACGCGGTTGAGCGTGTCGAGCGAATCCGGACCTCCAGAGACCATACTCGGATCATCCGATCCTCCGGCCTTGTGACTCGGGCCGCAACCGACCGTGGCGAACAAAAGAGTTGCCGACGCGGCAACAGCGAACAGGTGATACAACTTCATCGTGTGTGAACTCCTTGGTTTCGTTTACTTCTGGTAGATGGAGAATTCGTCGCGGCGGTTCATACGCCACGCTTCTTCTCCAGCACCCTGTACGGCGGGTTTCTCCTCGCCGAAGCTACGGGTTTGGATGCGGTCTCCCATCACGCCCATTCCAATGATGGCGTTCCGCACCGTCTGCGCGCGGTTCTCGCCGAGAGAGAGATTGTACTCGTTGCTACCGCGCTCGTCGGTGTTCCCTTCAACGATCAGCACATGATCCATATTCTGCTTCAGGTGATCGGCAACGGCCTGTACCTTCGGCAGTTCGGTCGGGGGAATCATGTAGCTGTCGAACGCGAAATAGACTGGTGCGAAGTTCAGTCCCTGCACCTTGTTGAGAGCGTCCTCGAAACGCGCGCCCGTGACGGGGGCGCCCATTTCGTCGGTCACCATCGCGACGTCCGTAGCGACGGTCGGCTCGGCGATTTCCACCCCGTTCGAGAGGGTACTGACGTCATCCTGCCACGGCAGACGCCATCCGCCGGCCTTGGTGCGGCATCCCGTGTCCATGACAACCATCGCGCCCATCAGCGCCGTGACAACCAACAATGAACGAATCTGCATGACTCATCTCTCCTTTTTGTTTTGGCTCTTGCCGTGTTCCTGTTTTCTCCTAACGTTTCGACCAGCAGGGGGACATCCAGTTGCCACCGATGTTGAACAGCCGCACCGGTTCGTCTCCCATCGTGTCCAGAATGAACAACGCACCTCCCGCCTGGCAGACAATGTGCCGGCTGTCGGGCGCCCAAGAGGGGTGCTCCGCGCCGTAGGGGGAATCCACCGCCTTGGCACTTCCCTCCCCCGCGTTCGCATCCATCGTGTAAATCCGATACCCGCCGCCACGCTTACTGGCGTAAGCGATCTGGTTCTTCTTGTTCCAGTCGGGGTTCACGTTCTCGGTACCCGTGAAGGTAATACGACGGGACTTGCGGGAACTGACGTTGACGATGTAGAGCTGCGGCTTCCCGCCGTAGTCCGATACATAGACGATGTTGTTGCCGTCGGGCGACCAGCAAGGACTCGCCTCTGATCCGCGCGGCGTATTGGTCATGCGAATGAGATACCCGCTGTGCATATCCAACACATAGAGCTCGGGATTGCCCTGATAGGAAAGGATCAGTGCCGCACGACGCCCGTCGGGAGCAATCGCCGCCCCCGTGTTCAATCCCTTGAACGAGGCGAGCGGCTTGCGTGTACGCGTCTCAGGAGTGAAACGGAGAATCTCCGGATAACCGTGAAGGAAGGTGGTGTAGTAGATGTCCTTCGCGTTGGGCGCCCAGCGAGGACCGACGCACGCCGCATTATCGTGCGTAATCTGGAACACAGCCATGCCGTTGGCATCGCACATGTAGAGGTCGCCCGCCGCCTTTCCCTTACGGTTGACGAAGACGATCTTGGACTGCGCGTTCCCTGTCTCGCCGAGCAATTCCTTCAAAATAGTATCGGAAAGCTGGTGCGCCTGCGCACGGATTTCAGCCGCGCCCATCGAGACGCGGTTCCACGCGAAACGTTTTCCCGCACCCTGCACAAGCAATGCAGAGCGGATACCCGCACCAGAATCGCTGACTGTCCCCTTCACGAAGAAGGAGCCGCCATTGCCCGTCTTCAACCAACCCGACAGGTCGAGGTCGCGCGTGAGCGTCTGCACAAAGAGCCTGCCGTTCGGTCCTGTAGCTTGAATATCACGCAAAGTGATGATGTCCTTGTTGGCACCTTTCTTGACAACTTGAATCAACGGCGCGGCGGCGGATGCCGTCCCGACGAACGCGACAAGCAGACATCCGAAAACACAAAATCGAACTTTCGAACGAAGAGAAAATCGACACATAAAACAATCCCCCAAAAACAGAGAAATATTATACTGACTTTAAGGGGTGTTTGACAAGTCAGATTTTACGGTTTTTGCAAGGACGAGCGCATCTGCGTTTTTCGCCACCAGTTCTGCTATCGCTTGAAAAAGAAAACAACAGAAACAACTTATAAAAACAACTTGTCTTTAGAGCGCGGGCTAACTCGCCCGTGCCCCAATGATCGATCTCATAACGGCAACGGGGCAATGATACCAGATGATTGTCGCGTAAAGGCAAAGGAGAAGCGAGGCGCGGACCGGTTGGTCCGCACACCTCTTTCAATTGTTGTATTCAGGTTGTTCCTGTTGTTTCCAAAATCCTCTCGGGCGCATGAGACGGGGGAATTACGCAGATGCGCCCTGCAAGGACGGGTGGGATTGACGATTGTTGATGGTAATCGGGGATGAAGGTCACGACAAGCGCGTCCTTCCCGTTCGATTGCATTCGATAGCAATCGATACTGTCGATGACTCGCGACAAACGACACGCGACATGTCGGGTTGGACTGGCGAGACTACCGTTCTTTCTTTCATTCGTCACTCGTTATTCGTCTTTTGCGGCTCCGCAGCCCCCATTCTTCATTTTTCTCTTTTCATTCTTCATAGCCCGCTTCTTCACTGGCGGCGTTAGCCGCCCCTCTTCATTCCCGCCCCTGACAGTCCCCTGTCCCAAAGTTGGGACGAATTGTCTCAATATGGCACAATCCTTGAATATATGTCACAGGAGGCCGAAAAACGGGAAAAGGCTTACCTGTCAGCGGTTTCCTTGCGTTGAACAGGTATCGAAGGCGGTATGGAAAGGGGTTGGCATGACAGTTGCTTCTTAACTGTTGTCCGCTAGTTGTGGCACACAGAGATGCGGGCAGATTGGAGACTCTTTTATGGCTAAAGTTTTGGGTATTGACTTGGGAACGACGAATTCCTGCATGTCCGTGATGGAAGGCGGCCAGCCGGTTGTCATCCCGAACGCAGAGGGCGTTCGCACGACGCCTTCGGTCGTCGCGTTCACGAAGGACGGGGAACGTCTGGTCGGCCAGGCCGCAAAGCGGCAGGCGGTGACCAATCCAAAGAACACGATCTATTCGATCAAGCGGTTCATGGGCCGCAAGTATGACGAGATGGCGAACGAGATCAGCATGGTCCCGTATGAGGTGGTGCGCGCCGCGAACGGCGACGCCCACGTCAAGGTGAACGGGACGGTCTATTCCCCGCCGGAAATCTCGGCCATGATCCTGCAGAAGTTGAAGGCGGACGCAGAGGCTTATCTGGGCGAGACGATCACCCAAGCGGTCATCACGGTACCAGCGTACTTCAATGACTCGCAACGTCAAGCGACAAAGGACGCCGGACGTATCGCGGGGTTGGACGTGCTGCGTATCGTGAACGAGCCGACAGCAGCCTCGCTGGCCTACGGGTTGGACAAGAAGAAGAACGAGAAGATCGCGGTGTATGACTTCGGTGGCGGCACCTTCGATATCTCGATTCTGGACATCGGTGACGGCGTGTTCGAGGTGAAGGCAACGAACGGCGATACGCACCTCGGCGGCGACGACCTTGACCAGATCATCATGAACTGGTTGATCGACGACTTCAAGCGCGAAAACAACGGCTTGGATCTCGGTAAGGACATCATGGCTTTGCAGCGTCTGAAGGAAGCGGCTGAAAAGGCGAAATGCGAACTCAGCTCCGCGCAGACGAGCGAGATCAACCTGCCGTTCATCACGGCGGACCAGACCGGACCGAAGCACCTGACCAAGACGCTGACCCGCGCCATGCTGGAACAGTTGACCGACGCGACGGTCGAACGCACGGCGGATCCCTGCCGCAAGTGCCTCGCGGACGCGCAACTTAGCACGGTTGACGAGGTGGTGCTCGTCGGCGGACAGACCCGTATGCCGCGCATCCAGAAGCAGGCGGAGAAACTCTTCAGCAAGGAACCCCACAAGGGCGTCAACCCTGATGAGGTGGTTTCCATCGGCGCGGCAATCCAGGGCGGCATCCTGAAGGGTGAAGTCAAGGATGTGCTGTTGCTCGACGTGACCCCATTGACGCTCGGTATCGAGACGCTGGGCGGCGTGATGACTCCGCTCATCGAGCGCAACACCACGATCCCGACCAAGAAGAGCGAGATTTTCTCGACAGCCGCCGACAACCAGCCTTCCGTGGATATCAAAGTGTTGCAGGGCGAGCGCAAGTTCGCCAGC
>JAFYDR010000026.1 GCA_017544725.1 Kiritimatiellia bacterium
CCCACGCGAAACTGGAGGCGGAAAAGGCGCTGATCGCGGCGCGAGGTGAATGGGAAGAGAAACTGGATGAGGCAGTGAAGATCATCCCCGCATTTCCGGAAGACGCGAAGAACGTGGATACTCATTGGCAGACTGTGATGGATACTCTGGCGGAAAAGAACCATATCTCCATCACCCGTAGCCAAGCCCCGCAGGTGGAACAGGTCGGTAACCTCTCCGAAATGGTGATCGAATGCAAGGACTGGGAAGGAACGCTGAAGTCGATCGTGAACTTCCTCTGGTCACTTCATCAGGAAGGCGCTTCGCTGGACATCCGGCAGCTTTACATCCACCCGATCCAAAACCGTCCCGGATTCCTGAAAGGTTATTTCACGCTCTCGTGCGCCTACATGTACGGGGAACGAGAGGAAGAGGACGAGGATGAGGAAGAGAAGCCGGTAAGCGCGACGGAGAAGGAGACGATGAAACCTACCGCCACCAACGCGCCGCCCGCCGATACCACGAACGAGACACACGACTCGAAACAGGCGCCGCCCACACCCGCCGCTGACCCCGACACCTCTGCCAACATCACAAATCGCCGCAGGGTAGAAGATCTAGCAATTCTTGAACTTCTAGAAGCCGCGTCCCCTGATGCGGTACGCGACATGCGCCTACCGCCCCACTCGTCACTCGACACTTATCACTGGCGGCATCGGCCGCACCGCTTAACCAGCCTAACCAGCTGGCGGCATTTGCTGCCCTGGCCCGGCTATGAAAGAGACAACGTATGACAAATAAACAAAGTTGGACACGAATTTGGATCATGGGCGTGTTGGCCCTCCTCGTAGGCATGGTCAACGCGCAGGGGCCTGTGACTGTCCCCGGACGTTCTGCCATTCCCGCACCGCGTACACTTGGCGCACGCCGTCCTTTGCTCAACGGACGCAATCCGCAGCCTGGCGCGGAACAGAACAACAACGAGCCGAAGGTGCCGATGGCACCCAACACCGTCAAGCATTTCGGCGACCAGCTTCCCGATGACACGAAAACCACCATGCCCGCGTTGAAGTTCGAGCAGGCTGACGCACAGTTCCTGATGGAGGCGTATGCCGCCGAGGTCGGGCGCACGCTCCTGATCGCTCCCGACTTGCCGAAGGTCACGGGCATCACCCTGCGTAGCTCGCGCGGTGTTCCCCTGACGCGCGAGGAATACTTGGAGGCGATTGAGATTTCGCTGGCGATGAATGGTATCTCGCTGGAACAGTTCGGCGACAAGTTCATCAAGGCTCTCCCCTCCAAGTCCATCCGCACAAGCGGCATCAAGATTATGATGGAGAAGCCGGAAGGCGGTCACCCCGAACAGGGTAAGACCGTCAGCCAAATGATCCAGCTCAAGTCGATCACCATCACTGAAGCCCAGAAAGCGCTGGAGGGATTCAAACGCCCCGACGGCCTAATCCAAGCATTTGAACGTACGAACAGCTTACTCGTTACCGATACGCAGGAGAACGTCAACCGGATGCTGGAGATCGTGCGTTTCATCGACCAGCCGATGACCGCGACCGAAGAGGTCAACGTCCGTACGATCAATCACGCCAAGGCCGCCGACATCAAGAAGGTGTTGGAAGAAATCGTCACTGAGTCTCAGAAGCAGACACAGGCGAAGGAGGAGGTCAAGCAAAACTCCTCTGGTTCGCCGGGATTCACACGCGCAACCCCCACGCCCTCGCCGATGTTGGCCCCCCGCACGATTCCCGGCATCCGTCGTCCCGGACAGCCGGAACAACCCGCCACCCCCGCATCCACGCCCAATGCGAACATCGAAGCTTTGATGAACGATGCCGACCGCGGTATGATCCGCGGCAAGGTTCAGATCATTGCGGACGAGCGTTCAAACCAGCTCATCATCATCACCCGCAAAGAGAACATGAACTTCTTCGACAAGATTATCACGGTCTTGGACATTGAGACGGATCCCGATGTAAAAGCGACTGTCCGTCGGTTGGAGTTCGCAGAAGCGGAAGAGGTTGCCTCCATGCTGAACGACCTGATTGGTAACGCCTCATCCCGTTCGAGCGACAACAGCAACCGTTCCGCCACCTCCGGTGCGAACAACGCCAACGCGAACCGGGAACAGCCCGGCGGGGGACACCACACGGGTGTCGGCGGCGTTCCTAAGAGCACTTCCCTCAACGATGCCGCACGTGCACGTTCTTCCGGTACGCGCACCTCCAGCGGCGACACCGGCGCGCTTGGACTTGGACAGATCACAAAAGATGACATCAAGATTCTCGCAGATAAACGTACCAACGCCATCGTGATGATGGGTACACCTGCCGCCATTGCCGCCATTCTGGAAGTCATCAACAGCATGGACATCCAGCTCTCGCAGGTTCTCATCGAAACCGTCGTCATCCAAGTCCAGCTCGGCGACGAGTTGACCACCGGCATCGACTGGATCAAGATGGGAAAACGCGGTGGTGTCGTCGGCGAAAAGACGCAAACGGTGACCGGCGAAGACGGATCGGAAACGCAGCAAACGGTTCCCGTCTATGGTACGATCCGCGACCAGCTCTTCCGCAACGGCGACCAAATGGGTGGCGGTGGCGGAACCCACTCCTCTATGCTGGAAAGCCTAGTTGGTGCGGGTACAAACGCAGTCTCCACGCTTGCGGGTTCTGGACTGAACTACTTCCTAAAGTCCGACAAGCTCCAGATCTCCGCCCTCATCGAGGCAGCGAAGAGCGACAGCCGTACCAAAGTTCTCTCCTCCCCTATCTTGATGACCGTCGATAACAAGGAAGCGACCATCGAGGCGACAGACATGCGTTACCTCTACAAGGGTGTCCGTTATTCTGGTTCCTCCTACAACGGTACGGAAGTACCGGACTACGAACAGCGCGACATCGGTCTCACCGTTAAGGTCACGCCGCGCATCAGCCCCAACGGTATGGTTGTGCTGACAATCGAGGAGACCTTTGAAACCATCGGTGCAGACCAGCAGATCGGCGGCGAGAAGTACCCAACCGTTACTACGCGCAAACTCTCCGCTGACGTCTCTGTGGAGAATATGCAGACGGTCGTCCTCGGAGGACTCGTCCAAAACGAAATCAAGAAGAGCGAGAGCGGAATCCCGGTCCTAAAGGATATCCCCGTCATCGGCAAATACCTCTTCGGTTCGACCACCAGTTCCGACACGCGTTCGGAGTTGCTGGTCTTCATGACGCCTTATGTCTTCAACGACTCCAAAGCTCTTCTGGATGAGGCGCAGCGGCGCAAGAACTCCATGTCAGATCCGCGCCCGTGGATCGACTACGGCTGGTCCGCCAGCCCGCTCGCAGACCCGATGGCGAAGGACGAGAAGATGCGCCGCATCAAAGAGAAGTGGCGCGAACAGGATCGCGACTACAACGCCAACAAGACCTACGAAAAGTTGATCAAAGCGCGTGAGGAGCAACTCCGCCGCCGCAGCGAATTGGATGCGCATAACGCACGCAAAGAGCTGGAGCGCGAAGACCGCAAATACGCCCCCGCCGCGAACGACACCGGCTGGGTCCGCGACATTCGCACCAGCGACACTGTTACCGTCCTTAAACCCGCCGAGGAAACTCCGCCTCCACCGGCTCCCAAAAAGGAGGCGGAACCTCCCGCCGTCGAACCCATCCTGTAGTGTGCATTGACGAGGAATAAACCGAAGGCAATCGCGCCGTCAATTTCAAGCCGCGTAACAGCGATTTAACCCTCGTCATTCTTCATTCTGGACGAAGTGAGGCAACGAGGACGTTGCCCCTCCCAAAGCCTCGTAGGGACGACACAATTTAATCACCTAACCACCCAACCACTTAAAGGCGTCGAAGACGCCGATTTAAAGCCGCGTAGCGGCGATTTAACCTTTTCATTTTTCACTGGCGACAGCCGCCCCGCCCCCTTCGGGCTGGTTGATCGGGGAAACTGTGCGAGGAATAAATACCGCACCGGGAACCATGAAGCGGGTGAGTCGCGGTTGGATGTCGGTCAAGCTGGTCGCCCCCGCCTGAATCTGCTCCGCTCCAGGGCCAACGGCAATCAACGGCACCTGATTCAGCGTATGACCGCGTGTCCCCATGTCCTCGATGTTGCCGTGATCGCTGGTCAATACCAGCAAGATAGAAGAGATCTGGCAGAGTTCAACCACCGCACCCAGAAATGCGTCTAACGTCCTGAGTGTCGAGACAGCCTGATCGTAGTTGCGTGAATGCCCCGACAAGTCGGTCTGGAAGTATTCAAAAAGCGTGAAGTCGTAGGCACGTGCAACGGAAAGAAGATGCTGCGCCGCCTCTTGGGGAGAAATGATCTTGACATCGTGTCCTTTGTCACGAATGCTCTCCCGCGTGATGTCGTGCGTGACCGCAAAATTCTCCCGCAGATCATCTTGCGTGGAAATCACGCGAGGTTCGGTCAACGCCATGACCGTCGTAACGGATTTGAAACGCCGCGTACGAAGTTCATCGACGTGATCCACCATGTACGCATCGGCGAAGCGGCAACGGATTCCCTTACGAGTCAGGTCCATCATAATGTTTCCGTCTTCGATGAGACGACGGAGGGACGGTCCCGGAAAACCTTCACAGTGACGTCCCATGTATTGCGAAGCGTTCACGCCGGTAAACATGGTCGCCTGTCCCGTCGCACTCTGCGGCAATCCGGGTACGCCGAGACGCGCATCGATCGGAACCGCGTGCCGTGCGATCAGATCGCACAGTACGGGGCAAATCCCGGGTTGAACGGGATTATCGGATGCGGGCGAACGCAAACCAACGCCATCAATAAATAGAAACAAGACCTTCACTGGCGAAATAGTGTCTCACAAAGCCTTATAAAAAACAAGCGTAAACATAAAACGAACTAGGCGGAGGATGGCTAACGCCGCCAGTGGCAAATGAATAGACTACGAAAAACCCCTTGGGAGGAAGGCGTGTCGCATGTCGTTTGTCGCATGTCCATCAGTTATGGTCGATTCTGGCAACGAGGACGTTGCCCATCCCTATAGCGTTTCCCTAAAAGCTAACAGCTGAAAGCTAAAAGCTAAGAGTTCCCCTCACTTTTCCCATTGACGGCATAACACGAAAATGGTATTGTAAACATTTGTTTACAGCAATGAGGGTAACGATGGGACGGATTGACACCAGTGAAATGATTCTGAAAGCCGCGACAAAGGTCTTTGCCGCTCGCGGTTTTCATGCCGCGACAGTTCGTGAAATCTGTGCGGCGGCGAACGCCAATATTGCGTTGGTCAGTCGTTATTTCGGCTCCAAGCAGAATCTCTATGCGGAGGTTTGCCGCTCGCTCTTTGAGGGTTCAGGCGCACCGCTTGCCCACCTCGACGAACGGGTGGACTCCCCCGAATCCTGGCAGAATGCCATTCGCGAATGGATTCGGCGCGCAATCGCCATCACTTCCTCCACGCAATCCCCAGGACGAGAAATCGCCGGTATCTTCCGGCAGGAAATGACCTCCCCTTCCTCCATGCATCCCTATCTCAAAAAGGAATACATGAAGCCGATCTTTGACTGTCTGAAACGCTTGCTCGAAATGAGTAACGGCGGCGATGATCCGAAACTCGTCCTGCAATGGGCAAGTGCGATCTGGGCGCAGACTTCCGTGTACGCCCTGCTGGACGAAGTGTGGCAGAAGCCATTCCGTCCAACTGACCTTCCGCGTAACCAGTGGCTCGAACTGGTGGCGGAACAGATTGCGGATACGGTTTTCCTCTCCCTTTCCTACCATTCTCGGAGGTCATGATTGTGAGCTTGTGGAAATATGGAATTGTGGAATTACCCAATGCGCTTCGCGCATGGTTAGGTGGTTCGGCTAGGGGGTTGGATGGGTTGGGGACCTCCTCAAAACACCAATCCGTTAACTCGCATCCGATGTACAAACGGCTATTGACCGTCCTGCTTCCGTTCGTATTGTTTCTAGGTGGTTGCAAGAATCCCGGTTATTCGGAACGCGCCGAACTTTCTCGTTCGTTCTCGGAGTCCCTAGAGAAAGAAACAGAGGAAGTTCTGAGCGAAGCGAACCACCACATTCCTCTTCCCCTTGCCATTAACCTCGTACGTTCTCGCACGCTCAAACTCGTTTCGGAGGAATTGGAATCGCAACTCGCCCGCGTTCACCGCGCAACCGCGTTTTCTTCGTTTCTTCCCAATTTAGAACTGTCGTACGGCCGCGCCGTTTTCAACAAGCTGCATGGGGAGTACGGACCGTACTCTGCTGACATGGCAAAGACGGCAGGCGACAGCGCATCCGTCATGCTGACGCAACCCGTCTTTGTTCCGACCGCCTGGATCCTCTTCGCCGAGTCTCAATACGGAATCCGTATCCGTGACCTGATCAAGGCTCGCGCATCGGAAATGCTAGATCTCGCCACGGCCTCGGTGTACCATCAGGCGGTGGTTTCCGATCGTCTGCGAAAAACATACGCCCTTCAAGTGGAGAGTGACCGTGCGCTCACAAACCGTCTTTCCGCGCTGGTGCAGGAAGGACTTGCGTTGGAATCTGACGCGGCACGGGCTCGCGCCCGTCTTGCGGTTTCGTCCGTCTCGCTACAAGCGGCGGAGGATGCCGCCGTCTCCGCACGAGCAAAGCTTTGCGAAATGATGCGCCTGTGGCCGCTCGCAACATTCGAGGTGGACGGCGAGTCCCTTGCGGCAATTACGAAGTACGACTGGACATTTCGTGGCACGAACGGGACTCCAGAAACGGTGAACCGAGAAACCGTTCGCACGATGAAACTTGAAGAGCTTATCTGGCAAGCGCTTGTGAACCGGAAAGAACTCTATGCGGAAGATCAAGCCGTCGAGTTGCGTAAAACACAGGTGATTCAGGCATTGGCAGATTTTCTGCCGAATGTCGTGGTTGGCGGTGGCGGACAACGGTTCACGATAGAACATTTGGCCGCGCGTTACTGGAGCGGCAGTCTGATCGGCACTTGGGCGGCTTTCGAGGGATTCCGTAGCGTCCAGAACTACCGCGCTGCGAAAGCGAAACGGAGCGCCGAATTCCAGTTGCGCGAAGATCGAATGCTTGCCGTGATTACGGCAACTATTGAGGCATGGCGGAATTGGAATCGTGCGACGGATGGTTTGCGAGCAGCCGAGGAGGTGTACGCCGCCGCCGAACTGGTCTGCTCGGATTCCGAACGTCTGTTCGAGGACGGACAGGAGACGATGTCTCACGTACTAGACCGTCGTGCTGACCGCGATGCGGCCCAAGTTGACGCGGAGAAAGCCAGGTATGCCGTTGCCCTTGCCGAACTCTCTCTCCGGCAGGCGATCGGGGTAGGAATCGGATTGTAACAAAGGAGGAAAGATATGAAGCGGAAAACATTGGTTGAGGCTATTTCAAAACCACGGAATGCACGGAACTCACGGAATGTTCGTTTCTTGAAATTCTCATTTTTTCATGCCCCATATTTGAAACTATACGAGAAGAGAAGTTTTGTAATTGGCTCAGTTGTTTGTGGTCTCATTCCGATCCTGCTCTGTGGTTGCACGGGAAAAAACGAACCGGCAACCGAACAGAAGTTTGCACCTGCCACTCGGAAATCAGAACTCGGAATTCAGAACGATCCTGCCACCGCAACGCGCCCGCTCGACACACGTCCTCGCGTAAAAGTAACGAGAGCGGTTTCCCACCGGTTTACCGATACGGCATTCGTGCAGGGTACGGTTCATGCGAAGACATCTGTCTCTATTTCCGCCCGCGTTCCGGGTGTGATTGACGCACTGTTGGTCGAGGAAGGCGCAACGGTCAAAGAGGGCGATCCTCTCTTCCAGATCGACCGAGTGAATCTGGAAAATGCCGTCCGCGCTGCAGAGGATGACGTCCGGCTCGCAACCGCCGCACTCGCACAAGCCGAAGCTACGGACGAAAAGGCTCGCGCCGACCTATCGCGAATGGAACGGCTCGTGAAGAAGGGTGCCGTTACGGTTGACGCAGCGGAAAAGGCACAACTGGGTGGCAAGTCGTCTGCCGCGCAGATGCTGGGTGCCAAGGCACAGCTAGCCAAGGCACAGACGGGACTTGCCGTCGCGAAAAAGAACCTTGCCGATTCGGAAGTACGCGCACCCTTCACGGGGACGGTGACGAAAAAGCTGAAAGATGTTGGAGATTATGCGGGGCCGGGTACGCCCATTTTCCAGATGGTGGACGATTCGTCCTGCGAAATTCGTTTTTCCCTTGACGCATCCCGGTATTCGGCGGTTAAAGTAAACGAGACGGAAATCGCAGGCGGCAAAGTGACATGGAAATCACCAACTGTGGATTCTGCCACGCGCACTTTCGAGGTCCGAACAGTTGTTCCGCGCTCCGATGAAGTGGCACCGGGGATGTTGCGCGATGCGCAGATCGTTTTCTCCTCGTTTGAATCGTTGGCGGTTCCCGCCTCCGCAGTCAATCCGATGAAGGATGGAAAAGAGGCTGTCTTCACCATCGAGAATGGGAAGGTTGTCCGCCATACGGTTCACACGACCGCAACGGCTGACGGACTGTGCGCAATCGAAGCAAACGACCTGCCGTCGGACGCACGTGTCGTCACGCAGGGAATGTTGCTCTTGCATGAGGGCGACGAGGTGATTGCCGTGGAGGACGCGCGATGATTTTAACCGACATCAGCTTGAAACGCCCGATCGCAATGACGGTCGTACTACTTGCGTTAGGGCTTTTTGGGTTCCTCGCCTGGCGCTCGGCAGGTGTGGATCTTCTGCCATCTGTCGATGTACCGTATGTAACGGTCACGGTCATCTACCCCGGTGCCACGCCGGAGGAGATCGAGACGGCAGTGGCGCGAAAAATCGAGGATGCGGTCAGTCAAGTAGATGGGCTTAAGCACATGACGGCAACCTGCGCCAACAACTTCTGCCAAGTGATGCTGGAGTTTCATCTCGATCGAAATGTCGATGTTGTCGCAACAGACGTGCGCGAGAAAATCGATCTCATCGTGAACGAACTTCCCTCCGGTGCGGAAAAACCCAATGTGGCCAAGTTCGACATCAACGCCACACCAGTTGTCACGATGACGCTCACGGCGGCATCTCCCGAAACGATAGAAAACGGCGATCTCTACGATTATGCAGATGATCGGCTGGCAAGCCGTTTTTCCTCCCTTCCGGGCGTTGCGTCCGTTGAACTGATCGGTGGGGAAAAGCGAGAGGTGCTTGTGGAGGTGGACCGGAAGAAACTCGCCGCGAAAGGTTTGACGCTCGCCGAGGTGGTGAACAAGGTCGGCAAGGGAAATCTCAAAGTCCCGTCGGGCGAAGTAGATGAAGCGGGACGCAGTACGTCCGTAACGTTCGATGCAGAGGCGAAGGAACTGGATGATCTGGGATGTATTGAACTGGGACATCCCGGTTCCCGCGTCTATCTGCGGGATGTCGCTACTTTCCGCTACGGCACGAAGCGTCCGGAATCTCTCGGCTTCTTCAACGGCGAACGCGCGGTGGTCATCAAGATCACAAAGAAGGGTGAGGCCAATGCGGCGGAAGTCGTTGACCGTATCCGTACAGCGGCAGAACACGTACGGGAAAGCCTTCCCGCAGGAATGACGCTGCACTGGGTACGTGATGACGGTGCCTACGTTCACGCCACAGTCAAGGGTGGCTTCGACTCCATTTGGCAGGGCATCCTGTTGACCGGAATCATCCTCTTGCTTTTCCTTGCCGACTGGTCGAGTGCGCTTGTCGCATTCGTCTCGATTCCCGTTACGATGATTATTGCGTTGATCGTTCTTCCTTTCTTCGACTGCTCGTTCAATCTCGTGACCATGAGCGCGGTGGGCATCTCGTCTGGGATTCTTGTAGCGAATTCCATCGTCGTGCTGGAAAACATCGCCTCGCGTATATCGGCGCGAAAAATCAGCGCGACCGCTGGAGAGACGCAAAAACAGACAATCGCAACGGCTGCCGGTCAGGTGGCAATCGCCGTATGCGCATCGGCATTGACGAATGTCGTCGTATTCCTGCCGATCACAACGATGACAACTCTCGCGGGACGCTTCTTCGTCCCGTTCGCCATCGTCATCACTGCGGCAACCTTCTCCTCGCTCTTCGTCTCGTTCACACTCACCCCAATCCTTTCCTCCATGTTTGCGGAGAAAGGAAAATGGCTAAACTGCGCTTTATCGTTTGTGCTTGCGCCGTGGAACTGGTTGTACAACGGTGCGTCGCGTCTCTATGCCGTTACGCTCAGACCGGTCGTGCGTCATCCGTTCGTCACGGCCATACTCGTGACTACTCTCACAGTCGCAGCGTTTTTCTATCTGGCTCCGAAGATGCAGATCGATTTCATTCCCACATTGGACAAAGGTGAAATGACGGTTCGCCTCGAATTTCCCGCAGACACGGCGTTGGAAAAGACGGCAGAACGCACACGTGCCATTGCGGACAAAATCGTCTCGTTGAAGGATTCGCACGGCGATGTACTTGCGCGGGACATCACTATCGCTGTCGGAAAAACGCAGGGAATCCTTGGTGCCGTCAGCCAAGGATCCTACCTTTCCGAAATTTCACTCACACTCAAAGACATGACGAAACGTACGGAGTCGATCCAGCAGGTCGCACAACGATTGCGCGAAATCTGCGCGGACGAAACAGATGTCATTTGGTCTGCACTTGTGCCGCTAATCATTGGAGGCAGTGCGCAGTCCGCCGAATTCCGAATTCTCGGCGACGATCTGGATGTCCTCAACGAGGTTGGGCTGGCAACCGCACGCGAGATTGAGAAGAACCCCGCCTGTGAGGATGTCTCGCATTCTGTCCGTATCGGGAGACCCGAAATGCGCCTGTTACCAAAACGCGCCGTCCTAAACGATCTCGGTGTCAGCCCTGATGTGCTTGGCTTGACCCTGCGTGCTTCCTTCGCCGGACTCAAACCCGCACGTTTTACAAAGGGAGACCGTTCGTATGACATTCGCGTACGCTTTGCGGAAGAAAAGGGATTCGCCCAGATTAACGAGCTCAACTTCCCCGGAAAGAAGGGACAGCCATTTACGATTGAATCTGTGGCAAGTCGAACGCGCGTGATGAAACCCGTACAGATCGTACGTTCTATGAAGCGTCGCGCCGTCACCGTCTATGCGAACACCGCATCTGGATACGGACTCGGTGCAACACTCGCAGCGTTGCGGACGGCGGCAGGCAAAAGGCTGCCGCCGGGATACGAGACGGCCATCGGCGGAATCGCGGAGTACATGGACGAGACCTTCGGAGAATTCGCGTTGGTGACGAGCGTCGCAATCATCTTGACCTACCTCCTACTCGCGGCAATTATGGAATCCTGGTCGATGCCGTTCATCATCCTCTTCACCATTCCATTCGCTTATCTAGGGATGTTCACCGCATTGTGGCTGACACACACCACCTTCACCATCTTTGGGTTACTGGCCGGCATCATGCTGGTGGGCGTTGTGGTGAACGCGGCGATTCTCATCATCGACGAGATGAGGCGGATTGAACAAGCAGAAGGAATCGGCGGAACACGAGCGAGACGAGCAAAAATCGTGTGGGAGGCGGCAACCGCGAAATTCCGTCCCGTCCTAATGAGTTCGACAGCGGCACTTTTCGGGATGCTGCCGATGGCACTCGGTGGTGGACTCGGATCCGAACTCCGCTCCGCTATCGGTATCGGATCGGTCGGAGGAATCCTCGTTTCCTCCCTCGTCACCCTCTATTTCATCCCCGCCCTCTGCGCTTGGCGCCGCTAGCCTATAACTGGGCGGCAAAACCGCCAGCTGAGAAAATGAAAAGAGAGAAATGAAGAATGAAGGAATCGTGTCGCGTGTCGCGTGTCATCGGTAGCTATCGATTGCTATCGAATGCACTCGGACGGGGAATTCACTTGCCGCGCCCGCTTTCGACGGCGATCAATTCATTCTCCTCCTAACACGCCTAACACGCTTTACACACTTATCCAGCTTAACCAGCCTAACCAGCTTAACTCGCTTAACACGCCTAACCAGCATAACACGCCTAATACAGTGCTTTTACCCCTTGCGTTTTTTTGTTATGATGTGCGGCGATGAAAACGATAGCCAAGATCTTTTTTTTATGGGGCTCGATTTTCTTTCTGGCGACGGCAGAATCTCTTCCGACGCAGGAGGAGATCAATGCGGTTCGCGCGCAGGTTAAGGAACGGATCGCGGATGAAATGATGGCGTTGGAACGTGGCGAGAAAACAGCGTCTGAATTTGCCGACAGTTGCCGTGCATTCGCTCTTGCGGATAAGAATCCTGCCTGTCGCATCTTGCTTTTCCGCGCCGCATTCCGCGTTTACTTGAGGGCGCGGGCGTATGACCATGCCGTAGATGTGTTACGCGCAATGAAGGAAAGTTTCGGAAATGATTTCCTGATTCCAGCGAAAGATTGGATTCGTCCGTATGAGGAGGCATTGACACAGGAAGAGCCTTCTGACGCAGTTAAAAAACTTCTCGTCTGCCTCTATGCGAAGATACCGCAACCAGAGAAAACGCCACCGCCCCAAGAGACGGCAACTACAGAAACTGAAGTTGCCTCCACGTCCACAACTCCTACCAATGATGTTCCGACAAATGCCCAGCCTTCGTGGAAAACCGCCTCAAAAGAGGTTAACCAGAAGACGGAAACCTCGCGAAATATGCGCCGTTACGAAAAGATCGCGCAGAAATACGGGTTCAAGATCGAACGCAAACCGACCTTCAAAAAAGGTGGAATCCAGGGAAAGAAAATCCCCGACGAACAGCTGGACGATGAACTAGACCGTTTCTTCGATGCGCTGAAAATCCTGCCGCTAGAATTCGTCAAGCGTTCCGGTATCAACATCATCATTATCTGTACCGACCTGACGCTTCCCAACGGGAAACACCCCGGTGGAATTGCGGTCGGATCGGCCATGTATCTCCCCGTCGGATTTTCCGCCAAGACCGTTTATCACGAACTCTTCCACATATTCGACAACAAGAAAAGCGATTCCAAATGGACGGACTGGAACCCCAAGTCATTCGTGTACAAAGGCAGCAGCTTGCAAAGCATCACGCTGAACAAAAAGGAAAAGAAAGCGGTCGAACGCAACCGAGATGACGACCGTATCCAAAAGGCGTTCGTCACCGATTACGCGCAATCGTTTGAGCGCGAAGACCGCGCGGAAACTTTTGCCCACATGATGGCAGAAGGTCCGGCCTTCCTGCGCCGAACGGAACAAAGTCCAGAACTGACAGGTAAGATGAAGTACATCATCAAACTCACTGGAAAGAAAGGACTTCTGGGAAAAGATTTCTGGGACAAGCGTTTCGCTCCCCCCGGAGAAACTGAGAGCGAGAAAGAAGACAAGTAGTAAGGAGTTGGCAATAGGGAGTAGGTAGCAGTGAGGTGGTTACGACACCCCAAAACTTAACAGCTGACTGCTACCAGCGCCCATGAACCTTTTGCCTCGTTGATGCGTTTATAAAAATAATGAAAGGGTTTCGGTTCCAATCGAATGTAGGGTTTACCCTGATAGAAATGCTGTTGGTAGTGGCGATTTTGTCAGTTCTCGCCACTTTTACCAGCATCCGTTTCTCGCGTTCGATCCGTTCCGCACGTCTTGTCGCAGCGGAAACGGACATTCGCACCATCCGCGATGCTTTCCTCTCCGAATCCGCCGGTTATCTCCGCGACATGGAGGGAATTCCGGGATTCTCCGTGGCCAATCTTCGAATCGCCAACCTGTTGATCGCCACGAACCTGTACGGAACAACCGTTGTCTCCCCTACCCTTACCCGTGCCGTGCGCGTAGATGAGTCGCGCCAGGAAGGGTGTGCGCCGCCGGAGGCATTCACCACTTGGGATGAGACGAAACAACGCGGTTGGCGTGGCCCTTACCTGCACCTTGGCGCGGGCACATCGGTCATGACCGGTGTCTTCCCCGACGCCCACGTCCGGCGTACGGCATCCGATGCCTCCTTTGCGGAACGCGGATTCTTTCCCTCGCTTGCAAACCTGAACGTACCTGCCGACTTTCGGAACGCCCTGCACGATTGTTCGATCTATGGATTCCCCGGTGAACCGGCTGTGATGGATCCGTGGGGCAATCCTTACGTGTTACAGATTCCGCCGCCACAGGCTTTTCCGAACAGCAGCACAAACATCCCGGATCAAGTCCGTTTTCACTTTGCCCGTATCGTCTCCGCCGGTCCGGACGGTATTCTTCAAACCCCCTGCTTCACGCCGAATACCACGAACTGGCAGTTTACCAGTTGGAATCGCACTGCACGCCGTCTCTCGCGTCAGGCAGGACTGATCGACGGAAACGACCGTTCGGCGCGTGGGGATGATCTCGTCCTCTTCCTTTCCCGCAACGACATTGACGAGGGGGACAACGAATGAAGCGTAACGGATTCACGCTTGTGGAGATGGTCGTGGTCATTGCGCTTCTCTCCCTGATGGCTCACCTCGCCGTCCGTCAGCTTTCGCGTCAGACCGATGCACGACGGACGGCGGCAGCCAACCGCCAGCTGGAGGAGATCGCCGCCGCCGTCTATGCGATGGACGCGATGGGTGAACCGACCGGTTTCCTCGTGGATACGGGACGCCTTCCCCGCGCCTTGCCGGGTATCTTCACCAACCTCACGGAACACATCGTTCCCCTCACAATTTCGGAACTGTGGCGACGTCCCGACGATCTGCCCGACTATGCGATCCGTCCCGCCACACCGGAGAATCTCTGTGTTCCCGAATCCGACAAGGTGGCACTTGCCGACAACTCGGTTCGGATTCCGTGCGGCTGGCGCGGTCCCTACCTGCGATTGCCAACTGGAAAAGATCGTCTTGTGGATCCGTGGGGCAACCCATTTGAAACGCCGGATGATGCAGGATACGCACGGTTGCTCGACATACACTCCGTTGCCGTGGCGAACGGAAGCCCGATCATGAGCATTCGCCACTTGGGAAGTGATGCGAGACCGGACGACCGAGCGCATCCATCCACCGAAAAGGAGAGAGACGGAGCCGTGTCCCTGCCCCCCTCCAGCAAGGCCGATGCCGCTTTGGAGATCTATGCGGTCGGTCTCTCCTCCGGCGCGGAAACCGAGCTGCCGCCTTCGACCGTCACCTTCCGTTGGTATGCGCCGTGTGGCGGTGCCATCACGGGCGATATCTACACAGCCGCCGTTTCCACCCACCGCTTTGAGGGCTTACCGCTCGGCTATGCCTACGTCCGCGTTTCCGTTCCGACGGCAACTTCCACCGTCCACCGGGTCTCCCTACGTCCTGGGGACAACTGGTTGAAAATCAAATTCCCTGTTCCCTAACCGAAGATGAAAAACATCCTGCCATCACAAGTCATTCCCTCTACCGCCTGTTTCCGACAGCGGATCACCCTCCCGCGTCAACAGGTGAAGGGTTTGTCTCGCGACGAATTGGCTGCCGCGCTTTCGTTCGAGGTGGAACCTTTCTCCGGCATTCCGCGTAGCGAATCGGAACTGGCGTGGCGGACACTGGACGACGGCAATCCGGAACGGACAGTATTTGACGTCGTCCAAATTCGCAAACAGGATCTTGCACTCCTTTTGGAGGATGCGAAACGCGCGAAGAAGACCGTCCGTGCTGTCACCGCAGTTCCCGCCGAAGGTGCGGAATCTGAACGGATTGAAGATCTTCCGTGGATCGTTCCCTCTCCACAACATGGTCGGATGGCGAGGTATGGCGTCCTGTACATCCTCGTCTGCGTACTGCTCTGCGCGGGAATCCTCTGCGACGGATTCCGCCTGATTCGTCGTCAAAACAATCTCCGACCGATCGTGGAACACCAGCGTACCTTGCAAGTGGAAAAAGATTCGCTGATGCGGAAACTCCAGAACACGCAGAAGGAAATCGCAAACTTGCGCACGCAACGGACAGACCAAGAACAGGCGATGCGTTCGGCACAGGTTTTCCGCGCCGCTTGGCAACATCTTCTGGAGGTGACGCCCAAGGCGTGCGGTGGCGACGCCCTGTTGCGTTCCATCACACCGAACGAGTCTGCGTTCTCCGCCACCATTCAGGCCATCGGCGTCTCGCCGAAGGATGCCGTACAGGTGTTCGTGCGTCTCTCCCGCAAACTCGCTCCGCTGGGGTGGCAGCTCACGCCGGGCGCGATCACAGTCCAGGCACCAGCCACGACAGTCTCCTTCTCGTGTCAAGTCACATTCCATCCAGAGAGGGTTACGCCATGATTACTGTCGGTACCAAAGACAAAGTCATTCTCGCCCTCCTGATCCCGCTGGGTATCATCGCCGCCTACTGGTATTTCTGGCGAATGCCAGTTGGCGCACGTGTCGCCGCACTGGAACGCGAACATCTGGAACTCGTCGATCCCGACCAGTTCCCGCTGGAAAAGACGGCTCTGCAGAATCGACTGAAAACCGTCGAGGCGGAATATGCAGCCGAACGCGCGATCCGGCCTGCGGATCCTTGCTTCGTCGGCAATCCCGCTGCGGAACTGGCAGAACGGCAAGACGCGGTTTTCTCTGTCCTGCGCGCACACGG
The DNA here is from genome assembly GCA_017544725.1 of Kiritimatiellia bacterium. Classification (GTDB taxonomy): domain Bacteria; phylum Verrucomicrobiota; class Kiritimatiellia; order RFP12; family UBA1067; genus RGIG8368. Next base: position 16,497 of record JAFYDR010000026.1, read on the forward strand.
AATCCGCATCCTCCATGCGGAACGGAAAGAAGCGGAGTCGCCCATCCGGGAAACGCTGGCACGGACTGGTTGCCGTCCACATCCCGATTGCCTCTCCCTCACGCTGGAAACCGCCTACCCGACACTCGTCGCGGCATTGGCGGAACTGGAACATCAAAAGGCGGCGGTGATTCCGGAATCCATCCGTCTCCAATCCGGCACTTCCACCTGCCGCTGGGAACTCATCATTTGGCTGTAAGGAACCGTATGAAACCGCATGAACAATTGGGAACGACTTGCCTCTTGCCGCCACACGGCATTGGATGGAGCAACAATTCGCAAACAATCGAATTGTACGCTCACCCAGCTTAACCAACCAGTAGGATATCTGAATATGACTGATCTGCTTCATAACCTTTTTGAATATTGCGAACAGATACAGGCTAGCGACATCCATCTCGCCGTCGGACTGATGCCGCGCTTTCGAATCCAAGGTGTTCTCTCGCCTAACCCCTCTTTCCCGGAAATCGACGCACCCGCGATGTTGGAAATCGTCCAGCGTCTTGGCGCGACCTCCCTGCCGCGCGAACGGGTACTCGCCAAGCTTCTAGAGGATGGTTCCATCGACGGCGCGATCACATCCCCCTCCGGTTCGCGGTATCGTTTCAACCTCTTCCTCACCGCAGGTACTCATGCGGTTGCCCTCCGGCGACTCGACTCGGAATTCCGGTCCTTGCAAGAACTGGAATTGCCTCTGCGTCTTGCCGATTTCTGCGACTGCCGCGACGGGCTTGTTATCATCACGGGACCGACGGGATCGGGGAAATCCACCACGCTCGCGACCTTGCTCAACCAGATCAACCTCTCACGAGATGGACACATCATCACCATCGAAGACCCGATTGAATACGTCCACGAGTCGCGACGTTGCTTGGTTAACCAGCGGCAAATCGGACGTGACGCGACCAGTTTCCATGCGGCACTGGTTGAAGCGATGAGACAAGATCCCGATGTGATTCTTGTCGGAGAGATCCGTGACCTCAATACGATCCGCACGGCAATCACCGCCGCTGAAACTGGGCATCTCGTTTTCACCACACTCCATGCGGGTGACTGCGCGGGCGCGGTGGAACGTCTCGTTTCCGTCTTCCCTGCCGATGAACAGGATGGAATTCGTCACCAGCTGGCAATGGTGTTGCGTGGTATTTTTGCCCAGCACTTGGTACCCGCCGCGAGCGGAAACCGCCGTGTCCCCGTTTGCGAGCTAATGGTGACAACAGCCGCTGTCGCCAACCTCATTGCAACCGGACGCAGCAAGCAACTCTACTCTGCAATTGAACTAGGGCAACCGCAAGGAATGATGACGACCGACCAATGTCTTTCCGTACTTCTGCAAAAAGGCAGAATCTCGAAGCAAGTCGCACTCCTTCTCGCGCACAATCCCAACGCGCTTAATGGACATCTTGCGAAAAACGGCGCACCACAACCAAATGGGGAGAAACGATGAACCTAAATTCCTTTGTGACAAGTGCCCCCTCCCGTTGGGTGTTCTGTGCGCATCCTCTGCGACTCCGAGTGGTGGCGCGACAAGTGCACCCCTCCCGTTGGGTGTTCTGTGCGCGGACATATCATGTCCGCGTCCTCTGCGTCAAACTTTCAACCGAGGTTTTCTAGGATGAACGAAGAACTGCTTGATCTCTCGACCGTCACGCCCGATCCCGCCTGCATTCTCGCGATTCCACCCTCGCTGGCGTTGCGCCGTCTTGTCTTGCCGCTCTGCGTCCTGAACGACGAACTGATCGTCGCGATGGCCGATCCCGCCGACACACAAACCACCGAGGCGATCGCACGGACTTGTGGACACCCAGTTCGACCGCGTCGCACCGAAACCGCACAACTGCGCGAATACCTGTTGCGTTTTTACGGTGATAGCCGTCCCCGCGCAGCTGCCGACACAGCATCGGAAGATCCGGTCGCGCTGGTTGATCATCTGTTACGGACTGCCCTGCTGAGACACGCTTCCGACATCCATTTCGACCCGGAGCAGGATTTGATGCGTGTCCGTTTCCGTGTAGATGGTGAATTGGAGGAGATCCGTCGAATTCCTGCCGCAATGCAACCGTCTGTCACCAGTCGTCTGAAGGTGCTGGCAGGTCTTGACATCGCCGAACGTCGTGCCGCGCAGGACGGCGCATTCACCTGGCGGATGCAGGGAATCCACACGGGGCGTGTTCCGCCTTTGGACATCCGCATGGCGACCCTACCGGTACGTCACGGGGAACGAATCACCCTGCGCCTGTTGGAGCATTCGGGAGAACGGCTGACGCTCGACAAGCTTGGACTCTCCGAATCCGACTTGTCGAAGTTCGAGGCGGTTCTCTCCAAACCGCACGGGTTAGTCCTGCTCACGGGACCGACCGGTTCTGGGAAAACGACCACGCTGTACGCCGCAATCCAACTCCTGCTCGCCAAGCGTCCGCTCAACATTCTGACGGTGGAAGACCCCGTCGAATACGAGATTCCCGGCGTCTCTCAAGCAGAAGTAGATAGTTCCGACAAGGTCAACTTCACCAAGGCACTCCGTTCGCTCCTGCGCCATGACCCGGATGTGATTATGATCGGAGAAATCCGCGATTCCGAATCGCTTGACACGGCAATCAAGGCGGCACTCACGGGACACCTCGTTCTCTCCACCCTGCACACAAACGACGCGATCAGTGCCGTGACGCGACTGACGGACATGGGACTGGCACCGCATCTGGCGGCAGCCACGCTACGTCTCTCCGTCGCACAACGGCTTGTGCGCGCACTCTGTCCGCACTGCCGCCAGCCGTATGCGCTGACAGCGGAAGAGGCGATTTCGCTGGGACATCCCGACTGGGCAGGGAAAACCTTCTACCATCCGAGTGGTTGCCTCTGTTGCGCGGGACGCGGCTTCAAAGGACGAATCGGCATCTTCGAGTTCTTCCAGCCCGACCGCGAACTCGCCTCGCGTCTCTCCACGGGAGCACACGAGAGCGAAATCTATACCTACGAACGGGAGAATGGAATGAAAACACTCTTCGACGATGCGATAGAAAAGTGCCTCGAAGGGAAAACGGCCATTTCTGAAATCCAGCAACTCATCGGAGGAGGATTCTAATTCACATGACCTCTTTTCGCGCCACTGTTCAGACCACCGACGGGAAACGGCAGACGATTCTGCACGATGCGGAATCGTCCGCCGCGCTCGTCGAGGAATTGCGTGCGCAAGGTCTGCTGGTGCTTTCCTGTAAGCCCGTCAAAGGAAGTGGCGCGGGCAATCATTTTCATCCGGCCAATTTGCTCCCGATGACCTCCCTCGATGTCGAGCTGGGATTCCGTCAACTCGCCTCCATGATCCGCAGCGGCGTCTCTCTGCTGACCGCGCTACAGACCGTGCAAGAACAGTCTGGCAGTCCACGCGCCATGCGCGTATGGGGACGTGTACACGCCGATGTACTGGGGGGACAAAGCCTGGCAGAGTCATTGAAAGCCCAAAAGGGGAAATTTGGAGAGATGGCGCATCGTCTGATTCACGTCGGTGAACAGTCAGGCGAACTGGAACTCGCACTCACCCGAGCTGCCGACCAAATGGAAACGAGACGCAATCTGCGGATGCTTCTGGTGAACGCCCTTGTCTATCCGATTCTCGCCGTTCTCATGGCAATCGGTGTCTCCGTATATCTCGTGATGGTCGTGATCCCGAAAATCTCTGAGTTTCTACAAGCAGGCGGTAGCGAGCTGCCGCCGATGGCGCAATTCCTGATCACGCTCTCCGACTGGATGACTGTCAACTATCCCTGGATCCTTGCGGGCATCGGTAGTGCGATTGCGTTCTGGTATCTACTCCGGATCTTCTCGACGGGACGCGAAGCGGAAGACGCATTCCTGCTACGAATCCCCGTGACAGGTCGAATCCTACGCCTCTCCGGAACCGCGCTCTTCGCCCGTACGATGCAGATGCTCACCGAAAGCGGCGTCACCCTTCTCGAATCGCTGGATGTCGCCTCGCAGTTGTTGACCAACCGTCGCCTCTCCCGCCGTATCCGCAACGCTTTTCACGCTGTCATGCGCGGAGAGACCCTCGCCGCCAGTCTAGCAGCAGCCAAGGAGTTTCTGCCGATGCTTTCGCGCATGGCAGCCGTTGGTGAAACGACCGGCGCACTTGCCGAGACCTTTGGCGAGACCGCCCGTTTCCATGAGATGCTCCTCTCCATCGCCATCAAACGCTTTGGGATCGTGATCGAACCGCTGATGATCGTCATCACCGGATTGATTGTCGGTTTCGTTTACATCGCTTTTTTCACGGCACTCTTTTCGATGGCCGGAACGAATTAGAAAGGAAACGTACACATGAGAATCCACACCGCATTTTTCCTCTCGCTCGCTTTTCTTCCACTTCTTGTACATGGGCAAGGCGAAGATCCCACACGCCCATCCGCAAAACTCGCAGACCACCTCCGTTCCGAAGCGATCGACACGGCTGCGTTGCAACTCCGCGCCCTCGTCGTCGGTGCGGAAAACAAAGGCATTGCCCTGTTGGGTGCGGACAAGCCGATGCAGGTGCGTACCGGCTCCCGCCTCTTCCAGCCGGTCAACGGCGTACGCGTCGAACTAGAGATTCGCGCGATTACCGCCAAGGGCGTGGAGCTGGCAATGGACACGCACTCGCAACCGATCCTTCTGGAGGGTGGATACCGCGCGCTGGAGATGCCGTCCAATCCGCCACCCGAATTCCTGCGCTATGTCGAAGCGACTTCAGTCCCGCTGGAAACGTTGCTCCGGCTGATCTCGGATCAGGCGGATGTCAACATCTCCGCCTCGGAAAGCGCCGCGCAGAAAAATGTCTCCATCCTTCTGCGCAATGTCACCGCATCAACCGCCGTCGAAGAACTCTGCCGCACTTCCGGACTCTGGTATCGCCGCGAGGAGGGTTCCTCCGTCATCCGCGTCTCCACCATGCAGGAGTACAGCGA
>JAFYDR010000332.1 GCA_017544725.1 Kiritimatiellia bacterium
GTTATAGGCAAGCGCCCTGCCCGCGTCGCGCGGGAGCATTCATGGGGATAACTGGTATGATTGCTTTCGCTACGGGGAGACAAGGAGTTTCGGAGTTTGGGAGAAGGTTCAAAAAGCTTTCCTATTCTCCTCGCCTCCAAAACTCCCAGTAGCGAGAGCAAATACGCGAAGTTATAGGCAGGCACCCTGCCCGCGCCGTGCGCGAGAACGTTCATGGAGAATAACTTGGAAAAACTACCACATCTCGTCACTCTTCACTCGTCACTGCCGCCTCTGGCGGCCCGAAGTTATAGGCAAAGTAGAAGCAATGCGCGGCTTGGTTGGTCCGCACACCTCTTCCAGTTGTTGGATTTTGGTTGTTCTTGTTGTTTCCAAAATCCTTTCGTGTGCATGAGATGTGTGAATCTCGCAGATGTGCCTGACATGTGTCGTGCGCCAGTTACCGCTAGACTTTTCGCGTGGGCGGGTGTAAAATGCCCTTATTCAAGTTCGGAGTACATGAGTATGGCTATGACTGTTTTTGATCGTGAAACCGTGTTGCAGTATCATTTGGGTGGCAAGGTGGGGGTGCGTCTCCTGAAAGAGCTTCGGACGCAGAACGACTTGTGTCTTGCCTATACACCGGGGGTGGCTCATGCGGTGAAGGAGATCGCGCAGAATCCCGCGAGCGTGTTTGATTATACCGCAAAGCAAAAACTGGTCGCCGTTGTTTCGGACGGCACGGCGATTTTGGGACTTGGTGACTTGGGCGCCTCTGCGAGCATTCCCGTGATGGAGGGTAAAGGCGTTCTTTTCAAGGCCTTCGGCGATGTCGATGCGTGGCCTGTTCCGCTTGACCATTGTCGTATGAACGGTGCGAACACGGGAAAGACGGATCCGCAACGTGTGATTGACGCGGTGCTGGCAATTGCGCCGATGTACGGAGGAATCAATCTGGAGGATATCGCTTCTCCTGCATGTTTCGAGATCGAGGATCGACTTGACGAAATGCTGGATATTCCCGTCTTCCACGATGACCAGTGGGGAACGGCAATCATTACGTTGGCGGGCGTGATGAACTACGCGAAGTTGAGCGGTCGTTCGATGTCTGATCTCCGCATCGTGATGAACGGTGCGGGTGCGGCAGGAATCCGCATCGCCGATATGTGCAAAGCCGCCGGAGTACAGGATTTGGTGATGTGCGATCGCAAGGGAACAATCCATATCGGTCGTGATGATCTCAATTCCCACAAACGGCGACATGCCGCCGATACGAAAGCACGTACCTTGTCCGAAGCCTTGCACGGTGCGAATATTTTTATCGGTGTTTCCGCCGCGAACTGCCTGAACGGAACGGATGTCCTGTCGATGTCCGATTTCCCTGCGATTTTCGCGATGGCGAATCCAGATCCGGAGATTCGTCCCGAGGTGGTGGCTGAGGCGTTGCGCGGGAAACGGTATGTCATGGTGACGGGACGGTCCGATTTTCCCAACCAGATCAATAACGTGCTGGGATTTCCCTATATCTTCAGAGGAGCGTTGGATGTACGCGCCCGTACGATCAACACGCAGATGAAAATTGCGGCGGCGCGCGCATTGGCGGAAATGGCATTCCAGCCTGTACCAGAGGACGTACAGGAGATCTACGCGAAGGAGACGCTGGAGTTCGGTGACAACTATATCATCCCGAAACCCTTCGACCGTCGTCTTTTTGTCGATGTTTCCTATGCGGTGGCGAAAGCCGCAGTCGAGACCGGTGCGGCGGCACCCTGCGACCTTTTGAAAGTTCGGGCATCGCTGGAAGAACGGAATCAGATGCGCAGATAGTGGTCTCGAACGGTTTAGGATAAGAACCAACCTTGCCTATAACTTCGCAGGGCGGCGGAGCCGCCCGGCTGAGAAGCGGGGAAGCTGAGAGGCTGAGAAGTAAGCAACCAGAGGTTGCAGTGACGGATGGGGAGGGACGCGCTCCGTCGCGTCCACCGCGTAACGACGACA
>JAFYDR010000333.1 GCA_017544725.1 Kiritimatiellia bacterium
AAGACGGTCAATGGTAGCCGCGTGTTCGACTATACGGTGGAGGTGGCGGACGCGCAGGCGCGCGTCCCTCCCGTGGTGCGCAAGATCGTCGCGCCCGGGTTCGCGTATCCCGAAGCGTGCGCCGACCTGCCGGGCGAGTGCCTCTTCACACCCGCAGAACTGCCAATCGGCAAGCCGGTTCGTTTTACCGTCACGCCGCGTGACTGCTTCGGACGGACAGGCCGCCCGTTGATAAATGAGAAAATGATACTGGAAGTCTGATCGGAGCTACAGCATCCTGTCTCTGACAGGCGGTGTTTGTCGTGGACGACGTAATCATCCACGAGACGGGCATCGCGGACAGTATCGGGAATTGATGAGGAAACAGATGGAATATGGACATAACACGTAGAAGTTTCGTTGGTACCACGTTGGCGACCGGAGTTTGGAGCGGCTTTCTTGGAAGTACAGCTCTCGCACAGAGTGACAAAACACATGCTTTGAACACCCCGAGTCCTGCGTTGCGGCTCGGCGTTCTGAGCGACATTCATATCTACGACGAGAAGAACGTGCCGGTCTTCGAACGGGCTCTCGAGTTCTTCGGCGACAGGAAAGCCGACGGTGTGATCATCGCGGGAGACATGGCAGATCGTGGACTTGTAGATCAGCTGGAACTGGTGGCGAATGCCTGGTTCAAGGTGTTCCCGGAGAACCGTCGTCCCGATGGACAGCCAATCGAGAAACTGTTCGTTTACGGCAACCATGACGTACAGGGACACGGCTACGGTGATACACCGAAGAAGTTGGCGGAAAAGTATCCGGACGAGGCGACACGTGCGGCGCACTGCATCGTCACAGATCGTAAGGCCGTGTGGGAACGCCTGTTCAAGGAACCGTGGTCTGGCGTGTATGCGAAGCAGGTGAAGGGGTACACATTCATCGGTTCGCACTGGGGCTATGAGAAAGATCTAGAGGCATTCCTGAAGGCTAACGAATCGCGACTTGGTCTGAAGGGGAAGAAGCCGTTCTTCTACGCCCAACATCCGCATCCTGGCAACACGGTGCAGGGACCGTGGGCATGGGGACATGACCACGGTGTCGCCACGCGCGCGCTTTCAGCCTACCCGAATGCCGTCGCGTTCTCCGGTCACTCCCACTATTCGCTTACGGATGAGCGGTGTATTTGGCAGGGGGCGTTCACGTCCATCGGCACCTCCTCGCTCTCCTATATCTTCGCGCAATACTGGCGCGAGAATGGAGAAAATCACAACGGTATCCTCAAACAGATGCCGCTCCTTCCCGAACACTTGGGAAAACAGGGAATGCTGGTCTCCGTCTATGACGACCACCTTGTGATCGAGAGGCGCGAGTTTCTAGGCGGCGAGAAGGTGGGGCCTGACTGGCATGTGCCGCTGGACGGGTCGCGCGCCTTTGCGTTCGACGTGCGAGGGGCGAAGATGGTCGCGCCGGAATTTGCCGCCGATGCGACTGTAACGGTGACGCGCGCAATGGGTAAAGACCGGCGCGGCAAGGAGACGGATCAGGTGACGGTGCATTTCCCTGCGGCGAAACCGTCGGCGACCTCGCGTGTATATGACTACGAGGTACAGGCGTTCGCCTACCACGAGGACGTGGATTATCCCGTTGCATTAAAGCGCGTCCTTTCCGAGAGCTTCCACCTGCCGCCCACACAGGAAGCAACGAAGGGATCGTGCGTATTTGCGGCAAGCGAACTTCCCAAAAAAGGAACGAAGGTACGCTTTGTCGTGCGTCCAACAGAATGTTACGGACGTAAGGGAGCCGCGATTACCTCGAAGCTCTTCGAGATGTAGTTACGTTTGGAATACTAGGAGATGACGTACTCTGCGCGTAACGACGACGCCCTCGTCGTCGGACAGCTTTCTATTAGACAGCTATCGACAACTTTCGAATGACATGCGACAAACGACATACGACATGTCGGGTAGCCTGGCAAGACTAGCGAGACTGGCGGTTATCCTTTCATTCGTCACTCGTCACTGGCGGCTTGCCGCCCCGTATCTCAGCCTCTCATCTTCCCCGCTTTTCAGCTGGCGGCTTCGCCGCCTTTTCTGCTTGACTGGCGGGATAAAAATGGCATAATGGCAATTTCCCGTTGCGGGAATAGAAATGGCGAAGTGACACAATGCGGATAACAGGTGGAACATGGTGCGGCAGGCGGATCAAGACACCGCCGGGCGATCAGATCAGACCGACCCAAGACTGGGTACGGGAGGCCTTGTTTTCCATCCTCGCGGAGTCCGTCGTGGAGACGCATTGGATCGATCTCTTCGGTGGAAGCGGAGCGGTTGGATTGGACGCGTTGAGTCGAGGAGCGGGTGGCGTCACCTGGATCGAGAAGAACGTGCAGAACGCCCGCCTCATCTACGAGAATTTTTTGGAGCTGGCGGGACAGCCAGTACAGGCAACGCAACCCATGCCGGGACGTGGTGTCCTGCACGCAAAGAAAATCCATCCTCGCCAGATTCCTTCGATTCCCCTACCCGACCGTTATCCCGACACCGAACTGGTCATCGCCGATGCATCGGCTTGGCTCGCACAAGGTGGCAAGGGAAAGAACGCGAAGGTGTTGTACGCCGACCCGCCCTACGAGGATGCGCGCAACAACGGATTCGCCGCAATGCTGAAGGCGGCGAAGGAGAACGATGTTGTGGGAACGGAAGGATTCTTCGTCGCGGAGATGCCCGTCGAAACGGGCGCGGAGACGGTGGAAGGCTGGGAACCAATCCGCGACAGGGTGTACGGCAAGACAAGACTGGTGATATGGCGGAGGGAAGCATGACGACTGCAGTCTATCCGGGTACGTTCGACCCGTTGACAATGGGACATTTGGATTTGATCCGGCGAAGCACGAGGCAGTTCGACCGCGTGATTGTCGCAGTCGCAGGCGTGTCGATGAAAGCAACCAGCATGTTCGACATCGGTGAACGGATGCAGATGGTGCGCGAGTGCATCGACGAGGAAGGGATCGAGAACGTGACGATCGACTGCCTAGACCGAATGCTGGTGGACTATTGCAGAAAGCACGATGTCCGTGTCGTGGTGCGCGGACTGCGCGTGTACAGCGATTTCGAGTACGAGTTCCAGATGGCACTGACGAACCGCAAGCTCGCGCCTGAGATCGAGACCTTGTTCATGATGCCGAACGAGAACTACAGCTATGTCACGGCGAGCATGATTCGGGAAATCACGCGCTATGGAGGAGACACCAGTTCGTTTGTCCCCCCTGCAGTCAGCCGTCATCTGGTCGAGTATATGAAACGGCATCCGGAAAAACACATCATGCGGGAAGGGAGCGGCGTTGCAAACGCAGGGGCATTTGATCGTTGATGTCGCCCGCCTCGACAAGGACGGGGAAGAGTTTTCCGGCGAGACGGATGAGGGTCTGCTGGAGCTGGGCGATGAGCCGTACATCACGCCTCTAGGCGTGATGCGATATCGGTTTTTCGCGCATCTGCTCGGTAGCGAACTGCTGATCCAAGGTCGTGTCTGGCAGCCGATCCGGTGCGTATGCCGTCGCTGTGGGGCGGATTTCGAGACCGTGGCGGAAGAAAATGAATTTGTTTGCTCGATAGAAATCGATGCAAAAACAGAGTATGCAGACTTGACCGATGAGGTTCGAGAGGCTATCATACTTGCGTTTCCCAGTTACCCCCTCTGCAGGGAGGGGTGCCTGGGGCTGTGTCCGACCTGCGGCGCGAACCTGAACGAGAGTGCTTGCGCGTGCAAGCATTCCGAGGGCGGGAACGAGTTCGCATGTCTGGACGATTTGTTGAAGGGTACCCCCGGCGAGACCGGGAAAAAACGAGGCGGGCGGAAGTCGTCCGTCGAATCGCAGAGAAAGTGAGTGTAGGACAATGGCAGAGCCAAAGAAAAAGAAGTCGAAACAAAAAGTCCGTCAGCGCGTCGGACAGGTCAAGGCGGTCGTCGCTTCCGTCGGCGCGTGCCCGAATTGCGGTGCGCCGAAGCAATCGCACCATGCTTGCCCGTCCTGCGGGATGTACAACGGTCGCAAAGTCCTGACAGTGAAAGTTGACGCGGAATAGGTAGATGACGCGCATCGCTCTAGACGTGATGGGCGGCGACAATGCGCCGTACGAGATCGTGCACGGCGCGGTGGATGCCGCCGCCAATTTGCAGGACACCATCGAGTGTGTCTATCTGGTCGGGGACGAGCCGGTCATCCGCACGGAACTGGCAAAGTATCCGAAGGCGGATCTTTCCCGCCTGAAGATCGTCCACGCCCCCGAACAGATCGACATGGGCGAACCGCCCGCAGTCGCCGTCCGCAAAAAGAAGAACTGTTCCATCAACGTGGCGATGGACATGGTGAAACGCGGGGAGGCGGACGCTTTCGTCTCCGCCGGGAATTCGGGCGCGGTGGCTGCCTCTGCGGTCTTCCACCTCGGTCGAATCAAGGGTGTGATCCGCCCCGCGATCGCCACCGTTCTGCCGACACGTCAGCCGAAGCGCCCGCTCTTGTTGTTGGACGCCGGCGCGAACACGGACTGCCATGAGGAATGGCTTGCCCAGTTCGCCGTCATGGGATCCGTTTACTCCCACGCCGTCTTGAAGCGCACCCTTCCCCTCGTCGGTCTGCTGAGCATCGGAACGGAGGATTGCAAAGGAAACGAAATGACCAAGAAAGCGTTTCCGCTAATCCAGAAGATTCCGGACATCTCATTCCGCGGGAATGTGGAGGGACATGATCTCTTTTTGGGAAAGACAGACGTTGTGGTCTGTGACGGATTTGTCGGGAACATTGTGCTGAAAACGACCGAGAGCGTTGCACATGCCGTCGGCTACTGGATGAAGCGCGAGTTCTACCGTCATCCCGTGCGGATGTTCGGTGCCCTCTTGCTGCACGGGGCTTTCCGTGCCCTGAAGCGTAAGATGGACCCTGAGATTTACGGCGGAGCTCCTCTGTTGGGAGTCCCCAACACGGTCATCATCACCCACGGCTCTTCCCACAGCAGTGCGATTTTCCACGCGATTATCGCGGGGGCGGCAGCTTCGCAGAACAATGTCGCGGGCGCGATCGAGAAGAAGATCGCGGAAATGACCGCCGCCCAGAACGCCGCGAAGGAGGAAGAGGCGAACGCCGCCGCTGCGGAGGCCGTAGCCAAAAACCTCTGACGATGACTCGGCGCAAAGGGCGTGTTGGGCGTATGTCAGTTTTCGCCCAACACGTTTTTTTGTTGTAGGAATCTCAAAGCCACGAAAGGAATGTCAAAACCACGGAGTGACTCTCTCAGGGATCAAGGAAGGCTGCTGGGAGTGAATAGGCAGTAGCGAGAGGGATGCGCTTGTCGCGACCGCCGTGCTCGAAACGAAAAGGGCGAGATTCTTATCATCCGCAATGACAAGTACCCCTCCCTCGCACGGGAATCTTTATTGGCACTACCGAATCTCACCACCCGTCACTCGTCACTACTTCGCGTTGCGAAGTTATAGTCATGGAGAACCAAACAATGAAAACAGGCAGTAAAAAAAGATCTGGCGCACAGTGCGTCATCGACGGTCTGCTCGAAGCGGGTTGCAACACGCTCTTCGGATACCCCGGCGGTGCGGTAATCGATATCTTCGATCGCCTCTACGACGCGCCCCTTCATTTTATTCTGAGCCGTCACGAACAAGGTGCCTGCCATATGGCGGACGGCTATGCCCGCGCAACGGGTAAACCTGGCTGCTGTCTCGTCACTTCTGGTCCTGGCGCGACCAACACCGTCACCGCGCTTGCTACCGCCAACATGGACGGCATCCCCCTAGTGTGTATCACCGGACAGGTCGCTATGGATAGCATCGGTAACGACGCTTTTCAGGAAGCGGACGTTCTGGGCATGACCCGTCCAATCACAAAATACAATTTTCTTGTCCGCGATGTTGATGAACTTCCCGCCATCATCAAGAAGGCTTTTTACATTGCCACAACAGGAAAGCCCGGTCCTGTCGTCATCGACATTCCAAAAAATATCCAGCAGGCGCTCACGGATCAGGAAACACCCGCTGATGTGAAGTTCCGTTCGTACATGCCGGAGACGAGAACAGTAGATGACACGGTGATCGAACGGCTTGCCGATCTAATCAATTCTTCGGAGTCTCCCCTACTCTATGTCGGCGGCGGCGTCATCTCTGGTTCGGCTTCGGATGAGGTTCGCGCATTGGCGCACCGCGCAAACATCCCTGTCTGCGAGACATTGATGGGGCTGGGTGCGTTCCCCGCCGATGATCCGCTCGACTTGCGGATGATTGGCATGCATGGAACGGTCGCCTCCAATCAAGCACTCGCGCATTGCGACCTCCTGTTGGCGATGGGTTCCCGCTTCGATGACCGCGTGACCGGAAAGGTCTCCGAGTTCGCTCCCCATGCGAAAATCGTCCATGTGGATATCGATTGCTCGTCCATCGGCAAAAGCATCACCCCTTATCTCGGAATGTGCGCCGACGTGAAGAACGTCCTTTCCCGCGTTTTACCACTCGTCAAGCCAGCCGACCATGCGTCCTGGATGGAACGGGTGGTGCAGTGGAAGACGCGCTTCCCGTATATGTATCGCAAACAATCCGAAGCACTGATGCCGCAGTTCGTCATCGAGCAGATTCACCGCTTGACGAAGGGCGACGCGATTCTCGTGACCGATGTGGGGCAAAACCAGATGTGGTCCGCCCAGTATTACCCTTGTTCGCGTCCGAGACAGTTCCTCACCTCCGGTGGACTCGGCACAATGGGATACAGCCTGCCAGCCGCAATCGGCGCACAACTCGGTTGCCCGGACAAGCGAGTCGTCAGCGTCATGGGAGATGGCGGGGCGCAGATGAACTTCCAGGAACTCGTTGTTGCGGTAGAGCACAAACTGCCCATCGTCTTTGTGATTCTGAACAACACCTACCTCGGAAACGTGCGGCAATGGCAGGAACTGTTCTACCACAACCGCTGCATGGGTGTCACACTCTCGCAACACGGGCGCAACCCTAACGAGCGGATTGAAGACCGTCCGATCTACCTGCCTGATTTCGTGAAACTAGCGGAGGCGCACGGTGCACAATCCTGCCGTGTCGCGACCGAGACGGAAGTTGCCACCTCGCTTGAAAAGGCACTCGCCAGCAACCAAACCTGGCTGATCGAATGCCTCGTAGAACCGACGGCCAATGTCTGCCCCATGATTCCGCCCGGCCAGCCCGTTCACGCCATGATCAACTTCAATTGAGACGCGCTTGGTGTAACCACTGCATGAGACAACCGAGACGAACGGGACAAACGAGACGCCGCATTCTACGGTAATTCCAAGAAGGGCAACGTCCGCGTTGCCCAAAAGCCCGGTACCAATCGCCGTATCCTAGAATCTTAGACTTCTACAAATCTAATCACCTCTGATTGACGATGGCAATCGTTTGCTATCGAACAGGACATGCGACAAACGACACGCAACATGCATCGCCGCACAATGACCACCGTTCTGGACTGGCGTGACTGGCAACCTTTCTTTCATTCGTCACTCGTCATTCGTCACTGGTGCGAAGCACCCCGCTTCTCAGCTGGCGGCTTTGCCGCCTTGCCTATCATTTACGTCGTGTAATCGGCGTTGATGGTGATATAGCCGTGGGTGAGATCGCAGGTGTAGATTTCTGCCTCGCCATCGCCCAGATGCAAGTCAACCGTCACCGTGAATTCCGCCGCACGCATCCGTTCCTTCATCGCGGCAAGCGTCTCGGCTCCCGCGACCTTGCCCGCGTCGTAAGCGCAGACATCGCCGTAGAAAATCTGCGCACGCTGATCATCAACCTCCGCGCCGGAATATCCGACAGCGGCAATCACGCGACCCCAGTTCGGATCCATACCAGCCCACGAGGTCTTGACCAGCGGCGATTTCGCAACCGCACGGGCAGCACATTTTGCGTCCGCTTCCGTAGCCGCCCCGATGACTCGAACGGTGACAAACTTGCTGGCGCCTTCGCCGTCCTTCGCCATCATCTTCGCCAACCCCACGCACACGCCGCGTAGGGCATCCGCGAACAACCGATAACCTTCCGACTCCGCATCGCAAATCTCCGCGTTGCCAGCCTCACCGCTCGCCAGCGCAATCAGGGTGTCGTTCGTGCTACGATCGCCATCCACCACGAGACTGTTAAAGCTCACGGCTGTCGCCTCGCGCAAGGCTCGGTCCAACATCTTGGCGCTAATCGCAGCATCGGTCGTGACAAACGCCAGCATCGTCGCCATGTTCGGCTCGATCATACCCGCGCCCTTGCTCATGCCACCGATTGTCACCATCTTTCCATCAATCTCCACCTGTACAGCAAACTCCTTCGACACGGTATCGGTCGTCATGATGGCGCGGGCAGCATCGTTCCCACCATCACGACTCAATGTCCGCGCCGCCTCTTTCGCGCCCTGTTCCAGACGATCCAGTGGCATCAGCATACCGATTACACCGGTTGAGCAGACCAGCACGAGTTTCTCGTCGATCCCCAACGCTTCAGCCGTAAAACGCGCAGAGGAGAGCGCATCCTGAATGCCACGCTCCCCCGTACAGGCGTTGGCGCACCCGCTGTTCGCGAGAATCGCCTGTGCGATTCCCGTCGCCGTCCGTTCCCGGTCCACGCGAACAGGCGCGGCGGCAACTTGATTGCTGGTATAGACGGCTGCCGCCACGGAAGGACGATCCGCCATGATCAGCGCCACGTCTTTCCGTCCCGCATACTTGATTTGAGCCGCAACTCCGGCTGCACGGAAACCTTTGGCAGCTGTCACGCCGCCTTCCACCTGTATCCATTTGCCATTCATAGTCAAAACCTCTTTCTTCAAACCAAATCCCCAAACGACCTTCCGCTTGTCCAGGGGCACATCTGAGTTTTTCGCCACCAGTTCAGCTATCGTTTGAAACAGAAAACAACAGAAACAACTTACAAAAACAACTTGTCTTTAGAGCGCGGGCCAACTTGCCCGCGCCCAAATAGTCGATTCCACAAAGGCAACGGGCAATGATACCCAATGATTGCCGCGGTAAAGGCAAAGGGGAGGCGATGCGCGGACTGGTTAGTCCGCGTACCTCTTTCAGTTGTTGTATTCAGGTTGTTCATGTTGTTTCCAAAATCCTCTCGTGCGCATGAGATGGGTGAATTACGCAGATGCTCCGCTTGTCCAGTCATCACTCCGGATAGAGGCAGAACGGCAAGGAACGAAAAACGTTCTTCATCTTCAACCCCGACGAAACGTCCTTCACCGTAACCCAGCCTTGTACTCCATTGTTCAACGCAATACCTGATAAAGTCGCTTTCACTTTCGACGGTTTACCTTTGACTAGGTAATAGACGTAGAAGGAACCTTTGACAATGCCAGTCGAATATGTGTAGGAAAGCTTGAGTCCCGCTGGGTTCTTGCCCCATGTAAGCGTACCATCCTTCGCCACCTTCACCGGAACCTGCTTGGCGATGGTGCAACGATTCCCGGAAACCGACACCTTCTCGCCGATCGGCAGAAGCTGGTCCAGCGGTCGAATCGACGTATCCTTGTAGGGCGGAAGGTTCTCGGTCTGCTCCAAATCCATCGACAGCTTCGCGTAGGGACGTGCGTTGATCTTTCCGATGGCAACCAACAGTGCTTGGAAACGGGTGTTCAGCGGATTCTTCCACCAACCTTCCCCATCGATCTTCCGGCTTTCGGCATTGAGCCACAGTCCAGCACCCAGTACGCCTTTCTTGCCATTCGAACGTTGGAGGAAGAGCGGAACGAAAGCGGTGCCGACATTCGACGTGTCCAATAGCAGTAGCTGACTGGTAACGCTTCCCTTGCTTCCGTCCGCCAACAGATACCGCATAGTCACCTTGCCCTTGGCGGCAACCTTCAAAGAAAAAACACTGTATCCCCACGGGTACGAGGCGGGGATGGAACCGGCGGCGACCTGGGTCTCCATCGCCATTGTCCATGTTCCTTGATAGTATTTCCACAAGGACTTGCGCTTGTTCGCCGTTTCGACGAAGAAGTTGCGCGCTCCGTCAAACGGCAATTCGCCCGTAATACCCTTGCCAGTCAACGTTCCCCACATCCGTTCCTCGCGGATATTCACGCGCAGAAGGATGTTGTTCTTTCCAGAAAACAGCAACGTTCTCGTACCCTCTACATCCGGGAGACTTTTCCAGGCAGACGCATGCAATGAGAGCTTGCGTCCCTCCAGTACGAGTTGCACGGTGGATTTTCCGGTCTTGACATTCGTCACCTTGAGCGTAAGCGTCCCTTGGATCGCGTTCGCGGTTTCTCCATCGACTTCCTTCGAACCGTAGAAGAATCCGCTGTAGGTACCCTTCGTCTTCAGGCGTGTGGAGTTCAGCGGTTCCGGGAACAGGGGTTGTTCCACACCGGGCGGATAGGCACGAATGCCGACCACGCCTTCGGAGAAGGCTGTGTTACCGTAGGCGTCGTTCGACTGAATCCAGTAGGTGTACTGGACGCCCGGTACCGCCGTCGTGTCGAAATAGGAGGAGGCGTCTGTGAGCCCTTCCGCCAGACAATGCGCGGCAGAGAAATCACCAGCCAATGCGCGGTACACAGCCTGTGACACGGCGTTGCGTCCACGTTGCCAGGAGATCTCGATGCCTTCTGCCGACGTCTGCTGGGACGCCTCGACGGAATACGCGGGAGTCAGCAAGATCGAAAGCTGGATCGTGTTACCCCAGCTGTTCCCGACCGAACCGCTCTTCGGGGTGTAGAACCCGTCTTCCGTCGTCTCCACCGAGACGGAGGCGGCGACTGAAAACGAGCAGCTTCCGTAATATGCCGCATCCGAGTAACTCGCCGTCCCAGACGAGTTCGATTCCACCAGCCCCCACCAAATGCCGTTCTTGTCGGCGGTTACTGACTGGGAAGTCCCGTTGCATTGAATCGTCACAACTACGTTCGCGGCGGGGACACCGTTCGGCAACAGTACACGCCCGGAAACGATCTCCCCCGTGCGAGAAGGATGGATGTTATATACCATCTGGTCGATGTACTTGTAGGGATAGTTCGCGCCGTTGAGCGAAAAACTCAAGTCTGGCAGATTGTACCAAGCATTGGCGTCACCATCATACCCGATGTTGATATGCACGTACCGAGTCGATCCGATATACCCGTAACCATCCGCAACAACCGCATGTCCGTATCCGTTCGGTGCCGTGATTCCCAGCGCGACCGGAAGGCGTGCATCCAAATTCGCCAGCACCGCGCGCTGAATGACCGACTCCGAAAAAGTCCCCGACTCGATGCAGAATCCCTTCGCCTGCGCGTACTGGAAATAATCCGTTAGGCTATCCGCCAGCATGTACAGTCCCGCACCCGATCCATCTTGCGAATAAGCCATCATGCAGGAAATACCGACATCATACACCAGTTTCGCGATTGCCTCGCGCTGCGACTGTTGCGGACTCGTCGCCGCCGGACGCTCCGGCATACTCGTCCACGCATAAGGTCCGCCGTATGTTTTCAACATCAGCGGAGTCCTTTCCCAAAGTGTCTCATACAGACAGAGAAACGTACGACGGGGAAGGCTTCCCGTCGGCCATTGGAAAAAGCGCATGATCTGCGCACCGGCAGTCGCCACACAACCGCAAGGCGAGTTTTCCGGCGTATAGAGGTTGTAGAGATTTGGCTTTTCTTCGTACCCGTCGTCCGTCGTCTGCCCCCACTCCGTCTTGAGCAACGGCGCGATTCGCAGATCACTGATCTCGCCCGTCGTCTTCAATGCGTATTTCCACCCGTTCGAATCACCGAGCAATCGCTGCCATGCGGCCTGGTGCGGATTCGCCGTGCCGGTTCCCTTCGCCGATTGCTTGACGCGCTTGTGTAATCCCGTACGCAACGGTAAATCACGGTGCAACAAGACCCAGAGTGCGTTGTCCTCCGACGGAGAGAACGTTCCCTTGTCCGAAAAGGCAAGAACCGGTTCCATACCATCGTCTGCGGAAAGAATCACGAACCCGCCACCATCCAACGCGGCGAGATGAAACAAGGGTGTCCCATCGACATCTGCAAAAGACTGGATTCCCGAAACGCTCTTACCCATACGGGTTCCCAGCGGAGACACCTCGGAATGAATCCAGTTCCGCGCTGCGGTCTCCGCATCCTCCGGCTTGATCTCGTCTGCGCACGCAACAAACGCCAGTAACAAGCCGCACCAAACTGTCCGCATGATTCGTTTCATCTCATACCCTCCAAATTCAAAAAATGGGCACACAAAAAGGTAATGAAAAATAACCCCGACGGAAGGATACACCAGTCGGATAACAAGACGCCCAGCCACAGCGTAATTGGCGGTAGCGGACGATATGTTTTCTGTTGTATTGACTTCTGTTGCATCACTGGTTGCAATCCTCTGCGATTAGCACACGCTGGAATCCTCCTTTTTCACACCGATAGGGATTGAACCAAGCCTTGACACTTCGTCCAAAGGCGAGGTTCAATCCCCACTGGCATATCACCCAGCGCTCTCTTACTCTAGCGTCCAGGCGGCGGTGGGGGCCCGCCGCGACCGCCTCGACCACCGCGACGTCCTGGACCCCATGCGGAGGTCGAATCGTAAATACCTTGGATCAGCTGCACGAAGTCGTTCGCCTCCGTTCCCGTGAATCCGGCGGACTCCGCCGTGGAGATGAGAAGGTTATGACGCTCGTCCTGATAGAGGTTCTGCAACAGCTCCATTTCCTGCCGGAAGGATTCGTGCTGCTCGCGCCGCTGCTCTTCCGTAAGATTCGAAAACGAGCCGCTCTCGTGCTGTTCATGGAACTCTTCCATGATGGCGTTGACCTTCTCGATCTGCCCCAGCAGCTGTTCGTGCGTCGCCTTGGCGGCAGGTGTGAAGCCCGATGTGTCCACACTCGCCAGGAAATCGACCTTTTCCTGTTCCCGCTGGCGCATCCGGTTCCGCCACTCTTCCCTGCCTTTGCGCATCTCCTCGTACCGCTTGGGGTCTTCCTTTTTCAGTTGCTCCATGCGGGAGCGGAAGTCACGCGGTTCGCGACGATCCTGCGCCACCTTGTTGACAGCAGACTCGACTGCCTTTTCCACTGTGTCCTCTGTCGTTTTCTGCTCCTGAAAGAGCGAGGACTCCAGTTCCTTAATGCGTTTTTTCAACGCCGCGATCTCCAAATCGGCGGCCTCGTCACGGACTGCCACCTTCTTTTCGACCACGCGCCCAGCCCGAACGCCTTTCAGCGTCTCGGTGGGCTTGTCGGCAGATGCGGACGTAAACGAGTGACCGAACCACCCCGCCGCAACGCTGACAATCATACAGGATGCTACTACAAGTATCTTTTTCATACGGATATAAACGATCCTTTCGAACTTTTATTGCGCAGCCCGAACTACCGGGAAGCACTCGCCCACCCGCAACACGACCGGACCGATTAAGCCGGAATCGCGCAGCGGCGCATCTTTCGACGGTCCCTTGATCGTCCAGGTCTTCTGTTTCTCTTGCGGTTGTCCCGCATCGAAAACGAGTCGATTGTACCACGTGTCCGTAACCTCGATCACCAGAATGTTCACCCCCACATGGAGGCAGGAGGAGACATCCACCTGATACGGTTCTGCCCACAGAACAGGAAGCTTACGCTCGTTCAGACGAACGGAGGCGATGGATTCGACCCTGCCCAAGTCCAACACATACCGAGCCTTCCCGGACATCTCATTCACGGGGAAGCTGATGGTGTAAGTCGCCGTTCCCGAAAAATACGGCGTTTCCGGCAGACCGCGCAACTCGCGCCACGGCTTGAGTTCGGGCATGGTGTAACTGTCGCGCATCCCCCACCCCTCCGGGAACTCGACATTCCACGGACCGGGCAATGGGAATTCCGCCACGCGTGTCGCCTCGTTCGTGACACGGCTTCCGTCCGAAAGCGTCACCTCGTAATTCCCCGGTTCCCAAGCGACGATTCCGCTGCCTTCCGGCAGAACGTCATACGGCAGTTTCGGCGCAAGAACGGATCCGTCTTTGACCAGTTCGACCGTCTTGCCTTCGTCCGCCTCGACCGTCCAGCGTTTCCCTGCCAAATCACGCAAGGTGGCGCGGAAGCGTTTCACATGCCGGTACGCGGGATCACCGCCTAACGTCCCGTTCGTCACATGCAGGGACTTGCCACCTTCCGCGAGGAACTTGCGAACGCATTGCGTCACGTCCTGTTTCAGGTCGGCGTTGTCGATCGCTTCGTACACAGCCTGCTCCACATTCACGGCAAACGTCTCGTCGGAAACCGCCCACGCGTCCGGCATCGTCTTTCCGTCACAGGTCACGCCGGTAACGGTTACGCCCTGTTTTTCCCGATGATTAAACACGAGGAAGCACGATGCGGACGGTGCCAGTTGCAACGTGACCGTGGTCATCCCGTTCTGTTCACGCGAAGTCAGGGCGGTACTGGTCTTCCCCGTCACAGGATCCCAGACACTGACCTTGCCGCACGCACGGAAACGGAGCGAACCGTTGAATCCGGTCGGCTTATCCGCGCAGACGAAGTACCAGTCCGCATCCTTGTCCTGACGGTGACACCACATCACGCCGCTCCCCATCACATCGGGGGCAATCTCCTCTTTCCGCAACACATCCGCAAGCGGCGTTCCGACATAGATGCGCCCCTTGCCGATCCGATGAGCGGTGTAGCCTTTTTCTTTAGCGGTCCAAATCTCCTGCAAACGCTTCTGCAGTTTCTGCGAGGATTCGTTCCCACCAGTTAGCGAAGCATTCCCCTCGGGGAGTCGATCCCATGCGACCACACCACCGGCACGGACAAGCCGCACAATGCGTTCAACTGTCTCAGGAAGCATCCGCACCGTATCCGGCAGCCACAGGACGCGGTACGCGATTCCCTCAGGCGTCGTCCACTTGCCATCCTTGATCCGAATTCGATTCAGCAAGGCGTCGGCGTTGCAGTAGTCATACTTGTACCCAGCGGGGAACGGCGCGTCTTCCAACGGCTTGTGTCCCAATTCATCGCCGAGGTACCACAATACATCGGAAACCGGCAGCCCCGTCTCCAGCATCGTCTCGCAACGTGCGAAGTACTCCGTCAGCTGCGGCATCCACTTCCACCACGTCTGGCCACGCAGGAAGGGCGTACCGATGCTGTTCGCGAATGAGGTTCCCGGCACAACACCGATTCGAGGGTTATGCGTGTAGGTATGGAAGACAAAATGTGTCACGCCGTTCGCGTAATGCAGGTTGCCGACCTGCTTCAACATCCGGAACTTCTCGTCCCATGTCAATGCGAAGGAGGTGAACGCCTCTGCCGCCACACGCTTCTTGCCGTACATCCGTGCGGCGGAAACGCAAGGCTTCACGGGCTTGAAGTTAAAGCTGCCGACAAACCCATCGCTATGCGGTTGCCAGAACTCGCACATCGGTTCGTCCGCGTATTTCCAGAACTCCAACAGATCGCCGGGGAAGACATCACCAAACGCCGTCTCGAACTGAATCTTCAATCCGTTTTTGTGCGCCAGCTCCGACATACGTCCGTAGAAATTGTTCACGCACAAGTCACTGATCGTCTGACGCCAGTCGTGCAGGAAACGCCAGGTGGTTTCCGGATTGTCGATCACCCATCCGAAAACCGCTGGAAGCCAACGGCGCAGCTCGTATTTGCGCAAACGGAGGAACTCTTCCTCCATCTCATACGTCCAGGTCTGGCGCCGGCACTCCCAACTGTCCATCAGTAACCCAGCCAGCTGTCCCTTGCCCAGCACTTCGTTTTTCAAACGTCCAATGTATCCCGCGAAATGCACGTCCGCGCCGAGCTTGGAGAGCTTGTTGCACTCCCATCCTGTTCCCTCTTTCGGTGCCGGTCCGTTCTTGTACCCCGGATTGACATGCCCGATCCGCAGAATCGTATAGTTGCCGGAAAGCCCCGCCAACGAAACGCGGCCTTCCGCATCCATCAGTTTCGTCAAGTCCAGAATCTGGTCGGGGTTGATCCACGCAGACCGACTCTGACGCTGCTGTGGCACCCGCACCAACCCGCGCAGGGTGGTGGCGGCAAGTCCCTCCCAGTTACTCTCCCGCGCCGCACTGGAAAAGCGGACAAACGCAAGATTCACATCGTGACGATTGCGGAAGGAGAACCGCCAACGTGCGGAAGACTCGTCATCACAAGCAATCGTAATCGGCTCATTGTCCTGCCAGCATCCCTGCGGCAACTCCCAGTGCGCGACCTCCTTGGCTCCATTCGGTGTCAACGCCTCGATCCACACCTCCATGCCGATCTCGTAGCTCCAACCGTGGTTCAGCTGCGAGGGCGACGGTAACACAACGGAACGTAACACGACGGGCTTCTCAAACGAGAATTCGGTGCTGTACGCATTCGTGCCCGACACCGCCTGAAATGTACCCTTCTTGCCAGCGAAAGGATCTTTGAACAGCAGGTTCGAAACCGAAGTCGGAACCAGCTGTTTCCCCGTGTCACCTTCCGGTGTCGGGAAAGCCAACACAGCGATATCCTGATAATCGCGCCAATCCTCCTTGGTCTGCGGCGGAAGCGGGAGTAGCACACTCGCGCCAGTTCCGGGACGCACGTCCGTGCGACTGAACACCAGATTACGCATGGCGTTACTCGGCGCGATCCACGGACCGCCCGACATCGCCCATCCCGGACAATTCTGCATCTTGAAGGTAAGCCCCAACCGCTGACATTCGGAGGCGACATGACGCACCAAGTCATCCCACTGCGGACTCAAACAGGGAATCTGCGGCGAAACACCTGGCCACGGACCACCGAACTGACCGTGGAAAAACTGGACGCCCGAAATCCCCGCGTCCCGAATTGCCTCTAGGTCTGCAGTGACACCAGCGGCGGCGACATTCCCACCGATGAAGTGAAACCACGTTTCAGGATGATGTTCCTGGGCAGGCTTGCAAAACAGATCCGCATCAAGCGCAAACCCGTACCAAGCCAGCAGCAACAGACAACCGACAAGACAGTTTGTTTTCTTCATAATGCCCTTGATTATACCACATTTCCATCCCCCCTCACAATTCCGAACTTCGGCGTATCAAGTTAACGGGTGTATCAGCGTTTTTCACCACCAGTTCAGTTATCGTGGGGAGAATGGGGACAATGGGGACGGGTGTTTAGCCGCCAGTCTCGCCAGCCTCGCTAGTCCTGCTAGTCCAATGCGGCGTGTCGCGTGTCGTTTGTCGCGTGTCATCGGTAGTTATCGAATGCAAACGAACGGGAGGGACGCGCTCCGTCGCGTCCCTCCCATCCGTCACTGCAACCTCTGGTTGCTTACTTCTCAGCCTCTCAGCTTCCACGCTTCTCAGCTGGGCGGCTTCGCCGCCCTACGAAGTTATAGGCAAGCGAAACTACAGCCAAGCACTGCTCAACACGCTCAACCCGTAGAGACAAGCCGTTTCCGCACGAAGAACACGCGGTCCGAGACTCACGGGAATGCAGCCGGAACGTAGTAACGCATCCAGTTCTTCTTTTGTGAAATCACCTTCCGGACCGACATAGTACGCGACTCGTTCTGGAGGTTCCGACGCCAGACTTTCGCGGAACGGACGTGCGGATGGGGACAGGGCTGCCACATAAGTCCGTTGCGCGTCAATTCGTTCCAAACTCTCCTCCAACGTACAAGGAAGATGAATCTGGGGCAACCAGCTGCCGCCGCATTGTCGAAGCGAGTCCTCCGCAATCCGTAACCAGCGTTCCACCTTTGCCGGCGCATCTTTTACAGATACGCGAATCACGCAACGGTCTGTCAATACGGGAACGATCTCGGCAACGCCCAGTTCGGTTGCTTTCTCCACAGTCCAGTCCATCCGCTTTATCACGCTGGCGAAGAGAACCATCGACACGGGAAGTCGTGCATGAAACTGCGGCGGCTCAAGTGGTTCCACCCCCAGTCCCTGCCTGTCTGCCGTCTTCACTTCCACACGCCGTGTATATCCCGCGCCATCAAAAAGCTCGACTGAATCCCCCGCTTTGACGCGCAGAACAGTCCGCAAATGACGTGACTCCTCGTGCCCGAGACGAATCGAATCGGATGCAAGCACTTCTGGCTGGATCAAGCAACGGTGCATATCAGTTGGAAGCCGCTTTTTGCAGGCTATCGCGGCGATCATAGAACTGTTTCACCTGCTGTTCCTGACGATTGTTCAGCGGATAGTTGTCATCGGTGCAAACTTCCGCAAACGCCTCCAGTGCCTTCTTCTGCTTGGAAGAAAGATGCTCCGGCACCTCAATCTCCATACGCACGTGCAAATCGCCCGTACCGCCGGAGAGCGACGGCATTCCCTTGCCGCGCAACCGGAAGACCTTACCGCTCGTCGTACCTGCGGGAATCTTCAGTCTCGCGTAACCTTCCGGAGTCGGCACCTGCACGTCACCGCCCAGTGCGGCGACATCGGGACGGACATAAACCGTGCAGATCAGTTCATCCCCCTGCCGATCGAAAATCGGGCTTTCACGTACATGGAGTACCACATAGAGATCGCCCGCAGAACCACCACGCAATCCCGCTTCACCCTTTCCGGCAAGACGGAGCCGCGAACCACTCTCGACGCCCTTTGGAATCTTCATGGAAATCTTCCGGGGCTTGCGCTCCAGGCCGCTGCCGTGGCAACGCGGGCAGGGATTGGAGATGATCGATCCCTCGCCTCTACAGTGCGGACAAGTCTGGCGGACGCGGAAAAAGCCGGAACCGCCTTCCACGGCACCGCTCCCATGGCACGTTGAACAAGTCGTACGCTTGGCACCAGGCGCGGCTCCGCTTCCGTTACAAGCCCCGCACGTGTCATTCACATTCAGTTCCACAGTCCGCTGAGAACCGAACATCGCCTCTTCGAAATCGATCTCCATGTCGAAACGGAGGTCATTGCCTCGTTGCGGACCATCCGGACGTTCCTCGTCACCAAACCCGAACATACTACTGAACCCACCGCCACGACGTCCGCCGCCGAAGAATGCACCGAAGATATCGCTTAGGTCGAAGTCCGCACCGTGCGTGAAATCGCGGTTGAAATCGAATCCTCCCGGACCGAAATGGTTGCCCGCGAAGCCGAATTGGTCGTACTGCGAACGCTTCTTCGGATCCGAAAGAATCTCGTAAGCCTCGCTAATTTCGCTGAACTTCTTGGTCGCCTCTTCCTTGTTGTCGGGATTGCGGTCCGGATGCCATTTCATCGCCAGCTTCCGGTAGGCGCTCTTGATCTCATCGGCGGATGCGGTCTTGGAAACGCCCAATACCTCGTAATAGTCACGTTTCTGTTCTGCCATGTGTCACCTCCCGCCGCTACTGGGCCTCCCTCACATCCTGCTCTTCGGATGAAGTTTCTTTGGGCGACGGTGTTTCAGGCGCGGGTGCCCCGGAAGAAACGGTCACCTGAGCGGCGCGAACCAGATAGTCGCCGATTTTCCATCCACGCCGGAACTGGTCAATCACCACACCCTCCGGCACATCGACGGATGGTATCTGCGTCAGTGCTTCGTGGATCTGCGGGTCGAACTTCTCCCCCTTCGCATCGATAGGCGTCATCCCGTGCTTCGCAAACGCATCGATAAATTGCGTGTAGATCAACTGGATTCCCTGCACGAACGGGTTCTTCTTTGCTTCCTCGTCCGTCTTGGAAAGGGCCATTTCCAAATGATCCACGATCGGAAGGAAGTCTTCCATCGCACGTTCGTTCGCATGACGCTCCATCAACTCGCGGTCACGAATCTGGCGCTTGCGGAAATTCTCAAAATCCGCCATTGTCCGCACCAGTTGTTCTTTCAATTCCAAACTCTTCTTTTCCGCCTGTTCGCGCGCAGCCTGTTCTGCTGCGAACGCCTGCTGCAACTCAGCAATGTCCGCAGTCTCCGCCCCCCCCTGCTCTTGCGCATCCGAGTCGTTATCAGATTCAGAGGCTGTCTCCGATTCCCCTGTGATCGGCTCTTCCTGTTCTTTTACACGCTCCTCCGATTCAACGGGGGATTTTTCCTGTTTCTCTGTTTTCTTTCCGAACATCACTTTATCTCCTTTCAAAGCGGGCAAATAGTAAACCTTTTTTTCGACAAAAGGTCAAGCCAAGAGATAAGCCGTGAAAAAAGCTATCGGGGAGGAGCGGGGTAGCTCTGAGTTCTTGTTTTGAGTTCTAAGTTCGGGGTTTCACGGTCGAATCGATTATAATCGATTCCTGCCGAACGGGACACGCAACATGCCGCGTTGAAATGGCGGAACGGGCGCGTTAAGCGTGTTAAGCCGGTTACGCAAGGAAAGCGTGGTAGGCAGGCCAAGCGGGGTCGGCGTGTTAAGTTGGGCAACGGGGACATTACCCCCGACATGCGACGTGCGACATTCGACAAACATTCGTCATTATGCGCGGCACATAGCTTCTCAGCCTCTTTCAGCTTTCTCACTTCTCAGCTGGCGGCTACGCCGCTTGTCACTCGTCACTATGCGAATACATATTCGCCTCTCAGCTTCCCCGCTTCACAGCTGGCGGTTTCGCCGCCAGCCCCTCACCACACATCAATTTCGGCAAGTGCGGCATGATCGTTCTTGCCAAGCGAGTGCGTGGCGGTAAAGCGGAAGAAACGGGCTTTCACCGGATTCGTAAAAGTGATGCGTTGTTTGACAGGGTTGGCGTCAAGGTTGCCGAATTCCCCAGCGCTTGCAAGTGTCCAGGTCTTGCCATCCTGAGAAACGTGGAATTCATAGCCATCAACCATGCCGTGTTTGCATCCATCGAGGCGAGGCACGTAGTCGAAACCGTGCATCAACAACTCCTTGCCACAATCGACAGTAAAGCCTTGCGGTGGCGGCTGGGGACCGGGCTTCAGTGGATGCGTGTGCCAGAGTGAACCGTAATTGCCGTCAATGGCACTTCTTGCATTGCGCGTTGCGAGGCAGGTCTCCGTCACGATCTTCCACCCGACCTTGTCGTATGTGTCTATCGCCGGCACATCGTTCCCCTGTACTTCCCTAGCTCGCCGCAAGGCAATCGGAAGTACCTGAGGCGGAGCAACTCCATCCAGTGTAACTCGGACGCGGGGACACTTCACGGCAGAGAAGCGAGCGAGCCGACGATGACCTACCGTTGTTCCGCTCGCGATGTTGCGCCACCCCTCACCGCTCGGAATCTCCACAATGAATGAGGACACGCGCTGCCCCTGCGCGATATCCTCCCGAATGTCCACGCAGTTCAACTCCCTTGCCTCGGGAAGCGTGAGTTCAATCGTGAGTTTGTTACCCTCGCGCCTTTCGTTGATTTTCGCGTCCTTCGCGAGATCAAAAGCATTGAATTCCCGTACCCATTCCCCGAACTCAGCAAGACGTTTCACATCATCCGCGCAAACTTGACCGTCCGTGTCTGGCGCGATACCGATGTTCATGACTGCACCGCGCCCGACAGATTCGAAGTAGATCTTTACGAGACGTGCGAGCGACTTGGGCTTTTCGTTCCCGTGGAAGAACCAGCCGCCCCTAAGCGGGAAATCCGCCTCCGACGGAATCCAGTACATCTTGCCTCCGCCACCTTTGCGCGGGCACCACCAAGTATCAGGACTAACCCCCCGCTCGTTTCCGCACCAGGCCGATGACCAGTCTCCGCCGCCTCCGAACGCGATCGCAAGCGGATGCTTCTCGTGCAAGATCTCAAGGAGTCGAGGCAACAGGTAGTAATCCTTCGGGATTGACCGCCGCTCTCCCTTGTCACCATTCACGCCGCCATACCACCCGGTACCGCCATTCGCGCCGTCCAGCCAAATTTCGCTGATCTCACCATAATTGTCAAGAAGCTCATTCCACTGTGCGAAGAAGTAATCGACGTATGCGGGCGTAGCATACGTCGCCTGATGCCGATCCCATGGGGAGAGATAGACTCCGAACTTCAGTCCCTCCTTACGACAAGCTTCGGACATTTCGCGCACCAGATCACGTCCCGTGTTCGGTGCCGGCACCGCCGCCATCGAATAATCTTGATTGTGCTTCGACGGCCAGAGACAGAATCCATCATGGTGTTTCGCCACCAGTACTATGCTTTTAATCTCCGCCGCCTTCATCGCGCGTACCCACTGCGCAGGATCGAGCTTCGCCGCCGTCATCTTGGAGACCGGCACGTTCCCAAATCCCCATTCCTGTCCAGTATAGGGATTCAACCCCCAGTGGACAAGCGCCATAATCTCCCTCGCCTGATACCGAAGGTGTGCCTCAGACGGCAACACGCCGAGACTATCACCATTCGAGGCATCTGCCGCTACACCCGACATTGGGGTCGCGCCAATCATGCCTGCCACCAGAATCGAAATCAACGAGATTTTCTTATCCATAGCACATCCTTTTGTTACAACTGAATAATCGCGGTTGCCACACTTGGCGGAAGAATGCACGAAGCGTATGTTCCTCTTCCGCCAACTCAACACGCCAAAATTCTATCACTTTCCAATCCTTCCGCCAACCACGAAAGACAGCAATCGTAAAGGTGGAACCCATCCGCACAATTCATCCATCCAATGCGCACAAACAGAAGCTCCCTGCCCGGTCCGCGTATGGGAATATTCATGGGGAATAACATTAAGAATGTTGCCAATATGGAAATGTTGCCAGTCTCCGATTGGTTATTGGAACTGATTATTGGCAATAGTGGATATTGGCAACATTTGATCAAGTTATAGGCAAGCGCCCCGCCCTCGCCGTGCGCGGGAACGTTCATGGGGAAATAA
>JAFYDR010000334.1 GCA_017544725.1 Kiritimatiellia bacterium
CTCTGGTTGCTTACTTCTCAGCCTTTCAGCTTCCGCTTCTCAGCTGGGCGGCTTCACCGCCTGTCACTCGTCACTACTTCGCAAAGCGAAGTTATAGCCCCGAAGGGGCGAAGGTACACAGACGGGGGCAAGCGTAGCGCAGCCCCCGGAATCAAGTAAAGGCACGTTAGCCCTGAAAGGGCGACGGAAAGCGACGCGGCATGGCGAGTGGAGGTAGATTGTTCTGCCGCCCCTTCAGGGCTTGACAGATATCGGTCGTACCGCCGGGGGTTACGCTTCGCTCACCCCCGTCTGTATAGGTGACACCCTTTCAGGGCTAAACGGTCACGACAAGCGTGATCCGTTCGATAGTAATCGATGGCAATCGACAGCTACCGATGACAAGCGACAAACGACACACGACACGCCGCATTGG
Organism: Kiritimatiellia bacterium; assembly: GCA_017544725.1. Taxonomy (GTDB): domain Bacteria; phylum Verrucomicrobiota; class Kiritimatiellia; order RFP12; family UBA1067; genus RGIG8368. Next base: position 416 of record JAFYDR010000334.1, read on the forward strand.
ACTGACGAGACAGACGGTCTTTCTTTCATTCGTCATTCGTCATTGGCGGCTCAGCTTAACACGCTTTCGTGCGCATGAGATGGGTGAATTGCGCAGATGCGCCCGCATCGGTCGTCGTGCGAATGCTGTGATTGTCAAGGGGAGACCGCTTTGATAAGATAAAGCTTTCGCTTATGCGCACGATAGCAGAGAGTTTCTTTCAGCGTTTGGACGAGACGTTTCCTTCCGTTCCCCAGCCTTGCTTGGCGCTTCCCGCACTTCCCGGTGCAAGCGCGGCATTGGTTGCGGCATATTGCGCCCAGAAATCCCCGAGCGCGTTCTGCCTTGCCGTAACTGATCGTTCCGTGGAACTGGATCGGGTCTATGGCGACTTGTGCGCGTTTGGCCGTTCGACGGGTGTCGAGGCTGCACCTTTCCCGCAACCTTTCGACGATGATCCCGATGCGGAGGGGGCTCGTATGCGTGTCATTCGCACCATGCAGGGCTTTGTTTCCGAACGGGAGGAGAACGCGCCGCCTCTGGTAGTCGTCACCTCTCTTCCTGCGCTTTTGCAGGGAGTACCCGATCCGGATGCGCTGAACAAAGCATCAGTCACGTTGCGCAAAGGCGGTGCCTACGAGTTTTCCGAACTTGTGGAAAAGTTGTCTGCGGGCGGGTATTCGCGAGTCGAGGATGTCGATTCGCCGGGGCAGTTCGCCGTACGCGGCGGAATTCTCGACGTGTGGCCGCCGGGCGGTGAAAAACCTTGGCGGGCAGAGTTCTTCGATGTCGAACTCGAATCGCTCCGTACCTTTGATCCGTTTACGCAGTGTTCCGACGGGAAGGGGGACTCCGTCTGGTTGCCGCCTTGCGTGGAGAAGCGGACGCGGAAGCAGTTGCACCTTGCCGACCTGTTGCCGAAAGGTGCGGGAATCCTTTGGCTCGACCACGATCTGATTCGAACCAGTACCGGTCTCGTCGCGTTGCCGGATGGAACGGCGGACGCGGATGTTGAGGCGAACGAAGCGGCGAATGCGGGACAGACCGCGTGGGAGAAACTGCAAAACGAGATTTGCCGCCGCCAACCCTCGCTCCAGTGCTTTGCGGGAGAACCCGCGCCGCCGCGCGTCGCCGCATGGGAGTTGCCGATTACTTCGTTGGCGGGTGTCAGCGAATTGGGCGGCGAAGCCGTACAACACCCCGAACTTCTGGCGGGAGCGCGTGAAAAGCTCTTTCGCCGTTTCAACGAAAAGGCTGCTGCAGGGGAGGATGTATTCCTCTTTTCCGATACGGCGGGAACGGCAGAGATGGTCAACCGTGAACTGATGCGCTTGTTGCCCGAAACGCCATCCGCGCCGGGGCAGAAGGCAAAGACGGTTCACGTGCAGCGACTCGCGATTTCCGGCGGATTCTGTCTGCCGGGACTGACGGTCGCCGCGCAGCCCGACCTCTACGCCGTGAGGAAGAAGCTCGCGCCCCGTGTTTCCAATCGTTCGTCGCGACAGGGCGTCCGGGTAGAATCCGCATCGGATCTGCAGCCCGGCGATTACGTCGTCCATGTCGAACACGGAATCGGGCGCTTTCTCGGATCGACGGAAATTGAGGTCGGCGGGCATGGAAGCCATACGCGCATGGAGGTGTTCACCATCGAGTATGCCGAGGGTGGAAAGGTTCATGTGCCAGTCTCCCAAGCGCACCTTTTGAGCAAGTACATCGGCATTGCGGGACACCGTGTGCGGTTGCACAAACTGTACGGTACGCGTTGGTCAAAGGACAAGGCGAATGCGTTACGGGCTGTGCAGGACCTTGCGGGAACGCTGTTGGAGACACAGGCGAAACGTGCTGTGATCCAAGGTGTCGCGTTTGATCCCAATCCAATGTGGATGCCGGAGTTCGAGGCGGCATTCCCGTATCAGGAGACGATTGACCAACAGAAGGCGATTGCGGCAATCAAGAAGGATATGTCGATGCCGCGTCCGATGGATCGGCTGATTTGCGGTGATGCGGGCTACGGGAAGACGGAGGTCGCGATGCGCGCCGCGTTTCTCGCGGTGATGAACGGATACCAAGTCTCCGTGCTAGTTCCGACGACGGTACTGGCGGAACAACACTACGAAACCTTCTGCGACCGAATGGCGCAATACCCAGTGAATATCAGCGTTCTCGATCGTTTCCACAGTCAGGCGCGAAAAGAGAAGATCCGCGAGGATTTGCAAAGCGGAAAGATCGATATTCTCATTGGTACTCATGCGCTTCTTTCCGAACGGGTACAGTTCCAAAAACTCGGTCTTTTGATCATCGATGAGGAACAGCGGTTTGGTGTCGCACACAAAGAAAAACTCAAGTTGGCGCGGCAGGTGGTGGATGTGTTGACTCTTTCCGCCACGCCGATTCCAAGAACCCTGTACATGAGCATGACAGGGGCGCGGGACATGAGCCTCTTGCAGACGCCGCCGCGTGAACGGGTCGCAGTAGAAACCAAGGTGGCGCGTGACTCCGACACCGTTGTGCAAGAGGCGATCCGCCAGGAACTGGACAGAGGCGGACAGGTGTACTTCCTGTACAACCGCGTTCGGACAATCGATCTGATGGCGACACGGTTGCGGCGACTTCTCCCCGAAGCACGGATTGCGGTGGGACACGGACAGATGCCGTCCGGCGAATTGATGCAGGTGATGCAGGCGTTTCAGGCGGGCGAGGTGGATGTCCTGCTCAGTACGACAATCGTAGAAAACGGCCTGGACATCCCGCGAGCGAACACGATCATCGTCGATCGCGCCGATCGTTTTGGCATCGCCGACCTCTACCAGTTGCGAGGTCGGGTAGGACGTTCCTCGCAGAAGGGTTTTGCATGGCTCCTGCTGCCGGAGAATGGGTTGCTGATGGAGGACGCACGCAACCGCATCCAAGCGGTAAAACGGAACAGCGGTCTTGGCGCGGGTTTCAATCTAGCGTTGCGCGACTTGGAGATTCGAGGTGCGGGAAACCTGCTCGGACGAGAACAGAGCGGACAGATTGCCGCCGTCGGTTTTGGACTGTACTGTCAGTTGTTGAACCGGACGATTGCCCGGCTGAAGGGGGAGAAGCCGCCGCTGCTGGTGGATGTCGATGTGAAACTGGATTTTCTGGAATACTCACCGGGTGCGGTCGATCTGAGAAATTCCGCTTGTGTGCCGTATGGTTATATCGAAGACGAGGGTGCGCGGATGACCTTCCACCGACGACTGGCGGAACTCTCCACGGAGAAGGATGTCAAGGCACTGAAGAATGAAATCACGGATCGATATGGCAAGCCACCGTCCGCGATCTCCCATCTGTTCAAACTGACGGAACTGCGGATTCTCGCCGCGCAAAAAGGCATCACACGGATTGTCTGCGAAGATGGAAAGGTCAGCCTCTATCCGCGTTCGCATCCGCAGGCTCCGTTGCTGATCCACAATCACCTTCCCCGGCTGACAGGCAAAACCGTCGAGGAAAAACTCGCCGCGATCTTCCGTATTGTACAGAGCGCGTGTGCTGCGTCGCGTAGCTTGTAGAGGTGCCGCCCGTCATCCGCACGGAACGCGGGCAAGAATGCCCGCGCGCGGAACTGCTGACGTGCAGACTGTGCTAGGAACTAGACGGACGGCCTTCCTCCTTCATTCGTCATTCTTTCATTCTTATTTCTTCATTGCCGCCTCTGGCGGCTCACTTCTCAGCTTCCCTGCTTAACACGCTTACCCAGCTTTACACGCCGACATAGGTTTCGCCGGCGAGGACGCGACGGTAGTCCTCGTAGTTTACGCGAAGCAGTGCCGGCGTATCCAGTTCGTACGGACAACGGGAAGCGCACGCACGGCAATGGATACAGTTCTCGATCTTTTTCATCTCTGCCTGCCAGTGTTCAGAGAGCCAGCCCTGCGAAGGGGCGCGACGAAGCATGAGCGACATCCGTGCGCAGTTATTGATCTCGATGTTGGCGGGACAAGGCAGACAGTATCCGCACCCACGGCAGAAAGACCCGTAAAGTTCATTTCTCTCCTTTTCGATGAACGCGCGGATTTCATCCGTCATCACGGGTGTGCGATCCATGTACGAGAGCCATTCATCCAACTCCTTTTCCCGCTGAACGCCCCAGATCGGTAACACGTTGTCATACTGCGCCAAAAACGCCATCGCCGCGTCTGACCGCGTGATGAGTCCGCCTGCAAGCCCCTTCATGGCGATGAATCCAACGTTGCGTTCGCGGCACCTCTGGACGATCGCGAGTTCTTTCTCAGAGGAGAGATAACTGAACGGGAATTGCAACGTCTCGTACAGTCCAGACTCCACGCACTCTTCCGCCACACCGATCTTGTGCGCGGTGACACAGATGTGGCGGATCTTCCCTTGCCGTTTCGCCTCCAGCATACACTCGTACATGCCGGACCCGTCACCGGGACGCCAGCACTGGTTGACCATGTGGAACTGATAGATGTCAATTGTCTCCGTCCGCAAATTCCGCAACGAGGTCTCAAGATCCTTCCAGAAATCGGTCGGGGTCTTGGCGGCCGTTTTGGTGGCGAGGATAATCCGGTCGCGCATTCCCGCAAAAGCTGCGCCTACCTTGATCTCACTGTCGCTGTAGGCGCGAGCGGTATCAAAGTAACGCATACCGCCGTCGTATGCCTTGCGAAGCAGATGTACGGCGGTTTCCAGCGAGACTCGTTGAATCGGCAATGCGCCGAAAGCATTCTGCAGGACAGAGATACCCGTTTTCCCCAGAGAGACAATATTCATGACAAGCGTTCCTTCCAATGCCCAAAGTATAGCAAACAATTACGGTCGCGACTGCGCTGGTTACAGGCTTTCCACAAGCCATTGTCCGTTGGTCTGTACCAAGACGAGTTCATCCGTATTGACACGGGAAGGAAAGACGAGCTGGACCTGAACGGTTGCGTGGTTCTTGCTGCGTCTGACCTTTCCGATACGTACGGGAAAATCACTCGCCGTAGCGGGGGAGTAGGCCTCCAGATTAGTTGCAATCGTTTCGCGAAGTGCGGGAAGCGTTACCGCGCAAGCCGTCTCCAAGTCTTTTCGGGTCAAGGAGGAAACGAACTTCTCCGCGACCGCTTCGGGCGGCATTGTTTCCGGCTCTTGATTCCCACATCCGATCAAAAGAAAGGCGAGAATAGGAATCGTGAAAGATAGCAGGATACAATTTTTGCTCAAGTCTGACTCCTCTCCACACGCACCTACGCGGCGAATAAAAAAAGGCCATCAGAACGATGGCCTTGTGAAAACCGGACTCTCCATCACTGGGGAGTTTCAGAAGAGATTGGCGGCTCTTCCACATAGCGCTCGACCTGCCAGTATTCCAGATCGACAGGGGCGGAACGTCCGAAGATCTGCACGGAAACCTTCAGCTTGCCATGCTCCGGATCCACCTCGTCAACCGTTCCGGTGAGCGACATGAACGCGCCGTCGATAATTTTGATCGTTTCGCCAGGCTCGTAGCTGACGCGAGGCTTCGCGGCGGGCTTGCCCTGTTCTTCTTCGTCGGCAACGTGACGGATGTTCTCCATTTCCTCTTCCGTCAACGGTGCGGGCTTATCGCCCCCGATGAAGCCGATGACACCGGGCGTTTCGCGGAGGAAGCGCCAAGTCGGTTCCAAGAACTCATGCCGCTTATCGTAGAGGTTCAGCTGGACAAAGACATACCCGGGGAAAGCCTTTTTGGTAATTGTCCGTTTTTTCTTGTCTTTGACATCCGTGATCTTTTCGGTAGGAATGAACACATCGCCAATGTAGTCGCCCATTTCCTCAGTACTCTTGCGAGCCCTGATGGACTTCTCCACTTTCCCTTCCTGACCGGTCAGAGTATGCAGCACATACCACTCGGTAGGTTTGTTTTTGACCGTGTCATCCATAGCGAACCCTCACTCCCGTACCTGAAACTAACGCAAGATCAAGTCCAGGAAGAACATGATGAACTTGTCGAAACAGAAAACGACAATGGCGAGAATCACGATAAACGTAATCACGACAATAGACGAATCAACCAACTCGTCCTTGCCCGGCCATGTGATTTTCTTGAACTCGTCCCCGACCCCGCTCAGATAGGCGGCGACCGGATTTGCTTTCTTTTCAATAGCCATTTTTACATCCAAAAAATGGCAGGCCAGGAGGGCCTCGAACCCCCAACAACCGGTTTTGGAGACCGGTACTCTGCCAATTGAGCTACTGGCCTACACGCAACTACTTCACCTCGCGGTGAACGGTGTGACGACGATCATGCGGGCAGTACTTTTTCAGCTCGACACGCTCGGTCATCGTCTTCTTGTTCCGCGTCGTGGTATAATTCTTACGCTTGCACTCGGTACAAGCCAAAATCGCTAAGTCTCTGGGCATACTCAACCTTTCGGCACCCTGTGAAAAGAACATCCCGTCCAGAACGGACGTCCCGGACGGGACGCACTCACAGGAGACGAAGACTTTACTTGATGATCGATTCGACCTGACCCGCGCCGACCGTACGGCCGCCTTCACGGATAGCGAACGTCATGTTGTTCTCCAACGCGACAGGGGAGATCAGCTTGACGGTGATCGTCACGTGGTCGCCAGGCATGACCATTTCCACACCTTCGGGAAGGGTGATGTCGCCGGTCACATCCGTCGTGCGGATGTAGAACTGCGGACGGTATCCCTTGAAGAACGCGGTGTGACGGCCACCCTCTTCCTTGGTCAGCACGTAGATCTGACCCTTGAACTCGGTGTGCGGCGTGATGGACTTCGGAGCGGCCAGAACCTGACCACGCTCGACATCATCCTTCTTCGTGCCACGGAGCAGTGCGCCGATGTTGTCGCCAGCCTGGCCCTGTTCGAGCAGCTTGCGGAACATCTCGACGCCCGTGACGGTCGTGTTCTGCGTCGGACGGAGACCAACGATTTCGACGGGGTCACCGACTTTCACAACACCACGCTCGACACGACCGGTCACCACCGTGCCACGGCCTTCGATCGAGAAGATGTCTTCGATCGGCATCAGGAAGGGCTTGTCCAGCACACGGGCCGGTTCCGGAACGTAGGTGTCCAGAGCGTCCAGCAACTTGGTGATGCATTCGCACGCGGGATCGTCCGCGCTGGCGGCCTTGGTCGCTGCAAGAGCATTGCCACGGATAACAGGGGCGTTGTCGCCGTCAAAGTTGTACTTCTTGAGGAGGTCGCGAATCTCTTCCTCGACGAGGTCGAGCAGTTCCGAATCGTCCACGAGGTCGCACTTGTTCAGGAATACGACGATACGCGGCACACCAACCTGACGGGCGAGCAGCACGTGCTCGTTGGTCTGGGGCATCGGGCCGTCAGCCGCCGAAACGACGAGGATCGCGCCGTCCATCTGGGCCGCGCCAGTGATCATGTTCTTCACGTAGTCAGCGTGTCCCGGGCAGTCCACGTGCGCATAGTGACGGTTGGGCGAGCTGTACTCCACGTGGGAGGTAGCGATCGTCAAAATCTTGGTCGCGTCACGACGGCCAGCGGATTCGGATGCCTTCGCAACGGTGTCGTAAGGAATATCGTTTGCCAGGCCCTTCAGGGACTGGACGTGGGTGATCGCGGCGGTCAAGGTCGTCTTGCCGTGGTCAACGTGACCGATCGTACCGACATTGACATGCGGTTTATCGCGATTGAATGCTTCTTTTGCCATTTTGAATCTCCATCCTGTGAGTGATGAACGTACCAAATACAGAAAATGGAGCCAACAATCAGAATCGAACTGACGACCTCTTCCTTACCAAGGAAGTGCTCTACCGACTGAGCTATGTTGGCCTATCACTTTCACATCCTTTTCCCACGAAACCTCTATCGCAGAAAAAGAAAGCGGTAACACTTTACCGAAAAATCGGGCAGAAGTCAATACCAGACAAAAAAATTTTTTCGAGAGATTATAAATGGAAGAAAAATGGTGAATTTGCCAAAAGATCAGCCCCACTCTTTTCGCCGGAGGGCAAGCCCGCCGCCCACGACGTGCGCGAAAGTATTGATAGGGATAACTTTCGAGGTAACTGTAACCTTCGAATATATCTCACGCAAAGTTCACGAAGTACGCGAAGTTCTACTTTGTTTGACTGGTGAGCCACCACCCCGCCTCTGCGCTTCCCCTCCGTCTCCATTGTCTCCACTGTCCCCATCGTCCCCGCTTCTCAACCTCTCAGCTTCCGCGCTTCTCAACTGGCGATTTCGCTGCCTATCATTCGTCACTCGTCACTACTTCGTAAAGCGAAGTTATAGCCCCCCCGAGGGTGCGAAGGTACACAGACGGGGGCAAGCGTAGCGCAGCCCCCGGAATCAAGCAAAGGCGCGGTAGCCCTGAAGGGCGACGGAAAGCGACGCGGTCTGGCGAGTGGGGGTAGATTGTTCTGCCGCCCCTTCAGGGCTTGACAGATATCGGTCGTACCGCCGGGGGTCACGCGTCGCTCACCCCCGTCTGTATAGGTGACGCCCTTCAGGGCTTAGCGCATTCTCCCCTTCACTCGATTGCATTCGGATAGTGATCGATAGCTACCGATGACACGCGACAAACGACACGCGACACGCCACTTTCATTCTTCATTCGTCATTGCCGCCTTCGGCGGCTCGCTTCGCCGCTTCCCCGCTGGCGGCTCTGCCGCTCCACTCGTCACTCGTCACTCGTCACTGGTGCGAAGCGCCTCGCCCTTTCGGATTGACGATCTTGGAGGTGATCGGGTAAACTGTTTGCGTTCGATGTTGATTATTCCGTTTCGCGGAAGAGGAGATGTGAGAATGAGAACAGCGAGTGGTTGGGTTGCGGTCGGCGTTATTTTTGGAGTTGCCGCCGCCAGTGGTCACGGGTTCAATGCCCGTTCGTATGTGCAGCGTGGACTGGTCGCCTGTTATGACGGCATCGAGAACGTGGGCATAAACCAGCATGATTCCGACAGCGAGATTTGGAAGGACTTGACCGGAAACGGACATGATGGCGAAGTAAACGAGAATGTGCTGTGGAATCCGAACGGTTTGTTAAATGGCGCACCCGGTCACCCCGTGACCGTGGAAAGCACGGGGCTTTCCGCCGTCACAGCCACTCGTCGTTTCACGCTGGAGTTCGCTTGTGTTCCCGAACGCCAGACCGACCGCGAGTCGTTCTTTAGCCAGTACGGTACGCCGTGCGCTTTTATGGTGGAGCACAATTCGAGTACCCGCAAGACCGGATGCATCCGTCTCTATGGCGATCGCGCGATGCCTGATGGCACCGCAATGGATTTTCTGTCCCCGACGATCTTCCGCTCAAATGAGTTCGCGACGGTCACAGTCACCGTGACTCCGCAACTCCAGCTCGTTTGGAAAAACGGCGAGCTGTCAGCTGCCACCGTGAACAAAATCGCGAAACTCGCCGATGGCTGTAAGAGTGTGATCGGCGGCGAACCGTCGCGTCCAAGTCAAGCGTTCTTTGGCGTCTTCCATGCCTTCCGCCTCTATGACCGTGTACTGACTGAGGACGAGATTGTGGTCAACGCTGCAATCGACGCGATCCGTTTCAAGGGTGCGTCGATCTCGGACTTCCAGCTTTCCGATGACGCCATGCGCCTTCTGAAAAGCAGGGAACAGGGAGACGGTAGATAGTAGAAAGACGAAGCATCCTGTTCGTGCAGACCCATAGTCTGCGCGTTTTGTATCCCTGAAAGGAGAAGACGAGAATGAATAACGGTAACAAATCATTTTTGTTGAAAGCCCTGACGGTATCAGCCGTCTGGTCAGTTTTATTCGCCTTCGGCATGACGTGCATCGCGTTTGCCGATGGAGAATTGGACAACGCCGTGCTACACGGTGAAACGGATAAGGAACGCGCCATTGACTACCAGCCTGGCGAGACGATGACATTCTCGCTTCAGGTCCAAGGTGTACAGACGATTCCGCCGGACACCTATTTCATCCGCTGGACGCGCACGGGTGACGACGGTCTCGTCGAACGCGGAAAAGCCCCCCTCTCGCTGACCGAACCGCTCGTCGTGAAAACAAAACTCGACAAGCCCGGTTTCGTGCGTGTGGAGGCGGCTGTTGTCGATCGGGACGGGAAAGAATACCGGAAACAGTTCCGCGGCGATCCCAACACGCCCGAAGGCAAGCGCGCACTGAACGCCTTTGAACGCATGGACAAACGAATCTTCTTCGACGGCGGTGCGGGCGTGCAGACAGAGACGTTACAAAGTGTACCCGAACCTGCCGACTTCGATGCATTTTGGGCGCGGCACCGGGCGCGTCTCGCCAAGGTGCCGCTGACGGCGGAACGTAAAGAACTGGAGAATTACGTAAAGAACGAAAAGGTCTATGCGGTTTCCATCCGTTGTGCGGGACCGCGTCCCTCCACCGGATATCTCGCCGTTCCCATCAAACCCGGCAAGTACCCGATCCGCGTTTCGTTCCACGGCTACGGACACACCTACCCCAATAAAGGGCATGTGATTTCTCCTATTCTCGGTTACGGGAATTGCATTGCCTTCAACTTTTCGCCGCACGGCTACGAGCTGGGGCGCGAACCGGAGTACTACGACGAGTTCTTCCGCTCCATCTGCTCCGGCGGCTACACCTTCGGATTCGACCCGAAACAGAACGCCGATCCCGAAACCTCTTATTTCAGCGGCTACACCTACCGCATCATGCGCGCGCTCGAATGGCTCAAGACCCTGCCCGAATGGGACGGAGAGAACCTGATCGTGGAGGGCGGTTCGATGGGCGGTCTGCAGTCCGTTTGGGCGGCAGGTCTCGATTCGGATGTCTCGCAGGCGAGACCGTCGATTCCGTGGTGCTGCGATATGGGCGGACGCGACACGTTGAAGCGTATTGTCAACTCTTGGTACATCCACGAGACACCCGCGTTGCGTTACTACGATCCCGTCAACCTCGCCTCGAACGTCCGCGGATGCGCCCACTACAGCTTCAGCGTGAAGATCGAGGGCACGTCCTCCCTGTACACGAACGACCACTCGAACCTGCCGCCTTCCC
>JAFYDR010000335.1 GCA_017544725.1 Kiritimatiellia bacterium
AGATTCGGATTCCGTCAGGGCGTGACTGTTCTGTCTGTCAGCCGTTAGAAGCGGATACTGGATCGAGCGGCGGTCTCACCAAAACTGGTACGGGCATCTTGCGCATCGCGGCGAACTGTACCTACACGGGACAGACCATCCTCAACGAAGGTATTCTCGCGCTTGAGTCGCCGTCAGTCATCGACTGGCGCAACAAACTCACGGTCTCCTCAGGTACGACGCTCGCTGTCAATCCTGCGAACTGGACCGCGGCGGAGATCGCGGCGATTCAAGCTCTGCTTCCTTCTGACTCGTTCTTTGGTTTTTTGATCGATACGGCTACCGAGATCGCGGATGGAATCAGTTTGCCTTCTGGGGTTGGATTCGCAAAACTCGGAAACGGTGTCCTTACACTCACAGGGTCGAATAGTTGGACGGGGGATACGCTATTGTGCGGCGGCACGTTGCGTGCGGACTATGGTACAGGGATTCCTGCCGCATCGCACCTTCGGTTTCACGGTGGCGCTTGGGCGCCGACTGAAGTGATGTCGCGGATTCCAGGGACGGGAGCTGGACTGTGGGAAACCGATGCGGGTTTTTACACGCGTTTCTCCGCGATCGGTACTCCGCTCACTGTCAATGTGGGAAATGACGCACGGGCTGTAATGATCGGGAGCGATCCGGTCGGTAAATATCTGGTGCTGAACGACACGGACGCGGATTCTGCGCTGGACTTTCGTAACCCGATCAACATGACAGCCTCGGATCTAGATGTGGCCGTGAATGCGGGGACAGCTACGATCTCCGGCGCAATCACCGCTTCGTCTTCGCACTACTTCGGCAAACGCAATGCAGGAACACTGGTGTTGGATGGTGGCATTACCGGTTCGCCCGAATGGCGGGTGGCGGGAGGTACACTCATCCTAAGCAACAAGGTGTCCACGGCGAGTACCGTCAAAGTCTATGGCGGTACACTCTGTATCGCCACCAATCTTACCGCGACTAAAGATTATAACCACGCACAGGAGAACGGCGAACACGGCAAGACTGTACTGACCGCCGGCGCGATCACCTGTAAAGGGTTTTCGGTTGCGGGATTGGGTACCGGCGAATTCGAGCAGTCCGGCGGTTCGGTGAAGGACACCTCTGGCAACACGATGATTGGTGGTTCGACTATCAACGACAAGGACAAGTCGAAGAGAGGAAACGGAACGATGACACTCTCTGGCGGCACGTTTACAGCCAGTGGGAACTTTCAAGTGGGTGCCTACGGAATCGGTACGATGACGCAGACGGGCGGCAACCTCAATTTCGGCAATTGGGGATGCGTCGGTCGTTATTCCACAGGATTCGGTACATATACGCTCTCAGGCGGGACTACCACCTGCACGGGCAACTACGGGTTGATCATTGGTGAGGAAGGGACGGGCGTCGTTACCGTCTGCGATTCCGGAGTGCTCGATCTGCGACAGGGCCGACTTCGTTTCGGTGTCGGTAGCTCGAAAGCCAAAGGATCGTTCATCTTGCGTGACGGCGGTACCGTCAAGGCGAAGTGGGTGGAACGCAACAGTAACAACGAAATAATGGACATGACTGTCGATGGCGGCACCTTCGTCGCGACACTCTCGCCCAGTGCTTCTCAACCGTACTTCTCGAACCTCACGAACGTGACAATCGGTGCGGGCGGCATCATCTTCGACACGCAAAACTATTCCATCTCCTTGCCGGATTTCGGTATCGACACGCCAGCCATTGCCCCGCTCACGAAGAAAGGAACGGGTACGCTTGCCATCGGTAGTCTCAACGGGTTTCATAATGTGGATGTGCAGGGCGGTACGCTGAAGCTGGCTGCAACAGAGCCTGTCTCGACACTACCATTGCTCCACCGCTGGAGCTTCAACGGTAACCTCGACGATTCCGTTGGCAGTCAGACCGCTACCATCGACAATGCGAGCGGTGTGACGGTCGGGGCGAGTGCCTGCACACTAAAGGGCGGTACGCAGGGAACTGGTGCGATCGATCTCGGTCCCGGTGTGTTGCCGACGAACGGTACGCCCGTGACATTGGAGATGTGGCTCACGTTGAACACCTATCGTGCTTGGGGGCGTATCATGAACTTCGGGAATGACGCCAACAACCGCATCTTCATGAACTTCTCGAAAAGCAATTCCGCATCCGCTGATGGCGGCATCTCCCTCGGAACGGTAGGTGCTACCGGCGGTACCAAGTATTGGCTCACGTTCACCAAGGATGTGGTTTATCATATCGGCGTGACCTTCGAGTTACAGCCGAACGGTCGTTGGCTGGTCAACGTTTATCAGCAGGATGCCGCAGGCAACACGATTAACAAAGGTTCACTCACTGCGGCCGAAGGGTGGGACTTGCGGAAGCTCGTGCAGACGCATTGTTGGCTCGGACGCTCGTTCTCTTCAGGCGATTCAGACGCTTCGGCGACCTATGACGAAGTGCGTGTCTGGAACACCGTGCTTACTGAGGCGCAGTTGGCGACAAATGCACAGAACGGACCGGATGCGGAACTGGTTCGCCCCGCATTGATCTCGCTTGCCACCGGCGCGATGCTTGACCTGAACGGGCAATCGTTCTCCCAAGTGAGTCTAGCGGGTTCCGGTACAGTGTCGAACGGAACACTTGCCGTTACCGGTACACTCTATCCCGGCGGTGAAAACACCGTGGGAACGATGAATCTTGCGTGCGGTACATCTGTCTCCGGCGTGATTGCCGCTGAGGTCGGCGATACAATCATCTGTTCTGGCAATCTCGATCTCTCGTCTGCATCACTCGTCATCACGGATTTACAGAATCTCGCCAACATTTGGAAGATTGTCGAAGTGAGCGACGGGACGATTACTGGAGACCTCTCCGACAACAACCTCTCGGGTACCGGATGGATCTTGCAGAAAACGGAGCACACAATTGTTGTCACGCGCCCTGGACTGGTTATCATGATGCGGTAAGGAAATGCGATGACTCGACGCGATTGGATCAAGGCTAGCCTCTGTGCGGGAGCCGCATTTCCCTTGCGGCTCTCAGCAGACGATCCGGTGAATCTGCGAATGCGGGTACCGAATCTTCCTCTGCCTGTTCCTGCAACTCGTCAGAAGGGGACGTATTCCGTTCTGATCTTGGGAGATACGCACTTTGACCAGTCACCCGAAACAGTCTATCATGCAGCCTATCCGGGAAGCGACGTGAGTGCGTCGTTGGAGGCGACCCAACGCGCTGAATTCGTACGAAACGGAGAGATGTGGGCGAACCGAATTCCGCGGTTGCTTGCCGCCGCTGCATCCGCAAGACAGAGTGATACCGCATTCGCAATCCAAGTCGGCGACTTGATTCAAGGTGACTGTAACAATGCGACCGTACACGCGCAGATGGCGAACGATGCGTTCACGGCGATCAAGACCTCGCTAGGCGGTAATCTTCCGTTACGGCTGGTCGTGGGCAATCACGATATCCGCAACGGAGCGAATAACAGTGTTGCTTCCGACTACCGTACGTGGATGAACGGACGGATGACGACGGAGACTGGACAATCCGTTTCGTCAACCAACTTTAGCTATATGCAAGGGCATGATCTCTGGATCCATGTCGATTTCACCTCGCCGAGTCTCTCCATGATTCGATCCGCCCTTACTGCGCACGCGGACGCACGCTACAAGTTTCTGGTTACGCACGGACCGGTCATCCCCTCGGATTGTGGTAGCTACAACTGGATCCTCTACGGTCGTAGCGAACATACCAATCGGCGTGCCTTACGTACCCTGTTGTTACAGCACGATGTGATTGTTATCGCAGGGCATATCCACACGACCGAACTGGAGGAAGTGGTGACAGACGAAGGGCGTATCACCCAGATTATCGCCAACAGCGTCTGGACGAGAGAAGCGCTTGCCACAATCTCGCCTACGTGCACCATTCCGTCCAATTACGGGGCACTCCAGACCACTGTTGAAGGGCGTAACTATTTAGCGGAGTACCGTCCTGCAATCGTGCGGTACATCCGATCCAAAGCTGCCGGTTTCTTCCGACTGGAGGTTTCAGATCGTGGTGTTCTCGCACACTTCTTCGGCGGCGATTCCTCCATCCCGATGGACACATGGCGTCTCCGTTGAAACTGCGATATGGTCTCGCACGGAAAGTGTAGCTCGCGGGATAAGCGTGTTAAGCTGGTTAAGCGTGTTAAGCTGAGGCACTTCGTGTAGTAACGAGAGAATGGGGAGGGACGCAATTTATTGCGTCCGATTCCGTAACGACCACGCTCTCGTTGTCGAAACCGCCAGGTTTGCGATTGCATGGTTACGGAAGCCCTGAAAGGGCGGTAACTATACAGACGGGGGTGAGCGAAGCGTAACCCCCAGCAGTACGACCAGTATCCGCCAAGCCCTGAAGGGGCGACGGAACAACGCAGAGCTGCCCGTCATGCCATGCCGCCTTCCGCCGCCCTTCAGGGCTAACGTGCCTTTGCTTGATTTCGGGGGCTTCGCTACGCTTGCCCGTCAGTGACTATTTCGCGCAGAACGTATTGCCGCGTTGACGTTGTTTTGTTATACTTTTCCCATGCAAACGATAACCGTAGATTCCAACGACTTCGAAGAAATCCGCCAGAGGAATTATCTCTACGTCGATAAGACCGCATGGTTGCACCGCCTTGCCACGGCCGAAGGCAGGAAACTTTTCTTCCTCGCGCGCCCGCGCCGCTTCGGCAAATCTCTGATGATTTCCACACTCAAGGCGATGTTCCAAGGGCGTCGGAATCTCTTCGAGGGACTCGCCGTCATGGACACCGACTGGGACTGGAAGAAGACCTACCCCGTCATCCACCTCAACATGGGGATGTGCGCGGCAGCGGACTTCGAAACGTTCGCACAGAACCTTCCGATATGTATGAAGACAGCCCTTGCGGATATAGGCATCAAATACGATGGGGAGATGACCCCATCCGCAAACTTCGGCTCTGCAATCGACGCACTTGCGGCGAAGGGCAAGCCCCCCGTCATCCTCATCGACGAATACGACGACCCGGTGGCAAAGGCGCTGAAGAACCCGGACGTGGCCGAGAGGGTGCGCGACGCGCTTTCGCCCATCTACGGGCAGATGAAGGACCGCTCGGGGAAGATCCGCTTCCTGATGATCACGGGCGTCTCGAAGTTCACCAAGCTGTC
>JAFYDR010000336.1 GCA_017544725.1 Kiritimatiellia bacterium
AAACAGAAACAACTTACAAAAACAACTTGTCTTTAGAGCGCGGGCTAACTCGCCCGCGCCCCAATAGCCGTTCCCACAAAGGCAACGGGGCAATGATGCCACATGATCATCATGGTAAAGGGAAAGGAGAAGAGATGCGCGGACTGGTTGATCCGCGCACCCTTTGTTGTTGTCTTCAGGTTGTTCCTGTTGTTTCCAAAATCCTCTCGTGCGCATGGGGTGGGTGAATTATGCAGATGAACCCCGCACAACGAAGTTATAGGCTTTTAGGTTGACGGATGCGATTTGCAAAGGGTATAATAATGACGTTACAAGTTCGTGGGAGAGATAGTGCGAATGCGAAGAATCAGTTTGGGAGTTTTCTTGCTGGCGATTTTGTCTGTTCGTGTGGGGGCGGTCACGGTGCATCCTGTCGATGACGGGCGGGCACTGATCAACCCTGACATGGGGTGGACGATGCATTACTATTCTAACGTGCCGCACAACTACGGGAGTTTCCTGAAACCTGGCGACACAGCTGCGTGGTTTCCCGGTTGCTCGGTTGTTTATCTCCGTCTTCCTTGGGCGTACCTAGAGCCGGAAGAGGGTGTGTTCAACTGGTCTGCGCTGGATACGCCGGCACAACGTTGGATCGAGCGGGGCGGTCAGGTCGCGTTTCGTATCACCTGTTCCGAAAGCTGGTGGGAGTATGCCACGCCCAAGTGGGTATTCGATGCGGGCGCGAAGGGCGTCCGTTGGCGTTGGAGGAAGGGGCTCGATGAAAAGGGGAACTTGGTTGATCCGGATTTCGCCGATCCGATCTTCCTCGCCAAACTGGAGAATTTTCTCAAGGCGTTTGCCCGACGCTATGACGGACGGCGTGAGGTGGCGTTCATCGACATCGGTACTTATGGTCTCTGGGGGGAAGGACACACGTTGATGAGTAGTTGCGTGCCGCAGGAAAAGATGAATGCGGATGTCAAGAAGCACATTGATCTTCACGTCAAGTACTTCCCTCGTACCAAGTTGGACATTAGCGACGATGTGAGCGGTCCGCAGGACAAGAGCGGCAACTATCCGCTGCTGGACTACGCCCGTTCGCTTGGCGTAGGCTGGCGCGACGACAGCATCCTCGTGCAGCCGCCGCCGAACTCTTGGTTCCATGCGGATCAGGCGGAGCGTTACTGGCGGACGCTTCCCGTTGTTCTGGAACACGAGCACTACGGCGGTTCCGTCCAGCGCAAAGCGTGGGTGCCTGAACTGCTGCTGAAGTCCGTGGAGGATCATCATGCGAGTTATATGTCGATCCATTGGAACCCCCATCAGGAGTATGCCGATAATAAAGATGTGATTGGGCGAATTACCCGACGTCTTGGTTATCGTCTTGTTCCACACGAGATCACATGGCCCGATGTCGTGACCGTAGGCAGAAAAGCGAAGTCGTTCGAGATCTCGTGGTCATGGGCGAATCACGGTGTCGCGCCCTGTTACCGAGGCGGTTATCCGGTGCTGACCGTGAAAGATGCCGAAGGTGCGATTCTTGCCGTGCTTGCGGACGACGGACTGAATGTGAAAGATCTCGTTGTCGCTGAACCGGGCAAGGCTGAGACACGCGGACATGCCGCCAAGTTCTGCTTGGGGCGTTGGGAAGCGCCAGTCACGCCTGTAGGAACTTTCGACGTCTATGTTTCCGTCGGTACCTGCGACGGGACACCGGTGTATGAATTGCCGTTGCCGGGTGGTGACGGAAGCAAACGTTACAAGGTCGGGACGATCCGTTTCGTCACCGACTAAAAAAAGAGGGCAATAAAAGAAGTAAACATCCGTTTACTGATACTGTGAGCAACAACGAGCCGGGCGACCGGCGAAGAGAAAGGAGCAAACTATGAACAACAAAGTGATGTATTGGATGACGGCCTTGATCGCGGGTATCTTCTGCCTGACGGCGGTTCCTGCCGACGCAAAACCGGCGGGCGGTCCCGGTGGAGGAGGGAAACCTCCGGCGGTGGCGAAGCCCGGTCCTGCGGCGAAACCTCCAGCGGCGAAGCCCCCGGCGAGCGGAAAGAAGGTCTATCCGGTGCCGGGCGCGCACGGAGGACATCATGCTCCTGCACCGGCGCATCGTCCGCCTGAACCCGCGCACCACCACAAGGACAAGCACCATCACCATTCGGGCAGCGCCTTTGCGGGCGGTCTGATCGGCGGATTCCTGGGTGCCCTGATTGAGCCGGCGCCTCCGCCTCGCCCCGCGCCTCACTACGAGGATCGCCAGGAGCGGATTTGGGTGGAAGGCCAGTGGGTCTATGGGACGGACAGCTGGGGTCGCCGGACGCAGGTCTGGGAACCCGGACACTGGGAAGTCCGCACGGTGCGCGTCTGGGTCGAGTAGGGGACTGAAGGAGCGCCTGCAATGAAGCAACAGATACGTGTCGTGGAAATGCTGGTTGCCGCCATCATCCTCACCCTCTGTCAAACCGGGGGTGCGGATGATGGCGCTTGCGCCATGCCGCAGAAGCGGTTGATCGGGCACGGCTGGGACTTGCTCGCCGTCTCCCCAACGGAAGTCGCGCGTCATGCCGACGAACTGGCGAAGACGGGGCTGGACGGCGTGTCGCTCTCGCTCCGGGCAAAACTCCCGGACGGGAAGCATCTTTCGTTCTCGTCGATTCTGACCGATCCGCCGTGGGATGTGGAGACCTTCCGCAAGGAAATAGAGGCGATGCGCACGTTGCGCGGGAAGCCCGGTGTCTCGCACTGCTACCTGAGCGCATTCTGGACGCCAGCAAAGCGTTTGGCGTGGAATGACGACCAGGCATGGGCGCGTGCAATCGGTAACATGCGGACGCTGGCTCGGATTGCGCGGGAGGGAGAGGTCGAGGGATTGTTGATCGATCCCGAGGACTATTCGGAGTCGAAACAGTTCCGTTTCCAGCCGGTGGACGGCGATTTCGGTGAGACGTTCCGTTTGGCGCGGAAACGCGGGGCGCAGTTCATCGAGGCGGTCGCGGCGGAGCATCCAAATGCGAGGCTGCTCTTCTTCTGGTTGCTTTCCCTGTCATATCAGGATTTCTCCACCGGGGCGGATCCGGAGTCCGTACTGAAGGCGCGTGGGGATTTGTGGCCGGCGTTTGTGAACGGAATGCTGGACAAGTTGCCGGAGACCATGCTTCTGATCGACGGCGATGAACGCGCTTATCGGTATGAGGCGTCACGCGGCGACTTCTACAAGGCCGCCTGGCAGCAGAAGCAGGGGATGCTTCCCGTTGTGGACGAGAAGAATCGGCGGAAACTGAAACTGAACGTGAGCACGGGGTCTGGCCATTATCTCGACAGCTACGTCGTACCGACAAACAGTTTTTGGTATCTCGGTCCGGTCAACGGGTCTCGCCTGAACCACTTGGCGGAAAACCTCCAGCAGGCGGTCTGTTGCGCTGAGGATTGCATTTGGCTCTACGGCGAGAAAAATGCATGGGTCAAGTGGCGTGGTGTTAAAAGCGGGAGCTGGGATAGCGACCGTAAATCCTTCCAGACTTGGGAGGAGGCACTTCCCGGATTCTCTGTCCTGTTGCAACGGTTGCGCAATCCGCGAGGTTGGATAGACCGGCGAATCGAACAACTGAAACGCGAGGGTAAGCTCGTCAATCTTTTCCCGAATTCCGATTGCGTCTATCCCGAACCGCTGGAGGCTGGCAAATACCATGCAAAGAAGCGACTGAAGCAGTTCGCGTTCTGGCAGGATGAAAAGAAACGCCAGGGTACGTTCGGCGTCGATACGGGGGTCGGTTTCGGCGATACAAGCTCCATCAGTATCAAAGGATGTGGGAACGCCTGTTTCATCTATGACGCGCCTCCGGCGAAACAAGGTACGTGCTTCCTCGTCCGGTACTGCACCAAGGGCGCGCGTCCCTCCACTGCGGTCTATTGGAAACGCGGCGGTGCGTGGGACTGGTCTGTTCCCGGATGTTTTCCGATCTCGATCAAGCCGTGCGGCGACGGATGGAGTCGCGGCGAAATCTTTGTCCAAGTTCCCGCACGGGTTGACTCCTTCGCCCTCCAACTGGGTGCCAAGTTGGGGGCGGAGGAACAGATCTGGTATGACAAAGTCGAGATCTATTCGTTGGATTGACATCGGAAAGGAGTGCAAATGAAAACGTGGACCACTGCGAATTTCAAAGCCTGCAAGGGACAGCGTAAGCTCGGTTGTATCACTGCATACGATTGCACGTTCGCGCGTCTCGCCGATGCCGCGAACGTCCCGCTTATTCTGGTCGGCGACTCGCTCGGCATGACTATGCTGGGCTATGATTCGACGTTGCCTGTGACGATGGATCAGATGATCTCGCACACCGCCGCTGTGGCGCGCGGTGTGACCAAGAATTCCATTGTTATCGGTGATATGCCGTTCCTTTCCTACCAGGCATCCGTGGAGGATGGCGTTCGGAACGCCGGACGTTTCCTTCAGGAGGCGCATGCCGACGGCGTGAAACTGGAAGGCTTCTATCCGGAACTGGTCGAGAAACTGGTACGCACCGGGATTCCCGTTGTCGGGCATCTTGGCATGACCCCGCAGTCGTTCAACGTGTATGGCGGTTTCAAGGTGCAGGCGAAAACCCAGGAGGCGGGCGAGGAACTGATCCGTCAGGCGCAGCAGTTGTGCGACGCGGGTGCCTTCGCCATTACGCTGGAATGCGTACCTCCCGACATCGCGAAGGCCGTCACCGAGTCTGTCTCCTGCTCGACGATCGGGATCGGCGCGGGACCGGATTGCGATGCGCAGTTCCTCGTCATGCAGGATTTGCTCGGTATGACGGAACAGTCGCCGAAGTTCGTCAAGCGTTTTGCCAACCTCGGCATGGAAATCCAGTCCGCCTTTGCCGCCTACGTGTCGGAGGTCGCGAATGGTACCTTCCCCGCGCAAGAGCACTGTTACAAGCCCGCAGGATTTCAGGGCAGCGGAAGAGAATGAAAAGGTTAAAAGGTTAAATCGCCGCCTTTGGCGGCTTTAAATTGGTGGACGAAGTAACCCTAGATTAAGTGGGGCTTCGCCCCTAAGTGGTTAAGCGACGCTTACGCGACTATGTCGTGCAGAGTCCGCTAGGGGAGAATGAAAAGGTTAAAAGGTTAAATCGCCGCCTTTGGCGGCTTTAAATCGGTGGACGAAACCGCTCGAGGAGAAAAGGGTAAATCGTGTGCCCTTCCGTTGGAGGGGTTCTGTGCGTGGGCATAGCATGCCCGCGCTCGTTTCAGCTTTTGTCTTTCCAGAGTCCGATCGTTTTGCTATACTGGTAACCAATTGTGTGCGTGATTAAAGGGCTTTTATGTTTTCGACGATTTTGACGATGCTGCTGAAGGTCATGGGTGGCCTGGGCATTTTCCTGCTGGGAATGAAACACCTGTCGGAAGGTTTGCAGGCCGTTTCCGGAAAGCGGTTGCGCCGCATGGTGGCGGTTGCCACGACCAATCGTTTGGCGGGCGTGGCGACAGGTATCGTTTCCACTGTCATTGTTCAATCCAGCTCGGTTATCACCGTCATGCTCGTGGGCTTGGTCAACACCCAGCTGATGACATTGGCGCAGGCGATCAACGTCATCATCGGTTCGCACATCGGTACCACTGCCACCGCGTGGTTGCTCTCCGTCATTCCCTCCATCGGGATGCTCGGGTTGGGGATGATCGCCATCGCGTCCATTTTCTACTTCTTCAATTCGAAGGAACGTCTGAGGAACATCGGTCTGGGCTGTTTGGGGTTCGGGCTGATTTTTTTTGGCCTCCAGTTGATGGAGGAGGCGATGGATCCGATCGCCAGTAGCACGGAGGTGAAAAACTGGTTCGGTACGTTGGACGCAAACAGTTTCTGGGGGTTGATCAAGTGTATCTTGGCGAGCGCAGGACTGACGGCGCTTATCCAGTCGTCTGCAGCGACCACAGCTATTGTAATGGCGTTGGCAGGGAAGGGGATCATCACCTTCGAGACCGCCTGTGCCGCCGTGCTGGGCATGAATATCGGTACGACTATCACAGCATGGTTGGCAGCGATGAACAGTACGACCGATGGAAAACGCGCGGCGTTGGCGCACACGCTGATCAACTCCATCGGTGTGTTGATTTTCATCCCGCTTTTCTTCCCGGCTGTGATGCCGATCATGCGGTCGATTTTCCCGAACATTCTCCAAAGTGCAGTGGATGCGAAGGGGGCAGTTACCTATCCGCAGATTCCTGTGGCGATGGCTTGTCTGCACACGCTCTTCAACGTGGTGAACACCTGCCTCTTCCTGCCGTTCGTCGTTCCCTTCGCCGCACTTGTCGCGAAGCTCGTGCCGTATAAGAGCAAGACACACGAGGTGCCGCGTCTGACGATTCTCGACACGCGCATCATCCACACGCCCGAAGTCGCGGTCGAACAAGCTTTCCATGAAGTTCTTTTCATGGCCGACAGCGACTTGGAACTGCTCACCACCTTCCGTCGTCTGTTATCGGGCGAGGAGGATTCGCAGTTGGAAGAGCATATCCTTCATCGCGAAGGTATTTTGGATGTCGTGCAACGCGAAATCACCGACTTCCTTGGGCACTTCCTGACCGTGCGCCTTCCCGCACACGTCGC
Organism: Kiritimatiellia bacterium; assembly: GCA_017544725.1. Lineage (GTDB taxonomy): Bacteria > Verrucomicrobiota > Kiritimatiellia > RFP12 > UBA1067 > RGIG8368. Next base: position 6,581 of record JAFYDR010000336.1, read on the forward strand.
GTTCCGTGCACGGGCGTTGCTACGAATCACGGATGAACTGGAGTCGGTCAGCGACGAGGTGGCCGCGCTGCTGAAGATGCTGCGTCGCCTCCGGGTGAACAATCTGTCGTTCACTGAGAATGGACGCAAGGAACTGTTGCAGGTACATGACCAGTTGACGCAGTTTGGAACCGGGATTACGGAGGCGCTTAAGGCCGACCTGATCGGGAACCCCAACCAGATCCCCCACATGCGTGCGGACTCGGAAAACATCAAGGTGCTGACACGCGAGGTGCGCGCCCGTCACCTGTCGAGACTGGAAAACAATAGCGCGAACCCTGCGGAGATTGTTGTCTGCATGGACATCATCAACGCCTACATCCGCATGAAAGAAGAGTATGTCAACATCGCCGAAGTACTGATCGGCGGCAAGTAGGGGCTGAGAAGCCGCAAGCCGCCAAAGGTGGCGAAGAAGAATGAAAAATGAAGAATGACGGGCGGCTAACGCCGCCAGCTGAGAAGTGAGCCGCCGAAGGCGGCAATAAAAAGAGAAAAATGAAGAATGGAGGCGGCGAGTCGCGTGTCATTTGTCGTGTGTCATCGGTAGCTATCGATTGCGATCGAAAAAAGCAACGAGGACGTTGCCCCTCCCACGGCGGTTTCGCCGCCAGCTGGTTAAGCGTGTTAGGCTATAAAAGGCATCCTGCTGCCTACTCCCTACTGGATGACCATCAATTTGTTCGTGACAGGTTCGGGCAGACATGATAAGCTAATCTTGTATTTTGTCCATGTAGCATAAGGAGAATCAATGAAACCTGACGCCTTGCGCAAGACATCCCCCATGCTCTCCGTCATCGCGTTCATGGCGGCGACGCTCACGACAACGCTTACGGTCCACGCCTCAGGTTACTATTATTATATCAAGGACGTAATGGTCATCGGCGGCACGAAAACCGAGGTGAACAACTTCAAGACCAACTATCAGGCGCAGGGTTGGATGGTCATCAACCAGGACCTGAACGCAGGATGTGGTGGAAGTAGCGATTACATTTACCTGCTCTTTAAGGGGGACGCTACCGCAGATGAGAATGTGAGCTACATCACCGACTTTTACATCAAGCAGGGATCCACAGACATCTCCAACGAGCTGATACACAACGGACGCGTGTATCACCTTGCGGCTTATGATGGTGGCAATCACTTCAAGTCACAGAAGGGTGATCTGAACAGCAACGCAGGTGGCGACTGCATACACCTGTACTATACCAGGGGGGATTTTTCCGACAACCGCATCGTGACCAGAATCTACTTCGACGACACGCAGCTCGGGGCTTTGGGCAAGAATGGTGTTGCCCCCGGATATGACCTCAATGCGAACTGTGGTTCCGGCACCGACTATATCTACATGCACATTGAGACCGAAGACGCAGATCTGCAATATAACGCAGCCATAGGCAACGGTGCGTACAGCGCATCTACTTTCCCTGTTTATAACGTCAAGAACTATTCCCTGTCACAGCAAATCTACACCGCCGAGGAAATCGGAATTGCGGGTACCATCAAAGCCATCCAATTCGTGTATGCGGGTTCCGAGACCTTCAGAATGAGCGGTGTGCGAGTCTATTTGAAGCATACCGATAAGAATGGGTTTAGCAACGAAAACGACATGGTTCCGATCGACTCCGGCGACAACGTCTTTGAGGGAGAATTCTATGCTTCAGCAGAGGCTTGGCAACCATACGATTATACACGCCATTTGAATATGACGGTAACAGCAATCTCTTGGTATGTTTCCTCGATCCGGTCAATGGTAGTTTAGGGAACGGCTACGAGTTTTATATGCACAGTGCCGATAACAACAAGAGTATCATCGCATACCATGACTCTGTCATCCCAAGCCTAGACGGCTCAAATTGGAACAGTGTTTTTGTCGATACGAGTTCATCCCGCAACAACATCTGTTTCGTCCTCACCCCCAACATTTTTTCCGAACCGGTCGATCTCGTCGTGCGCAACTGTACCGAGCAGACGGCTACGCTGACATGGATGGCTCCAGATACAGACAATGCCATTACGGGTTATACCTATCAGTTCAAGAGAGTCAGCGATACGGCATGGTCAGCCGAGGTAGCGACAAACGGCACATCTTTAATGGACTGACCGCCGAAACCGATTACGACTTCCGTGTGAAGACGCTCTACGGCAGTAACAAAAGCAAGTGTGCAGTCCTCCGCTTCACTACCGCCACGCAGTTGCCCCACGAGCAAGGTTTCGAGAACGGCATGGGACGCTGGGAAACGGTGTATGCCAGATGGGGATATACGGGAATCGACGGCACGGTCAAACACGATGGCGCGAGCTGTTTCACTTTCAGAGAATATGGAAGCGGACAAGAGACACAATACTTGATTTCTCCTCGTTTCTCCGTTGCTGCAGGCATAGAGGTATCATTCTACCACCTTGCAAATTCTGAGAATGACGCATCATTCTACGTTGGTTACTCCACTACGGACAGTGACCCAAGCTCTTTCACTTGGAGCGAACTGATTACCCCGACCTATCTTCAGTGGAATCGCTATGAAAGAACCTTCCCTGCGGGAACCTGCTATGTTGCCATTCAGTATAATCATGTATCCTCTACCAGCTCACATATACTTTGTCTTGACGATTTCAGCGTCGTGGCGTATTCGGCGTACGCCAAGTCCACAAGCGTGACCGTAGGCAATTTGACAGACACAAATGCCACGCTGTCGTGGACGGCACCCAGTGGCTCGCCCACAGGCTATACTTACCAATACAAGAAGGTGAGCGCTACGTCATGGTCGGCTGAGAGTAACGTGAGTGGTACGTCCGTAACCTTGAACAGCCTGACCGCCAACACCGCCTACGATTTCCGCGTGAAAGCCCGCTACTCCGGCGGCAAGGCCAGTAATTACGTCTCCGTCAGATTTATGACCGAGGGTCCGATGGTGAACCTGCCATTCTCAGAGGGCTTCGAGAACGGCATGGGCGGGTGGCGCATCGTGGATGGCCTGTACGGGACAGGTGTAATTCCGAATCATGCGCATACTGGCAGTAACGACTTCATGTTTACGGTCAACAATGCCACCAGTCCCCAATACTTGATCTCCCCATGTCTCAACAGCGGTACGATCATCAATGTAACGTTCTGGTATAAGGCTAATGGCAATGCGTCGTTCCAAGTCGGTTACTCCACCACGACCAAAGCCACAACCGCGTTCACCTGGGGCAATGCGACCAGTAGCACCAGCGAATGGCAGCTATACACAACCGTCTTCCCCGTCGGTATCAAGTTCGTCGCCGTGAAATGGACGGGGGGGCTGGACTCAACCTTGATGACTTCAGTTTCAGCGTCATTGAGCCACCCACGACACTGAGGAACGCCAGCGACTGGAATCAGTTTGCTCTGTCCGTGGCTGGCGGATGGGCGACTGAAGGCAAGACCATCAAGCTGGATGGCGACTTCACGGTATCGACGATGGTGGGTACCGCCGACCATCCCTTCTGCGGAACTTTCAACGGGCAGGGGCATACGCTGACGCTCGCCATCAACGGGACAGCAGGCGCCGCACCGTTCAGCTATATCAACGGGGCGACCATCAAGAATCTAAAGACCACTGGCACAATCCAGGCCAACGGTGCATACTATTCAGGACTTGTGGGCTACGTCATAGGCGGCTCGAACTTGATACAGAACTGCGTAGTGGGTGTGGGCGTCAGCACAAGCCACTCTGACGGCGGCGGTATCGTAGGCTATCTCAGCAGCAGTGCCACGACGACCATCGCCGGTTGCGTGTTCACAGGTAATCTCTATAGCCAGGCTGGAAGTATGACTGGTGCCGTTAGGGCAACCACACTTGTTGGTTTTGCCGACACCGGCACTACGCTGACCCTCCAAAACAGCTTAGACGCCAGCAACATTATTTCTCCGCTGGGACGCGGTCAGGCGCCAACCATTATCAACACTTATTATACCCAATCTGGCAAGGCGACCAATGTCCAGCAGAGCTGGTCGAACTATGGCCAACTCGCAAGTACTACCGCCACGCAGCCTTCTAACATCGGTGCGGCAGATATGGACTATGGTTTCGTGAAGGCCTACGCCAACGGTCTGAAGTATGACGGGAATTTCTACATGGTGCCTGGAACCATCACTCTCGCCGATGCTTCGGACAACTCTTCCGCCATCAGCTCCAAGAACGGCTACTTCGCCAATGTGACGCTGAACGGAAGGACGCTCTACAAGAACGGTTCGTTGAACTCGCTCTGCCTGCCGTTCAGCCTTGACGCGGCGCAAGTGACGGCGCAACTCGCCCCTACGAAGTTGATGACCCTCGGTACGACGTCGTTCAGCGGCGGCACCCTGACGCTCAACTTCGTGAATGCCACGGAGATCGTTGCCGGAAAGCCGTACGTCATCAAATGGACGAGTGGCGACAATCTCGTCAACCCCATGTTCACCTGCATTATCGTCAGCAACACCGTCGCGTCGGTCGAGACCGCCAGCATCGATTTCGTCGGGAACACCTCGCCCGTGACATTCAATAGCAACGACCGTACCGCGCTTCTTCTCAACGCCGATGGTTCTCTCGCACGTGCTGAGGCCACGTCCCTCAACTCCTTCCGGGCATATTTCCGTATGAAGGGACAGTCGGTACTGGACGTGAAGCGTTACACATTGAATCTGGGCGGTGAGACAATCACAGGCAGTTTCCTGTCCTCCTACGAACTCTGGTCTGCAGCGAACGGCATCACCGGCGCGTGGAACGCGACGGATGTGCTCGGCATCCACAATGTATTCCGCTACGCTTTTGCCAAGTCGAGCGGGGCGTTCGCGAATCCGCCTCTGCTGTCGATCTCGTTCGATGCGCTCGGTCGCCCCGTCATCACGACGCCCCCGCTCGTGAACACGGATGGCTACGCCTTCAGCATTCTCGCCACCGACTCGCTCGACGGTACGGGGACTGCCACCACCTATCCCCTCAGCGCCTCCGGCACCAACACCATTCCCCGCACCGCTGCCTCCGCCCGCTTCTTCCGCCTGCAGGCGGTGGAGAACGAATGACGAGAGGGCGCGTCTCGTGTGTCATCGGCGATGCCGCCAGCGTGTTAAGCGGAGAGGTGGAGAAGCGGAGAAGGGACGGAAGGGACGAAAACGACAAAAGGGACGGGTGACCGCATCTATCCGTTCTTCATTCGTCACTTGTCATTCGTCATTGCCGCCCTTGGCGACTCGTCATTGCGCGAAACGCTTGTCATTCGGTTTTCCGTTTGATATAGTAAACGGCAAAGGAAAGGGATATGAAATGAAAAAAGGATGGATGTTGTTTTCTTTGTTCTTCGGAATCGCGTTAACGGTCTATGCGGAGCGTGCTGCGATTGTGTACAGCGATTGGTCGAAGAGCTCATTCATGAACGAGTATGACAAGCAGTTGAAGGCACTTGGCTGGTCGTACGAGAAATACCAGAACACGCGGTTGCCTGAGCTGACGGAAAAGCTCGGTGAGTTCCAATATGTCATCGCGACGTCAGTCGCGAACTACACCAAGACGGTGAATATGTCGTCGTATGCTGCGTCATGGCGGAAATGGATTGAGGATGGCGGAACTCTCATCATCACGGACGCGAACTACGGTTCTGTGTTGAAGGATTGGGTCGCGACATTTGGTGCGGGGTACGAGTGCGGTTGTGCGATCTGTTCCGCGCACTCCAAGCCGTCTGATGAGACCCGCGTTCTGACTGTACATCCGGATTCGTTTGCAGACTATCCCAGACCGTTGAGCAAGTTGATTCATGACAATTACCATCCGTGGACGCATCTGACGAAGTTGGGCGCGGACTGGCACAAACCGGTGACGTGTGTGGATGGCGCACCGATACTCGCCTATCGCCGGACAGGGAAGGGAATGGTTGTATTGACGAGCGCGGCATCTCTGAGGAACAGTCCGATTGCGCGAGCCTTGCTGGAGAATGTTGCAGCAGACCGTCTCCTACGTGAGAAGGGAATTCAGGTCCTTTCCTTCGAGCCAGATCAAATGGGCGTCAAGCCCGGCGAGCGGATCACGCGAATCCGCCTGAAAGTCGAGCCGGGAAGTGTTCGCGAATTTTCCGCGACCCAGCATGTTCGGAACACCTCACGCAAAGGGACAACAAGCCAGTCGCAGGGAACCGCTTCAGTAACAGTGCCGGCAAACGGTGTGGTGACGCTGGAAGTGCCGTGCGCAGTCTTTCGGAGCGGGATGGTCGAGTCGAAGTGCGAACTTAAGGCGGACGGAAAGTTACTGCTGTCGTCATCTTGGGATGAGACAACACCGAGGGCGATTTCCATCCGTTTGAAGCGGAAACACCTCTATCCCGGAAACCAGCTGGTGGCACAGATGACCTTCGTTCCCGAAAAACGAGGAGACGGTCAGCTGGAAGGCGTGGTCTGGCAGATAGACGGCGGTGCTTGGCAGAAGCGAGAGGCAAAGGACGGTGAATGGACGATCCCCGTTGACGGGCTTGCTATGGGGGAACACGTATTCCGTTCGAAGCTCTGCTACCGTGACGGATTCCTTGAATCATTGGATGCGAACGAGCGCAGTCTGCTCGACTGGGGAACGGGGGAAGAAGTTCAGTTCTTCACCCATCCCGAACCGAAGTATCGGATGCGCGATGACCACGTACTGCTGGAGAACGGCAAGCCATTCTTCCCGTTCGGTTTCTATGAAGTTTCTTGGAGTATTCCGGCGGCGGAACGCCTCCGTATCACACAGGAGGTGGCGAAATGGGGTTACAATACGGTTCACGTTGGTGTGCGTAATGACGAGTACGAGAGCGACGGATACGGCGCATTCCTAGACGAGTGCGCGAAAATGGGAATCCGGGTGATTACCGAGTTCTCGGAAAGCAAGGCTGAATCCGTGATCCAGAAGTATCGGGACAAACCAGCGGTTATGGGGTGGAATCCCGGTGACGAGCCGGCACCGAAGGGGATTACACCGCAGCAGATGTTCGGACGTTATGATCGCTTCAAACAGCTGGATCCAAACCACATTGCCTACACCGTCATCTGCGTGCCAAGCCAGTACGCCAACTATGCGGCGGGTACGGATGTGTTAGCCCCCGATCCCTATCCGGTCCCGCGTCGCCCGTTCGACGAGGTTTACCGTCGCTTCAAGGATGCGAAGGCTGCGGCGAATCGCGTCGATACTGCGCTATGGGCGGTAGGTCAAGCCTTCGGCGGACAAAAGTACGACAAGAAGGGGGCATGGCCGCGTTGTCCAGATGCGCGGGAATTCCGCGGGATGAGTTACCTTTCCCTAATGGCTGGGGCGAAGGGAATTGTTTACTACACGTTCTATGACAACGGGTTCGATATTCGCGAGGCCCCGGGACTTCGGGAAGCTGCACAGGAGTTCCCTGTTGAGGTGAAAGGACTGATTCCTTTCATCCTGGATGGCAAGAACGAACTGTTGGTTGAGAATGCGGATGGTGTCTATGCGATGGTATGGAC
>JAFYDR010000337.1 GCA_017544725.1 Kiritimatiellia bacterium
GGGGGTGAGCGAAGCGTAACCCCCGGCGGTACGACCGATATCTGTCAAGCCCTGAAGGGGCGGCAGAACGTCGCACGGCGACACGCCATGCCCACCGCCCTCTGCCGCCCTTTCAGGGCTAGTGCGGGTTTGCATGATTCCGGGGGCGGTGCTACGCTTGCCCCCGTCTGTGTACCTTCGCCCCTTCGGGGCTTTCAGGCCGAAATCTTCCACAAAATTCTTTGAAGACCCAGAAAAATTTTTCGTCTGCGCTTCGCGCGGCTTGAGGTTTTCCTCTCGCCCCGCTCGCGTTGTCGCGGCGGTCTGGCTTTCGCTCCGCGAACCCGCGCTCCGCGCGGGACGCCTTCGTCCGCCATGCTCCGCCGCTCGCGCTTTACTCCGCACCCTATCCGCGCGGTCCTGCGGAGCAGAGGAGGCGGAACCCAATGCGGCTGTCGCGGCGGCCAGGATCGCTCCCGAAGCGGTTAGCGGGACGGCAGCAGTTCAGCGCATCGTAGAGCCAGCAGCCGCCGCGCAACACACGGTCCGACCCCGAAGAAGGTCCGGTCGGATCGGTCACACTGTCCGACGGATACTCCCCGAACCAATCTGCGCACCACTCGTGCACATTCCCGTGCATATCATAGAGTCCCCACACGTTCGGCTTCTTCTGCGCTACGGGGTGCGTCTCGTCTCCGCTGTTCTCTTTATACCACCCCATCTCATCAAGGTTACCTGTGCCGCCATAAGCACCGATCGTCCCCGCCCGGCAGGCGTACTCCCACTCCGCCTCCGTCGGCAAGCGGACATGCATATCCGAAAGCCGAGCGTTCACCTTCTTGATAAATTCCTGACAGTCGTTCCATGAAACCTGTTCTACGGGGCGATCATTTCCCCTGAAGTGCGACGGATTGCTTCCCATCACACTTTGCCATTGTTTCTGCGTCACCTCCGTCTCCGCCATCCAACATCCTTTCGTCAGCGTCACGCGATGCTGCGTCTCATCGTCATCCAGCCGCCCTTCCTCGGATGTAGGGCTTCCCATCAGGAACGAGCCGGGCGGACACCAGCGGAAACGCATCTCGACACCGCCCGGCAGCGTAATGGTTTTCACGCCGGCTTTCCGATTCGCCTCCTCGCGTTCCCGCTGTTTCCGCTCCGCCTCTTCGCGTTCCCGCTGTTTCCGCTCCGCCTCCTCGCGTTCCCGACGCTTCCGTTCGGCATCCAGTTCTTCGAGTTCCTCGGTCTGTTTCACATACTCCGCGTATTCCCGTGCGGCGTCGCTCCAGAGTTGCGACTCGAAAAACATCTCGGCTTTCAGGAAAACCTCTTCCAGCCGTGCTTTCCGTTCGGCGAACCCGTCGTTGTCCGAGAGTCGTTCGATACGCATCTTCCGTATCTTCGCCTCAACCCGTACCCGTTTCGCGTCTGCCTCGGTGGTCGCAGTGTACGGGTGTGCGGGCAACGAGGATGTCGCCGGGGCGGCGGGGCCGCCAGCTGAGAAGCTGAGAGGTCGAGAAGCGGGCAACGAGGACGTTGCCCCTCCCGATGCAAGCAACGGGGACGCGGTTTGCCCCAGCACCGCCGCGCAGTTCGCGGGGCGTTCCACCGGTGTCTTCGCCAGTCCAGCCATGATACCGGCGGCAATACCAATACCATCCGGCAACGGCTCGGGATGGTTGTTGACGATCTGGTACTCGATCTGCCCGCGGCAGAACGGGGGATTCCCCGTCAGGCACTCGTACGCCATCGCCGCAAAGGAATAGACGTCCTGCGCCGCATTCGGCGCGGCCCCGTTCAGTTGCTCAGGACTCATGTAGGAGAGAGTTCCGCTCGACTGCCTTCCCGTCACCCGCGTCAGCGTCTCCTGTACCTCGCGCGCGATCCCGAAGTCCAGCACGAGCGGCGTCCCGTCCCCGGCGATCATCACGTTGCCTGGCTTCACGTCGCGGTGGACGACGCCCCTCGTGTGCGCGTAGTCCAGCGCGGCGGCGACCGGTGTGAGCAACGCGACGGTCTCCTCTTCCGTCAGCGTCCCCTTCTCGGCCAGCAGGTCGTCCAGCGTCCGCCCCTCGACGTAGTCCATCACTAGGAAAGGATTGCCCCCGTTCTCCTCGAACGCGCGCAGCGTCACGATGTTCGGGTGCGAGAGTTTCAGCGAGACCAGAGCCTCCTTCTTCAGCTGCATGTACGCGCGCTTGTTGGCGACGAGAAAAGACGGCAGCATCTTGACCGCCACGCGGAGGTTGTCCAGCTGCGCGTCCTCCGCCAGCAACACGGATCCCATGCCGCCCTGTCCCAGCCGCCTCACCACGCGGTACCGGTCGGCAAGAACCGCTCCGGCACACCCGCCGTCGCGCGTCGTCTTGCGCTCGCTCTCGTCCAGATATTCTTCCCAGCTGTCCATCACACGATTTCCCCATTCGATTTTTCATCCGCTTGGAAGAAAGAATCTTACCACGAGGCGACACGAAGGGCAAGCAGGGATTCAAAGCCTGGGATTCAAAGGGCGCATCTGCGTATTTCACCGGTATCTTTTGAAAAAGAAAACAACAGAAACAACTTGTCTTTAGAGCGCGGGCTAACTCGCCCGCGTAACACACGGCTCTCCATAGCTGCAAGTTACAGGCAAAGGAGAAGCGATGCGCGGACCGGTTGGTCCGCGCAGCGACCACTTTCGGATAGACGAAGGGCGGATGATTCGGTATGATAGTTCGCTATGAAACGAACGATACTGGCTCTTTTATTGGGAACGGCATCCCTTCACGCGGGAATTGCCGCCTCTCTGGATGACATTGTGGTTCCCGGAACCGTCGCGAAGCGTGTCGCGAGCGGTTTCTCTTTTGCGGAAGGCGCGACCGCAAACGCGGAGGGCGAGGTCTTTTTCACAGATCAGCCGAACGACCAGATTCTGCGCTGGAATGAACGCGACGGTCTGCGTGTCTTTCTCTCGCCTTCCGGTCGCGCAAACGGAATGTGTTTTGCGCCGGACGGCAATCTGCTGGTCTGCGCCGACAACCAAACCGAGGTCTGGTCAATCTCCCCTGACAAGAAGATTACCGTGCTAACCGGAACTTACGAGGGCAAGCGATTCAACGGTCCGAACGATATCTGGGTACAACCGGACGGCAGTTGCTACTTCACCGATCCGTTTTACGGGCGGTCTTGGTGGAACTACAAGGACCCGCCGCAACCCTCGCGCCAAGTTTATTACCTGCCCAAGGGTGGAAAACCGCGACGGGTAACGGACAACTTGGTGCAACCGAACGGAATCGTCGGAACGCCCGACGGGAAGCGGCTTTACGTTTCGGACATCAACGCAAAGAAAACCTACGTCTATGACGTGTCGCCAGACGGCTCGTTGACCAACCGAAAACTCTTCTGCGAAATGGGGTCGGACGGCATGGCGAGAGATGACAAGGGGAACCTCTACCTAACCGGCAAGGGCGTATTTGTGTTTTCGGAAGCGGGCGAGAAACTCGGCGTGATCGAAATCCCCGAATCTTGGTGCGGCAACGTCTGCATCGGCGGGAAAGACCACAAGACGCTTTTCGTCACGGCGATGAAAGGTTTGTATGCCGTCCCGCTGCGATAGCGACTCTCGGCAGAACGATTCAGGAGAAATAATCATGGACGAAAGCAAAAAGCTGGTGATCAAGGCGGCAGCTGACTGCCGTTTTGACGAGGTTTCTTTGGGTGAGGTAATGTTGCGGTTCGATCCCGGCGAACGTCGTGTGCGTTGCGCTCGTTCGTTCGACGTCTGGGAGGGCGGCGGCGAATACAACGTCGCTCGCGGTCTGCGGAAATGTTTCGGGCTACGCACGGCGGTTGCCACAGCCCTGCCCGAAAATGACATCGCCAAGTTAGTGGAAGAGCTGATCCTCGCGGGTGGTGTCGATGCCTCTTTCATCAAGTGGATGCCGTTCGACGGAATCGGGAACAACTGCCGGGTCGGTTTCAATTTCACAGAACGCGGTTATGGAATCCGTGGAGCACTGGGAGTCAGCGACCGTGGCCACTCCGCAGCATCCCAACTGAAGCCGGGCGACATTGACTGGGAAACCCTTTTTGGAAAAATGGGTGTTCGTTGGTTGCATACGGGTGGCATCTTCGCCGCGCTCTCCCGTACCACGCCAGAGGTGATTGAGGAGGCAATGGCAACAGCGCACAAGTACGGGACAATCATTTCGTACGACCTCAACTACCGCCCCTCCCTTTGGAAGGCGAACGGCGGCAAGGCTGCCTGTCAGGAAATCAACCGTCGTCTCGCGAAGTATGTTGATGTGATGATCGGGAACGAGGAGGATTTCACCGCCTGCCTCGGTCTGGAGGTTGAGGGTGTCGATGAGAATCTCTCCCGTCTGCCGATCGACGGATTCAAGAGCATGATTTGCCGCGCCGTACAGGAATACCCGAACTTCAAAGCTTGTGCAACGACCTTACGCACGGTCCGTACCGCCTCTGTCAATGACTGGAGTGCGATCTGCTGGTATAACGGCGAATTCTTCCAAGCCCGCCAAATGAACGAGTTGGCGATTCTCGATCGTGTCGGTGGCGGCGACTCCTTCGCATCGGGACTGGTTTACGGTTTCCTGACCTACGGCGATGGACAGAAAGCCGTCGATTTCGGATGCGCGCATGGCGCGTTGGCGATGACCACGCCAGGTGATACCTCGATGGCCTCCCTATCGGAAGTAGAACGGCTGGTTGGCGGCGGCAACGCCCGCGTGGTGCGGTAGAAGTAATGACGGCAGAAACGGAACAAGTGACAGAACGCCGGCTGAAGCTGACGATCGCCTATGATGGCACGGCCTATTCCGGGTGGCAACTTCAACCGGATCAGACGAGCATCCAAGAGACGATTGAGCAACGGCTCTCCTCTATCGTCTGTCATCCCGTGCGCGTGAACGGCAGTGGCAGAACGGACGCAGGTGTCCACGCATGCGGTCAAGTCGCGCATGTGGACGTACGGACACGCATCAGCAATTCCTCGCTGATGCACGGGTTGAACGCGCGTCTGCCTGACGACATCCGGATTCTGAAGCTTGTTACCGCAAAACCCGATTTCGACGCGCGTCGTTCTGCGCACGGCAAGGAATACAGGTACTTCGTCTGGAACGATTCCCTACTCCTCCCGGATCGGAGACTCTACATCACACACCATTATCGCAAGTTGGATGCGGACAAGATGGCAGAGGCGGCACAACGGTTTGTCGGACGACATGACTTCGCCGCCTTCTCCGCCAACCCGCACCGCGAAATCGCAACCACCGTACGCACGATCACCTCGTTCACGGTGAAACGTTTCGGCAAGGAGATCCGTTTTTCCGTCAAGGGAGAAGGTTTCCTTTACAAACAGGTTCGCAGTATGGTCGGGTTTCTCCTGCGTGTTGGCGAAGGCAGAGAACCGATCGAGGCGGTAAGCGAACTTCTCCAGATTGCCGAACCACGAACCGCTCGTGTCCCCTCCGCCCCAGCCCAAGGTCTCTTCCTCTGGCGTGTCTGGTACAAAGGTTAAGGTGGCTATGCCGCCCAGCCGAGATACAAGAAGTGCAGTGGTGATGGGGCAACCGTGAGGAGGATGAGGCAATTCGTACAGAACTGGTTTCTCGTAGCGAAGTGAATTGGATTAGAAAGGAAGACGCATGAAAAAGCGGACAGGTTTCTCACTAATTGTTGTGACGTTTGTTGTATCGTGTCTGACCAATGTTGACGGACTTGCGGAACCAGTTTCCGCAAACGATTGGTTACTGGATCCGGCACCTTACAAGGCGTCCGTCCGGCAGACGGATCACGATTGGATACTGGAGAATGGACTCGTCCAGCGTGTGGTGACAATCAACCCCGGTTCGGCAACAACATCCTTACGGTGTCTCGCGACAGGGGAAGAATTCGTGCGCGCCGTTTCGCCTGAAGCGCGATTGAAAATCGGCGGCGAAGAGATTGTCGTCGGAGGAATGACAGGGCAACCGATTCAGAACTACTTGCTTCCCGAATGGATCGGCAAGATGAAACCCGCAGATGGCGCATACATCTATCTCGGTGCAGAGACTGGTCCAATCGAGGCTCGTCTCGAATGGAAACGGCATCCGGAATGGACAGCAAGAAAACTCGAATGGCCTCCGAAGGGACGACACATCGCCATGCGATACGCGCCTCCGAGTGGCAGGGGAAACGGTGCAGCAACAAACACCAAGAGGCTTCCGTCCCTAACCGTTCATTACGAGATTTATGACGGAATACCCGTCGTGTCGAAATGGTTCACGCTCACCAACGACACGGGACGCGCCATCCGGCTCGACACATTCACTGCGGAAGAACTCAGCCTTGCCGAACCCGCCGGCCAGTTCGACTGCGAATGGCAACAGACGGCATTCAACCTTCATGCCGAAAGCAATTTCGGGTATGACCGCATGGGATGGCGCGGAGAAGACAACCACGCCATCCACTTCGGAACCGACAAGACATACAAAACGCAGGAAAGCTACACGTACAACGGCATCAACACGTTGAGATGCTATCCTGATATGGGACCAGCCGTTACGATAAAGCCGGACGAAACATTTGAATCGTTCCGCGTTTGGGAACTCGTATTCGACACCACCGAACGCGAACGGCGCGGACTCTCGCTACGGCGGATGCAACGGATCATCGCGCCTTGGACAAGCGAGAACCCGCTCATGTTCCACAACAAGATCAGAGCGACGCCAGAGAATGTCCGCAATGCAATCGAACAATGCAAGGCAACCGGATTCGAGGTCGTCATCATGAGTTTCGGCTCGGGGTTCAATTTGGAATCGAAAGACCCGAACTACCGAGCGCAATACAAGGCACTCGCGGACGAGGCGCGTGCGGCGGGGATCGCGCTGGGCGGATACTCGCTCACCTCCTCACGGAACGCAGGGACGTTAACAGACAACGTACAAAATCCTCATCCTCGTTTTCGTAGGGGACCTTGCCTCGCTTCGCGCTGGGGACACGACTACCTCGCCACGCTTGCCTCGTTTATGGAGGAGGCGGGATTCGGAATCTTTGAGAACGACGGACCATATCCGGGCGACTGGTGTTCGGCGACAAATCATCCGTACCACTCCGGGAAAGAGGATTCGATCTGGACACAGTGGCGAGCACAATCAGATCTCTACCGTTTTTGCCGTGCGCATGGCGTGTACGTGAACCAACCCGACGGATATTTCCTGGAGGGCGGATCGAAAACGGCTGGAGGATACCGCGAAACGAATTGGTCACTTCCACGCGACCTGCAGGTTTTGATCGAGCGGCAGAATGTCTATGACAATAGCTGGTCGTGGAACACATCCATGCACTGGATGTTCGTGCCGCTGGCACAGTACCACGGCGGAGGAGATGCGGCAACGGTTGAACCACTGTCGAAAAATTTGGCGCACTATTCGTCGCGTTTTGCAAATCTCCTTGGCGCGGGCGTACAGGCCTGTTGGCGCGGTCCGCGTCTGTACGATACCCCAGAAACGCTGGCGATGGTGAAGAAGTGGGTGAAGTTCTACAAGGACAACCGGCGCGTTCTAGACGGCGACATGATTCATCTGCGCCGCGCCGACGGACGCGACTGGGACGGCTGGATAATGGTCGATCCGACGCCAGGCGACGGACTACGCGCAATCGCCTCCCTATTCAATCCTCTCAACCAACCAATTAAGCGCGGCATCACCCTACCCCTCTACTATGCGGGACTTTCCGGTGAGGCTGAGATTGCGGTCGGAGACGAGGCTGAGTTCAAGACGGTCTCTCTCGACCCAGCGTGCAAAATCTCGCTCGATGTCGAAATTCCCGCCAATGGGCATCTCCACATCTTTTGCCGGAAGCGGCAGTGAAGAATGGGGGCGGCGGAGCCGCCAATGACGAGTGACAAATGAAAGAAAGGCCGCCAGTCCTGCCAATCCAATGCGGCGTGTCGCGTGTCGCATGACGCGTGTCATCGGTAGCTATCGAAAGTTATCCCCATGAACATTCCCGTGCGCGGCGCGGGCGGGGCGGGCAAGTCCGCCGATGGTATCGACGGGAACAGAACGTCCCTGCGAACGGTGCGCATGGTGTGCTTGCCTATTACTTTGAACAGGATTAGCATGATGCATCCCGCAAAAAATCGGATTGGCGTACTGGCTTGCGTTTTGCTATACTATTTGGACTACAGGTTCATGTAGTGAAGAGGAGTTACGTGATGAAAAAAGCGGACATCGGTTTGATCGGTCTTGCCGTGATGGGCGAGAACCTGATTCTGAACATGGAAAGCAAAGGTTTTACGGTCGCCTGTTTTAACCGTACGACGGAGAAGGTTGATCGTTTCGTGAACGGACGCGCGAAGGGCAAAAACATCGTCGGTGCGCACTCCCTGCCGGAACTGGTTGCCAGTCTGAAGAAGCCTCGCCGCGTCATGATGATGGTCAAGGCCGGTCAGGCGGTTGACGACATGATCGAGCAGTTGATTCCCCTGTTGCAGAAGGGGGACATCATCATCGACGGCGGCAACAGCCACTTCCCGGACACGATCCGCAGGACTCGTTACCTTGCGTCGAAGGGATTGCGTTTCGTCGGTTCTGGCGTATCAGGCGGCGAAGAAGGTGCGTTGAAGGGCCCGGCAATCATGCCCGGCGGCGACCCGAAGGCGTGGCCTTACGTGAAGGACATTTTCCAGGCGATTGCCGCAAAGGTCGATGACGGGTCCCCCTGTTGCGCCTGGATCGGGAGCGATGGCGCGGGACACTTCGTCAAGATGGTTCACAACGGAATCGAATATGGCGACATGCAGCTGATGTGCGAGGCTTACGATCTGATGGCGCGTGGTCTCGGTCTGGATACGAAGACGATGCACAAGGTCTTCGCGAAGTGGAACAAGGGCGCACTGGACAGTTATTTGGTCGAAATCTCGTCCGACATCCTCTCGCAAAACGATCCTGAGACGGGCAAGCCGATGGTCGATATCATCCTCGACACCGCCGGGCAGAAAGGCACGGGCAAGTGGACGAGTCAAGCGGGTCTCGATTTGGGCGTGGCGATTCCGCAAATCGCAGAAGCGGTTTTCGCGCGTTGCATGTCCGCAGCCAAGGAGGAGCGTGTCGCAGCCTCGAAAATCATCAAGGCACCGAAAGCGAAATCGGATGTCGATGCCAAGGCGTTTGTCAAGGCATTGGAACAAGCCGTTTACGCGGCGAAAATTTGTTCCTATGCGCAAGGATACCAGCTGATGCGCGCGGCCGCAAAGGAGTACGGTTGGGATTTGAACTACGGAGAAATCGCATTGGTGTGGCGTCAGGGGTGCATCATCCGCGCCCGTTTCCTCGGCAAGATCAAGGAAGCGTTTGACAAGAATCCTGAACTGGCGAACCTCTTGCTAGACCCCTACTTCAAGGGTGTGATCCAAAAGGCGCAGGAATCGTGGCGCACTGTGGTGAAGACGGCGATCGACTGGGGCATCCCGGTTCCCGCCATGTCCACGGCGTTGACCTACTTCGACAGCTACCGCAGTGCGCGCTTGCCGGCGAATCTGCTTCAGGCGCAGCGCGACTACTTCGGTGCGCACACCTACGAGCGACTGGATCGCCCGCGAGGACAGTTCTTCCACCACAAGTGGACGGCAGACGGAGGTGACACCGCAGCCTCCACCTACACCGTGTAACCCATTCGAAAAAAAGGATCCGTTTCATGAAAAAAGCACTAAAAGTTATCGGGCTGTCATTACTCCTCGTTTTGATCGTTCTCCTTGTCGCCGTGCTGGCGCATCCTGCTTGGATTTCGCCCGTGGCGCGGATCCTCACGAAGACCATTCCTCCGAAAGTCATCAATACGCCAGCCGCTGTAGATGCGTTCCATCTGAACGCCTATTCGGGGCGACTGGAGATCAATGACTTTCAATTGGGGAATCCTCAGGAAAGAGGTTTTTCCACAAACGATTCGTTCTCTGTCTCGAACATCTTGGTCAAGGTACAGCCTAGTTCGCTCACGAAGGACACAATCGTGGTGGAAACCATCCACATCATGGAACCCGCCGTCCGCGTAGAAACTTTCGGTTCTCTGATGAATTTCCTGGCGATGGCGGAAGGCGATCCGAACAAGCCAACAGAGAAAAAAGCTGACAAACCGAAGGAAGAAAAACCAGCCGAGGAAAGTGAAGGCGAAGGTTCGTCCAAATCGATTCAGCTCGATGACTTCCTGTTGTCGAATGCACGTTTTGCCATCGTCTCGAACTCTACCCGTCAAGCCTCCGCCGCCATCGGTGATATCAAGGCTTCCTTGAACAAACAAGCCGGGTCGTTATCCATCGACAACATCGCGGTCGCCAATCCCGACGGATTCACAAAGAACGATGCTTTCTCGCTCAAGAAACTCGCCGTGGAAATCGATCCCGCTTTCCTGACCGACACCAATGCGCCGATTCGCGTCCGTAAGGCCGAAATCGTCGATCCTTCCGTTCGGGTGGAAACGCTCGGTTCGCAACTCAACTTCCTTGCGATGATTCCCGCCACCGGAGAGAAAAAGGATGAAGCTGAGAAGCTGAAAAGCGAGGAAGCTGAAAAGCCGAAGGTTGATGACGCACCGATGAAATTACCCATCGTCGATCTATTCTCCCTTACGAACGCAAAGTTTGTTGTCGCCTCTAACGCCACGCAGCAAACAGCCGCCACCGTCGCGGACATCTCCGCGAAACTCGACGAGAAGCAGGGAGCACTCTCCATCAACGGTATCCGCGTAGTCAATCCGGACGGTTTCACAAAGAACGACGCTTTCTCGTTGAAGAAACTCACCGTCGAGATCGATCCCGCTTTCCTGACCAACACCAATGCGCCCATCCGCGTCAAAAAGGTTGAAATCGTTGAACCGTCAGTACGGGTAGAGACGCTTGGTTCGCAACTCAACTTCCTCGCGATGGCACCTGTCATGGGAGAGAAGAAGGATGAAGCGGAGAAACTGAAAAGCGAGGAAGCTGAAAAGCCGAAAGCTGATAACGCACCGATGAAGTTGCCAGTCCTCGAACTTTTCTCTCTGAAGGACGCGAAAGTAATTGTCGCCTCTAACGCCACGCAACAAACAGCCGCCACCGTCGCAGACATCTCCGCGAAGCTGGACGAGAAGCAAGGCGCACTCTCCATCGACGGCATTCGTGTGGTCAATCCAGATGGTTTCTCCAAGAATGACGCTTTCTCGCTGAAGAAGTTCGCGGTCGAGATTGATCCTGCGTTCATTACCGATTCCAACGCCCCCATCCATGTCCGAAATATCGATATCGATAGCCCCTCAATCAATATGGAAACGCTAGGTTCGCAAATCAACTTCCTTGCGATGGCACCTGCCATCGGAGAGAAAAAGGATGAAGCGGAGAAGCTGAAAAGCGGGGATGTTGAGAAGCAGGAAAGTGAGAAGACAGAAAAGCCAATGAAGTTACCAGTGATTGATCGCTTCTCTCTGCGCAACACGCAGTTCACGTTAGCTTCGAAAGAGGCGAGGCAGACTGCTGCCAGCATCGCAGATATCTCCGCGAAGTTGGATACGAAGCAGGGGGCACTCTCCATCAACGGCATTCGCGTAGCCAATCCGGACGGTTTCACGAAGAACGATGTCTTTTCGCTCAAAAAATTCGCGGTCGAGATTGACCCCACTTTCATCACCGACACGAATGCGCCGATTCATGTCAAGAATATCGAGATTGTCGAACCGCGTATCCGACTCGAAGTACAGGGTGACAAGATGAATGTCGCCTGTATGTCGCCGGTTTTGGAAGAAGGCGAGAAGCCGGAGTCGAAGACGGTTCAAGCAGATCCGCCTAAAGAACCCGCAGAAACAAAACCGGCGGCCTCCATTCCAACCATTCTGCTGGACAACTTCTGTCTGACCAACACGGTGGTCGATGTGATGTCGAACGATGTGCAACGGTTGGGCGTGACGATCGGCGGCGTCTCGGCATCGATGGACACGCAGACAGGACTCGTGACGGTCGCATCGGTTCGCGTAACCAATCCTCAGGGGATGGGATATACGACCAACGACGCGGTTGCGGTCGAGAGCATCCAGGTTGATCTCGAACCCGAATCCCTGAATGCGACCAACAACATCATCCACATCCGTTCAATCGACATCGCTCGCCCCGTGATCCGTGTAGAGAACATGCTGGCAAACCTCCTCTCGATTTCAAAGTGCTTCCCTGGGGCTGACGAAACGAATGAGGTGAAGGAAGCATCGGGAACTGCAACCAACGCCGTAGCTGCCGCCGATGAAAAAGCGCAGAAGACGGAGTCAGAAAACGCGGACGCGACGACAGACGGCGGAAAGAAAGTGATTATCGATCGGCTCCTAGTCCATGACGGAACAATCCAGTTCTCACTGGCGGGGAAAACGATCCCGATTCCCCTTCCGACCGTCGAACTGAAAGATCTCGGTAAAGACAAAGGCGGATTGACCTTCTTGGAAGCGACCCAGTTAATCGGCGAAACACTTTTGAAGGTTATCACAAGCGCAATTTCTGGTGTCACAGGATTGGCTGTTGACATGGTAGGTGGTGCGCTCAGCATGGGGACGAACGTGCTTGGAACCGTGATCGGCGGTAAGACGATGAACGCAATCGGGAATACCGGCGAGGGTGCCGTCAAGGCAATCGGCAATGTCGGTGGAGGTGCAGTCAAAGCCGTCGGTGATGTCGGTGGAGGCGCAGTCAAGGCTGTTGGTGACATCGGCGGTGGAGCGGTCAAGGCCGTCGGCAACATCGGCAAGGGAATCGGCGGACTCTTTGGCGGTAATGACGAAAAGAAGGACGAAGAGAAGGAGAAGAAAGAAGAGAAACCCGCCGACAAACCCGCGCAACCGCAGAACGAAGCGGAGGCACAACCGAAGGAGAAGGAAGGTAACGGTGCACTCAACGCAATCAAGAAACTCTTTTAACCACTGAAAGGAACTCATCATGAAGAAACTGTTGAAAATTCTGCTGATTATCGTGATTCTGCTCATCGTAGCGATTCTCACCCTGCCATTCTGGATCTCGCCACTCGCGACAGGCGTCGTACAGACCGCCGCGCCGGCTGCACTTGGCGTGGATGTGAAACTGGGAAAGGTCACGGTGAATCCGTACACGGGCAATTTCGGTATCACGGAATTGCACGTAAAGAATCCCGTGAACAAAGGATACACCGACAACGACTCCTTTGCCGTCTCCGATGTCGCCGTCAAGGTCGATCCGACCTCGCTCATGGGTGATGTAGTCCATATCAAGAAAATTGATGTGGCAGCCCCGTTGATTCGCGTGGAGATGAAAGGTCTCAAATCCAACCTCTCCGCGATGCTGGAAAATCTCCCGAAGTCAGAACCCTCTGAAAAGCCGAAGGCTTCAGGCGAGAAGAAGGAAAAGGAAGCATCCTCACCGGGAAAGAAGGTCATCGTCGATCAGTTCATCCTGCATGACGGGAAAGTCGCGCTTGACCCGATTGGCGGCGCGGCGGTAAAACTCCCCATGCCGCAAGTCGAACTAAAAGACCTCGGAAAGGAATCTGGCGGCGCAACAACGGAAGAGATCGTGCAACTGGTTGTTACCAAAGTGATGGAAACTGCCAACGAGGTTGCCTCCAATCGCGGCGTCACCAAAGAGGCGATCGGGGATGCCGTCAAGTCCCTGCTGAAAGGCAAGAAGTAAGAGACGGTTATGCCCCTGTACGAATTCTATTGTGCCCCCTGCCACACGATCTTCACCTTCCGTTCACATCGGGTAGATACGCAGACCGTTCCTCCATGTCCAGTCTGCGGAAAGCCTCTCACACGCGAGGTTTCCCTCGTTAACTCCTGCATCGCGGGTAAGGTCGCCGAGCCCGGCTCGTATGACAATGATGAACTCACGAACGCGAAGACTGAGGAACTGATCGCGCAGATGAGCAACCGAATGATGGAGTTGGATGGCGACGACACCGAACCCGCCGATGCCGTCCGCATGATGCGTGAGATGGCGAGGACGAGCGGACTGAAATTCAACAAGGACGTGGAGGAGGCATTCGCACGAATCGAGTCGGGCGAGGATCCGGAGAAAATCGACCAAGAATTCAAAGAGGTTTTCGACGAAACCCACAATCCGTTCGACGGAAACGCCGAGGAAAGTTCGCCGATCTCCCTTTCCGAATTTTGGCGGAGAATGCATCCGCCGCGCCGCGATCCAAATTGGCACGATATGCCGGAGATGAAACCATGAGCAACCTAATCCAACCGGGAGAAACGTTACGCGTACTGGTTTTCGGTGCGCATCCGGACGACTGCGACGTCAGCATGGGAGGGACCGTTCTTCGTTATGTGCAGGCGGGTGCACGCGTCCAGTTCGTCTCGCTGACGAACGGGAACAAGGGACACCAGTCCATCCTTCCCGTCGCCCTCGCAAAAAGGCGACAGGACGAAGCAGAGGCTGCCGCCGCCATCTTCGGTGTCGAGAAGTACACGATTCTCTCGCATGAGGATTGTGAATTGACAGCAGACCTCGCCACGCGCCGACAGGTTACGACTCTAATCCGTGCCTTCGCGCCGCACTTGGTCTTCTCTCCGCGACTCTGCGACTACCATCCTGACCACCGCGCTACCGCGCAACTCATTCAGGATGCATCCTACATCGTGAACGTGCCGCACTGGTGCCAAAACGCGCCGATTCGCGGAGTCACGCCTGTCATTTACTTTGTGCGAGACTCCTTCCGTTATCCGCGCGAACTGCGCCCGGATGTGCTTGTTCCGATTGATGAGCAACTCGACATTCTCCTTACCGCGTTGTGTTGCCACGAATCCCAATTTTTCGAATGGTTGCCGCACGACAAGGGAATTCGCGAAGTACCCGACGCGGATCATCCGGAGGAGCGAAAGGCATTCATCCGCAAGTATTGGCTCGACGTGCGCAAACAATACGACCGGAACCGCTTCTTCAGTTGCCTCCAAGAACGCTTCGGCGAGGCGGCAAAGGCGATCGGTCATGTCGATGCTTTCGAACTGAGCGAATATGGTAACCAGCCGACGGAAGAGGATATGGAATTCCTGTTCCCCTTCCCCGTCTATCGGCGAGAGACATGGAAGACAACGGGACAAAGATCTTAAGCGTATCCGAACTGACCGCCCAAATCAGGCAAGTGCTTCAAGCGGGATTCAGTTCCGTCTGGGTGGAGGGTGAAATATCAGGTGTCACCACAACAACTGCGGGACACACCTATTTCACGCTCAAAGACGAGTCGGCTGTGCTGAATGCGGTGCTATTCGTAGGTTCCCGCAGAGCGGGAGCCGTCGCTTCAGGAACGTTACTGGAGAACGGACAACGAGTAGAGGTCTTCGGCGAAATTTCCGTCTATGCGCCGCAAGGAAAATACAGCCTCAACGTGCGAAAGATTCGCGGACGAGGGATCGGCGAACTGATGATTCGGTTCGAAGAACTGAAACAAAAGCTGGCGGTGGAGGGACTCTTCGAGCGCGAGAAAAAACCGCAGTTGCCGCCACTCCCACACCGGATCGGCGTGATTACCTCCCCTACTGGTGCCGTGATTCACGACATCTTGAAGGTGACCCTACGCCGTTACCCGAATGTACAGATTCGGCTTGCACCTGTCCGTGTACAAGGCGAAGGCTCGGCGGAATCCGTTGCGCACGCAATCGCCTACTTCAACGAACATTGCGGGAAAGGTTCGGAATGGGAGGCGGATCTATTGATCGTCGCACGCGGTGGCGGCAGCATGGAAGACCTTTGGACGTTCAACGAAGAGATCGTGGTTAGGGCCGTTGCGGGATCCCGTATTCCAGTCATCTCATCCGTCGGACACCAGACCGACACGACGCTCTGTGACTATGCGGCGACCAGACGTGCCGCCACACCTTCCGAAGCGGCGGAAATCGCCGTGCCACGCAAGCAGGAACTGGAATTCCAAGTCGCGAAGTTAGCCCGTTCCCTCCACGCAATCGTGGAACAGCGGGTTTCCACATTCACCGCCAGATTGAGTACAATCCGTGCATCCGTATTCTTCCGTCATCCGGAACGGATCACGGAAACGCATTCGCAGAGGATCGATGCGCTGGAAATGCAGATGGGTAAGGCGATGGAAAAACGCGCGCATCTCCTGCATCGCAGAGTGACCGACCTGAGTGCACGACTCTCCATTCTCCGCAGCCAATGGGTGAACGGTGAACGCACGAGGCTCGCACGTTTGCAGGATCGCCTGACGCAAGCCCCCGCACAACGGATCGAGCGCTACCGCCAAGAGGTGGTGAACCTCGAAAACAAGGTAAGACTTCTAAACCCGCTCTCGATTCTAGACCGTGGGTACAGCGTCACGCAACGCGCCGACGGAACGGTTGTGCGGTCCGTGCAAGAGGTGCAACCCGGCGATGAACTAACCACGCGCCTCGCCGATGGCACCCTCACCTCCACCGTGACAACGAGAAAAGGGACAAAAACGACAAAAGAGACGAAAGAGACGACTATTTCTATTCCATCGCTTCCGTCCCTTTCTGCAGAAGGAGATGCCAATGGCTGACAGCCCGAAGATCGTGTTGCCGCACGGTGGTTACCGTAACCTTATTGTCTATCGCAAGAGCGAGGTCATCTATCAGGGCACGGTCACGTTCTGTCGGCGTTTTCTCTCTGCACATGGCGATCGTACGGTCGATCAGATGACGCAGGCGGCAAGAAGCTGCAAGCAGAACATCGCCGAAGGAAGTTCCGCCAGCGGCACTTCAAAAGAAACGGAGATCAAGCTCACGAATGTCGCACGGGCTACACTAGACGAGCTACTCGAAGATTACCTTGACTGGCTGAAGTCGCATGGCGTGACGGAATGGGAAGCCACAAGCGAAAAAAAGACAGCAGCTCGCGATTTCTCGAAGAAACACGCGGACTGGAATGACTGGAAACCTTTCTTCGATTCGCGCCCGGCAGATACGCTGTGTAACCTGATGATTGTCATCATCCAACAGACGAAGTATCTTCTCGACAAGATGATTGCTGCGCAAGAGGAGAACTTCAAGAAGCATGGCGGAGTACGCGAGCGGATGCACATGGCGCGTACCGCCGCACGTGGCGCGGAATGGGAGAAGGCAATCTTTTCGCGGCTCGATGGAGCGGCTACGGCGGAAGAACTCGATGCCAGAGTCGAGGAAATGCGCGTGCGCATTTCCAAAGCCGTCTCTACCATAAAAAGGAGAAAAAACTGGTGATAAGGGGAAAAACAAGAAAAGAGACGAAAGAGACAGAAGGGATAACAGCGACGACTGTGTCCCTAATGTCCTTTCTGTCATTTTCGTCCCTTCCCACGAAGGTGACACCTATGGTTTCTTCTACACTCATCTCTGAAACAAAGGAAAGGAAGTAATCATGTTTCCTGAAGTGCGTTTGCGCAGATTGCGCAGAACCCCTGAACTGCGGAAGATGTTCGACCTGACATTTCCGCCGCCCGCCAAATTCATTTGGCCGGTCTTCCTTGTCGGCGGCACGAATCGGAAAGAGCCGATTGCCTCCATGCCCGGGCAATCGAGAATGAGCGCAGATGTCTTGATCCGCGAACTGGAACCGGTCGTCGCGCAAGGAATCGGCGGCATCCTGCTCTTCGGACAACACGACGGCGAAAAGGATAATCAGGGTAGCGGAGCGTATGACCCGCAGGGAGTTGTCCAGCAGGCAATTCCTTTGATCAAAAAGGCATACCCCAAGTTGATCGTGATGACGGACGTCTGCCTCTGTGCCTACACATCGCACGGACATTGCGGTCCGCTCGACATGCACGGGAACGTGGATAACGATGCAGCATGCGAGATGCTGGCGAAGGTCGCGCTCTCGCACGCGAACGCGGGAGCAGACGTGGTAGCGCCAAGTGCGATGATGGACGGACAAATCCTCTCCATCCGCGATATCCTGGACGAACACAATTTCACGGATACGCTGGTGATGGCGTATTCCAGTAAATTCGCCTCAAACCTCTACGGACCGTTCCGCGACGCCGAGAACTCGCAACCGGGGCAAGGAGACCGTAAAGGTTATCAGACCTCGTACGCGAACTACCGTCTCGCCCTGCGCGAATCAGAGTTCGACGAAGAAGAGGGCGCGGACATCCTGATGGTCAAGCCCGGTCTCTTCTACCTCGACATCCTTCAAAAAGTGCGCGAGGCAAGCGACCTGCCCGTGGCGGTTTACAACGTCAGCGGCGAGTACGCCATGTTGATCGCAACGGCAGAACGCGGCTGGGGAGATCTGCACGGCATGGTGCAGGAGTCCATCATGGCACTCACTCGCGCGGGTGCGGATCTCATTATCTCGTACTGGGCACCCCGGTACAACGAGTTTTTCAAATAGGAGGAAACCATGGCACGAAAAGGCATCATTTTGGCGGGCGGTTCGGGAACACGCCTCTATCCAATCACGCAGACGATCTGCAAGCAACTGCTTCCCGTCTATGACAAACCGATGATCTACTATCCCCTCTCCACCCTCATGCTGGCGGGCATACGTGACATCCTGATCATCTCAACACCGGAGGCGACTCCTACGTTCAGTCAGTTGCTTGGCGACGGCTCACGCCTCGGCATCCGTCTTTCCTACAAAGTGCAGGAAAAGCCGAATGGACTGGCGCAGGCGTTCGTTCTCGGTGAAGAGTTCATCGGCAAAGACCCGACCTGTCTGATCCTTGGTGACAACATCTTCTACGGTGTCGGACTTTCACGTATGTTGCAGGAGGCTAACCTCTCCAGAGGCGCAACCGTCTTCGGGTATTATGTGAACGATCCGGAGCGATACGGCGTGGTCGGATTCGACGAAAACGGGCACGTCAATTCCATCGAGGAGAAGCCGAAGAAACCCGCCTCGAACTATGCGGTGGTGGGACTCTACTTCTACGACAATGACGTCGTTGAGGTTGCGAAAAACCTGAAACCTTCCGCACGCGGCGAATACGAAATTACCGACATCAACCGCATCTATCTGGAACGCCGTGCCCTCAAGGTCAAACTTATGGGACGAGGGTACGCCTGGCTTGACACAGGAACGCACGATTCGCTGGCGGACGCGACGCTCTTTGTAAAAACGATCCAAGACCGACAGGGACTGAAGATTTCTTGTCCAGAAGAGATTGCGTGGCGACAGGGCTTCATCGATGCGGAACAGCTATCGGAACTTGCCAAGGGACTCAAGAAGTCCACCTACGGACAATACCTTGCCTCCATCCAAGACCGCATCTGTTAACAGGCAGAATTTCACTCCACGAAACTCAGCCTAACACGCCGTCGGCTTGCCTATAACTTCGCAGGGCGGCGGAGCCGCCCGGCTGAGAAGCGGGGAAGCTGAGAGGCTGAGAAGTAAGCAACCAGAGGTTGCAGTGACGGATGGGGAGGGACGCGCTCCGTCGCGTCCACCGCGTAACGACGACA
>JAFYDR010000338.1 GCA_017544725.1 Kiritimatiellia bacterium
ATAATCTCGCGGACAAGAGCGGTGACGCCCTCGTCGAGAACCAGTTCAGGTGAGCGCGACGATCCGGCATCCGTGTTGAAACCGATTGATCCGGTCGTGGTCGTCATCGTCAGGATCGTCTTGGTGGGGTTGGCGAAACAGTTGTTGTGAGTCAGGCGAAGGCTCGGATGCCGGTTACTCGTATCGGTTCCGATTTGCACATCCGTTCCCTGCCAGACCCCGGTCTCACCGATGATCGTCCGCCCGGCGAAGGCTATGAGCGCACCCGTCGTGGTATTCGTCCCGTTGATGGTCATCGGCTTCGGTCCGCTCTTCTTGAAACTGGCGGCTCCGTCCACACCGCTGTTCGCGCCCCAAGTGATTCCATCCGCTTCATAGAAGGCGAGGAATGTCGCGGGCGTATCGCTCCGTATGTGACCGGCGCTTCCGGTCTGCACGTCACCGAACTGCTGATCGAACCCGTGGAGATCAAGCGTGCTTCCGTAGCCGAGGATGATATCGCACGTGTAATTCAGGACATCGTTCGTCCAGCAATGCAATGAACTACCCCTACCGGCTTGTGCTCCGCCCAATTCGATGTACATCCGATTCCCTTGGTTCTTCAGGTGCAGTTCGGTCTTCCCGTGGAAATTGAAAGCCTTGTTCCTGTCACCCAGCTTTGACTGAATGATCGGATCGCCCTCGATCACCAGTTTTCGGAGAGTCGTATTTTCGGGGTAGAACGCCACCGGTCCCGCAAAGGTACCGCCACCGCTGATCGTCAGCATCGTACCGGGATCATGATAGATCGCAAAACGATCGCCACCGGACTGGTAGATCGGCGCGGTGATCGCGCAATCACCGTAGATGGGTCTAGCACAGAATGCCCCGGAATTGGCAGTTGCCGAACTGGTGATGCGGATCGGCTTGTCAATCACGGCACCCCACATCTCCAACGACGCACCCTTCGACTGGTCGATGATGATCTCTCCGCCTTCTGCTCCAGAACCGAATGGACGTTCTTTCGAGAATACCTTCATCACGCCACCTGCCAACTCCACGTTACCCGCGAAGTCGTTGGTGGAGTAGATCGAGAGGCATCCGTTCCCCGTCACCGTGAGCGTACGGGCTGCATCTCCCTGAAGATTTCCCAACAGGCGGATGCGCTGCGTCGATTCCGTCGAAAGTTGCCACGTCTGGTCGGCAACTAGCGTGACCGGCAGATCCAGATCGTGCAGGCGCCAGCTTCCAGAAGAGAGAGCACGATCAGCCAACACAACACCCCCTCCCCCGAGAGAAAGAGTCCCGCCTGGAGCGGCCGTGATCGCAAAGTCATTCGCCGTGTCGAAACAGATGCCGCCGACATAGGCACCGGAGGACGGTATCTGCGCAGCCGCCCCACCTGTGGCGAAGGTCAGCATCGAAGTTCCGTTGGTGAAATCAGGAAGCGTGTCTCCGTCCCAGTTTTCCGGCGTCGCGAAGGAGGTGTCCGCACCGCCCCCACCGTCCCACGTAACGGAGGCGGAAGTCGTATTGAATGCGTCAGACCAGATGACGACTTCATCGTCCGCGACATTCACTACGGTCTCGCCCGGCTCGAACGGGGTGGCAGATTGGTTCGGGAGAAATGCGCGATGCACGCGGTCATACATGTATGCCACATTGTTGGAAACGCACGGTACGAAATCGCACACCAACCGACCGTCCTCCCAAACCTTCGCCCACTTGACCCAGGCACTGCCTGTTTTCGTGAGCCAGCCGTTACCGTAATCGCGCCTATAGAATACCGGGCAACCATATTTCATTTTCGAGTAGGTTGTCGCCCGTCCTGAAAAATCAACTATCTGCGTTCCATCAATCTCTACACCGCCCGGTCCCATCGTGTAGGTACGGAACGCGGTCTCAGGATTATAATTGCCCATCGCGAAATTCCCCGAAATCCCGAAGAAACCGTAATAATACTTGTAGTCACCGTTGGGGAAGAAGTAAAAATACTGTGTCAGACCGAAGAGGCAGACGTCTATCAGTGACTTGCCGCACACTGAAAATTTCGTGTATTCGTTCGGGATTACATCGCTGTTGATCCACGCCGAATTGGCGGAGTAAAGCCATTCGACTTCGTGGTCATACGGGAAGTCCGCCGCCGAACGCCAGAAGACGCGCATCTGGTATCCGTTGGCGAGCCAGTCACCCGGCACCGGCCCCGTAACCGATGTCGCACTTGCCGCTACCTTTCCGATGAATCCGCTGTGTGCCCAGTCGGAGATCGACGTTCCACGATCCACCGTGTCAGCCACTACATAGAGAACGCCCTCGTCATGTGTCCCCGTCAGCGACACCGTGATCTCTGCCGCACCGATGTTGATGGCGGTGACCGCGAGTTCTGGACCAAACACGAGCGCATCCGAAACAGACTCCACACCGCCGCAGTCCTCCGCATCGGGACCGATCTCGTCGCCCATTGTAAAAGCACCGCTACCTGCGTTCGCGCAGAAGGTGCCGTACTTGCGGTCGTAAAGCGTCGCCACATTGTTCTTCAGGCAAGGCACGTAGTCGCGCTCAATCACGCCGTTTTCGAAAATCTGCGCCGAGTACATCGTGCAACCGCCCATGCGACCAGTCTGAATCGCACCATCCACAATACGCCCAAAGAGCGAAACTCTGTACGGGGTATCGAGAGTAACTTCGGAGGGATCGAAAGCGTAGTAGCAGATGCCGTCGATATACGCACCCTTCGCACAGATGCGGAGTTCGTGCTTTCCGGTACCGGCGGGTGCGACGGCGGTCGATACTCCGTTCACAGAACCTGGTCCCATAAAGCCGCAAAAGTACGAATTCCTCTCCTTGAGTTCTGTTGTGAAAAGATAACAACGGGAACCGATGCCGAACGGCACGAGCTGTTTGTTCGAGGTTGCGAGCGTCACGCGTACGTCGCTATTCGTGGTCGGCACGAACGCCGTGTCGATCCACGGACCGTTCGAGTCGGAACGGATGTAGGTGAGCCGCGCGTCGTAGGGCGGCACGTCCGCCATGAGGAAGAAGCGCACGAAGCCCGCCTTATTCTGCCAAGCTGCTGGAATCAAAAACGTCTTTGTCGTCTCGGCAGCGGCGACCACACCGACGTAAATCGTCTCGCGTGCGTTCGTCACCGCGTTCCCGATGTCGGACGGAGACCACGCGGCAACCAAAGCCTTCGCGCCATCTTCCGGTTCCGCCTCGGAGAACTCCAACGAAGCGGCCCCCGTCTCACTGTCAAAAGACGCGACAGAGACCGTTCGCGCATGCGTCGAACGCACGGACGCGAAGAAAAAAACGACAACAAACAATGTCACATAATTCCAAACACAACCCTTCATTTTCAGACTCCTTTCCACCATTTCGTGAATCAAAGTAATACTACTATAACATATTTTGAATTTTCCCGCTGGTAAAATCTGCAAAAAAATAGGTAAAATCTGCTCACTCGTAATGAAGAGAGAAGATTGAAGATAAAACAGTGTCAGTAGGAAGTAGACAGTAGGCAAGTACCCCACCCTCGCCGCGCGCAGGAATACTCACGGGAATAACTTTCGATTGCATTCGATAGCTACCGATGACATGCGACAAACGACACGCGACACGCAGCATTGGAGTGGCGAGACTGGCACAATACATCCGTCGCCGCTACTGCCTACTCCCTACTGCCTTCTTCTCAGCCTCTCAGCTTCCCCGCTTCTCAGCTGGCGGCTTCGCTGCTTGTCATTCGTCATTTCTTCATTTTTATCTCTTCATTTTTCATTGCCGCCTCCGGCGGCTCGCTTCTCAGCTGGCGGCTTTGCCGCCTTCGAAGCTACTAGCTAACAGCTGAAAGCTAGAAGCTAAAAGCTACCGGGCGTGAGCCTCTTATTCTCGCGGATGAGTTCGTCTAGCGTTGTCTCGCGTCGGCGGGCGGCAGCTTCGCGTCCCAACACTGCCGTGAAATTGCTCTCGATCACGCGGGAGAGAATCTCGTTGGAAAAATCGCCACCCACGATGTTCTGGTAGAAATCATCGATGTTCTTGCGGACGCTCGCCTCTGGATTCGGTACACCCCCGGGGAAATGCCGTGTGCCGCCGCGCACGTAGGATTTGCCGGCGTAGGAGAGGCATCCCGATGCTTGCGTTCCTTGGAAGGAGGCGGTCAGACGTCCTGCCTTAATCCAGTCGTGGTACGATCCCAGAATGCCCTGATGGCACCACAGGGTACCATCCTCAAACTGGTAAATCACCGTGGCGGAGTCCTTGGCATCGCCGTGTACAGAAGGGCGGAACGCGGCAGACGCGCCCATCGCGCTGACGGGACGCTTGCCCATCGCCCACACCACAGCATCGAGAATATGGACATCGTAGTGAACGATATAATCACCGCCGAGCGACACGTCGTTACACCAGACCAAATCCTTGAGACGGGAGGCTGCGCCTTTTTCCTTCGGAGGATCCTGATAACCGTTCCCGCCAGCCCAGCCGGAGGAGAAGATCATCTGGATTTTTCCCAACGCCCCTGCCTGAATCCGCTTGGCAACCTCTTGGTTCACGGGATCGCGCGGCAACTGATAGTCCGCCAAAAAAACTTTTTTCTCCGCTGTCGCACGCGCTTTCAAACGCTGAATTTGAAGCGTACCGTAGATATCAATCGCGACGGGCTTCGCCATGTAGATATGGAGTCCACGATCCAACGCGTTCTCGGCGAGGTCTGGGAAGAAGTAAGGCGGCACCTGCAACACGACGGCATCGACACCCGAATCCATCAAGCGCTTTCCGCTGTCCAGTCCGGAAAAGCGGCAGGATTCGGGAACGCCCAGCGCATTCCCCGCCCTCGCCGCACGATCGGGAAAGTAATCCGCGACCGCCGAAAAGACGAAACCGCCATGTGCCTTGAAGAGATTGCTGATCCATGTTCCGCGACCACCGCAACCGACCAATCCCAGCTTGATTTGCGGGTCGGCGGGCTTTGCTTCCTGCGCCATCGACAGAACAGGCAGTGCGAACATTCCCGCATGAGCCAATCGTAAAAAGTCGCGTCGATCCAGATTCATCGTGTTCTCCCCTTGCTTATAACTTCGCTTCGCGAAGCCGCTAGACGCGGCAATGACGAGTGAAGAGTGACGAGTGACGGTACTTTTCCAAGTTATTCCCATAAACGTTTTCGTAACGCGGACGGCGGACTACTTTGCCTTGTACCCCAGCCAGCGAGCCACCGCCGCGTTCTTTGAGCGTACGTGGAGCTTCTTGTAGATGCGCAACACGTAGGTATGGACGGTCGCGTAACCGATGTTCAAACGATCGGCAATCTCCTTGTACGAATAGCCCTGCGCAAGGAGATCGAGAACCTCCTTCTCGCGAGGAGCCAACTCGTCCGACTCGTCGAGCCTGCCACCTTCCGCGACTGACCGTTGGGCGGACGATGCCAGAGAGGTTCCGGAACGGAAGGCATCCACCACCTTCCGCGCCAACGCACTGGTCATCGGCGCACCTCCTTGGTGAATGTCGCGAATCGCCGCCAACAGGTCACGCGCTCGTGCGGGTTTGACGAGATAGCCGTGCGCACCGGCGGCCAATGCGCGGAAGAGGTTGTCCGTATCCTGATAGACCGTCAACATGACGATCTGGAGATCCGGCAGTTTTTCGGAGAGGCGGTGCACGCATTCGATTCCGTCCATGCCCGGCAGATTGATGTCCATCACCGCAACGTTCGGCTGGAGTTCTGCAGCCTTTTCGACCGCCTCCTCGCCCGTTCCGAACGTACCGACACACGTGCAGGAGGAATCGCTGTCGATCATTTCCTGAATTCCCTTGCGCAGTAGTCCTTCGTCTTCCACTACGATCACACGTATCATATCGGTACCCTCTCCATTCTTGCAAACCTTGGTGTGATAAACAAACGGATTTGCTCAGGCTGAACGGCCTTCACGCGAACAAATCCGTTTGTTTTTCATACGTGGCATCCGACACAGCCTACACCGACTGCGCGTCCTTGCTCTTCGCGATCTGGTCGAAGCGGAACTTCCCGATGTCGATCTCATCGACCGTGAACGGCTTTGCCGTCTTCCATCCACCGCGCGTGTAGTCGGGGAAGTCGATCGC
This sequence comes from Kiritimatiellia bacterium, assembly GCA_017544725.1. Classification (GTDB taxonomy): domain Bacteria; phylum Verrucomicrobiota; class Kiritimatiellia; order RFP12; family UBA1067; genus RGIG8368. The sequence continues at coordinate 6,082 of JAFYDR010000338.1, forward strand.
CGCCGAGCGAGAATTCACCGACTTTTCGGACAACTCCACAATCGAGCTGTAGGTTGCGAGATCATAGACATCCGTATCGAGCGGAAGCCCGTTCTGCAGACAGTACGCCCAGCGCAGATCCATGATGAAGTCCATTCCGCCGTGACCGCCCACCTTCTTCGCGATCTCGCCCGCAACCTTCCAGAAGGGGTGCTTGTACTCCTCGCGAATCTGCTCCGCCTTTTCCGCTGGGAAATAGTCGTGCGCGGTTCCGTCGCCCACTTTCGTCTCGAATGTGACGCGGTATTCGGGATAGGCGCGGAAGATGCCACGCGTACCCATCAGCAGGTCGCCGCGAGAATACGGACGCGGCGTACAGACATTGTGCGTGAGCTGGATCGTGCGACCGCCAACCGTACGAATCAGGCTGACATTGACGTCCCCACGCACCATCTTCGCCGAATGACGCCAGTCCGACTCCGGGAAGTTCTCCTTGCCGAACAGTTCGAAGGATGCGCTCTTCGTCTCCATCGAAACGAGATAGTCGAAACGATCACCCCGGTTGATGTCCATGCACTTGCCGGCGGGAACCAGTCCGTGCGTCGGATAGTAATTCCCGTGGTGTGTCTTGTGACGCTCGATCCGCCAAAAAACGCCGTCATGTGGATTGTACTGCAAACTGCGCTGGTCATGCGAGTAACCGACCTCTGACTGGATGATCTCGCCGAGCATTCCCTTCTTCACCAGATTGAACGCCAGCATCTCGTACTCACCGTACGCACAGTTCTCCAGCATCATGCAGTGACGACGATTCCGTTCCGCCGCTTCGACCGTCTGCCAGCACTCGTCCAGATTAAAGACACCAGGGACCTCCTGCATGACATGCTTGCCGTGATCCATCGCATAAACGTTGATCGGACAGTGGAGCGGACGCGGCGTCGCCGAATAGACGACATCGAAATCCTGCGTATCACACATGCGCTTCCAGTCATCTTCCGTCTTACCGTACTCCTTGGCGGGAGGCTTTCCCTGTTCCTTCAGCCAGTTCCGCGCCAGTTCCAGCCGTGCGGGGTTGATGTCGCAGATTGCCGAGACCTCGCAACCGGGAATCTGCGAGATGCGCTGAACCGCAGGCAAGCCACGTCCGCCGATTCCGATAAAGCCGATTCGGATCGTCTTCATTGGCGGGACGGTAAACCCATGCATCGGCGCACCGGTCGCGGCGGCAACTCCTCCCTGCGCAAATGAACCTGCCGCCATCGCGGCAACACCCATCCACGCAGTTCCCTTTAGAAAATCACGTCTGCTTTGAGCCATTTGTCAATCCTCCGTAATTCGTAAAAACCCTTTCCCTCCTTACATAACCGTAACGGGAAACGAAACCATTATACCGTACCCGACAAGCCACAATCAAGCTTTTAGCTTTCAGCTTGTTGCACAACCGACGGAATGTCAGGGCAAAAAATACCCGCACGCTGAACCGAAGACGCACACCTTGTTCTGCGCCGCGCTGGGAACGGCGCGGATGCCGCCACCGTCCAACTACCTCGCTGGCGCGAAACGCGCCAGAAAAGCGTCGATGAGGATTGCCATGCGGGGCGTCGCTTTCTGCGTTGCGTCCAGCACTTCCTGATGGTTCAAGGCTTCGGATTTGATTCCAGCCGCCGGATTGGCGATGCAACTGAGACCGGCGGTCGGGATACCGATGGCACAGGCCAATGTACATTCCGGGACAGTGGACATGCCGACCGCATCCGCTCCCATACCCGCATACGCGCGGACTTCAGCTGGAGTCTCAAAAACCGGTCCGGCGGTGAATGCATAAACCCCATCCCAAAGGGAGACGCCGATCTCCGCCGCAGCCGCGTGCAACTCGTTACTCAGCGTCGGATCGTACACGTGGCTGAGATCCGGAAAGCGGACACCCCAATTCGGATTCACAGGGCCGATCAGCGGGTTGATTCCGACCGTGTTCAGGTGATCGGTAATCACCATCAGATCGCCTGCCTTGAATTTCGGATTGATACCGCCCGAAGCGTTCGTCACCAATAGACGATGTCCGTTCATGCGACGCAACAGTTCGACCGGCATCACGACGGGTTCCATCCCCGCTCCCTCGTAGTAGTGCCGCCGTCCCATAAACGCGGCAATCCGCAAGCCGTGACGGAGGTACAGGCGCAGTTCCCCCGCGTGTCCAATAACGGAAGTCTGTCCGAGTCCCGGAATCCGATCATACGCGACAGAGGCCAGCACCTCGTCGCATGTCAGAACGCTCCCCCATCCCGATCCGAGAATCAACCCGCAGTCCACCGGATTTTCCCAAAAGACCTTTGGCAGAGAATTCGCCGCCTCGTTGAAAATTTCCCAGTTCATCTTCCCTCTCCTGTTCTTTCGCGAAATGTCTCGCGTCCCTCGCAAACCGTCAGCAACGGTCGAACGGGCAACGTCCATCCCGTGTACGGCTGATTCCGCGATTTCGACCGGAAACGCGACGGATCAACCGTCCACGGATTCTGCGTGTCAATCAGTACGAAATCAGCCAACCTTCCCGCATTCAGTCCCATCGGTGCCACGCCCAACAATTGCGCAGGACCGACCACCCATCTGTTGAAAAAGTCCAGCAGGGACATCCGCATTCCATCCACCATCACGCGCCACGTCACGCCCAGTGCCGTTTCGAGTCCGATAATCCCGAAAGGCGCACTCGCAAAACCGGCGGCTTTCGATTCCGCCGTGTGCGGCGCGTGATCGGTAGCGAAAAGTGACAACGTGCCGTCCAACGCGCCTTGGCGAATCACTGCGACATCCTCGCGTGTTCCCAACGGCGGATTCATCTTGTAGCCGGCGTCATCGTCCGGAATATCCTCGACGGCAATCGAGAGATGGTGCGGCGTTGCCTCGCCCGTCACGGGAATACCACGCGCACGGGCTTCGCGAATCAGGCGCACCGTCTCGCCGCATGAGATGTGCTGGATGTCCGTACGGCAACCAGTCTGCTCACAAAGACGGATGTCGCGTTTCGCCGCTTCCACTTCGGCTTCCGGCGGAAAGATTCGCCATCCGTGATCCCGCGCCAACGGACAGTCGCGAATCACGCCGCCCTGCGCAATCGACGGTACGACCGCGTGATCCATCACGGGCTTACCGACCGACTGCGCAAAGGTCATCGCACGAAACATCAGTTCGTCGGAGACAACCATGTTACCGTCATCGGTAAACGAGGAGACCCCCGCCGCTGAAAGCAACGCGAGATCTGCCAGTTCTCCCCCTGCACGCCCCCTCGTGACAGAGGCAGAGGGAAGAATTCGAACCGGAAGCGAGGGATCGAGCTGAGCGCGAATCTGTTCCGCGTTATCGCAAGCGGGCGAGGTGTTCGGCATCGTAACCACATGTGTAAAACCGCCAGCGGCGGCAGCTACCGCACCGGTCTGCGTCGTCTCCGCAGCCGGATTTCCCGGATCGCGAAAATGCACGTGGACATCCCACAATCCCGGTGCAACTACGCAACCCTCGCCGTCCCGCGACTCCAGTCCCGCGCCATCGGTACCCGGAGACTGAATCACGCCGTCGCGGACAACGAAGTCCGTAACCTCGTCGCGCCCGCTGACTGGATCGACCAGCCGAACATTGCGTATCGCCAAATTCACCATACGCCGTCACCTTTGCCTACTTACCGATCACCTTCTGGAAGTACGGTAGCATCGCCTTTGCCCAAATCTCGCTACCTTTGGGGCAGGGATGCAGAAGGTCTGGCATGATGTCCCGCGTCAGCGTACCGTCCTCCTGGAGGAAATCCTTGTTGAAATCGACCCACAGAATTTTCTGTCCGTCGGCGTAGCCCTTGATAATCGCGTTCACCTTCTCATTTGCGACGCGCAACGGATCGTCCGGCTTCGCGCCACGCGGGAAGATCGGGTTCAGCAGAATCACGGCATCAGGCTGTTTCTCGCGAATGGCATCGAGAATCTTACGGATACCGAGCGCAACCTCTTCCGGCTTGTCGGAGCGGCAGTTGTTCGTGCCGATCCTCAGCGGAATGCATTTGGCTTTGAAGCCTGCGAGCGCACCGTTCTGTACGCGCCACAACACGTGCTGCGTCCGTTCACCGGAATTGCCGAGGTTCAGGAAGGAGTATTGGCTGAAGTACTTTTGGATCACGGGAGCCTTGTCACGGCTGTCCCAGCCGTGAGTAATCGAGTCGCCGATCGCCACCACGTCGAAGGTACGGTCAGCCTTGGCGAGAACCTGCCGACGCTTTTCCCCCATGCGACCGAGCCAGCCCATTGCGGGTGCGGGCGTGGCGGCAACGGGATCCAGCTTCTCCGTCAGGCAACGGTTGATCACAGGTATCACGCTCTTTGCCCAAATCTCGTATCCGACCGGACCGGGATGCAGACGATCCTTCATCATCTCGACAGTCAGAATACCGTCGGTAGTCAGCAGCTGGTCGTTGAAGTCGCACCAAATGATCGCACGGTCATCGGCGAACTTGCGGATTTCCTTGTTCACAATCTCGTTGCGGACACGGAAGCCGTCATCCGGTTTCTCCCCGCGCGGGAAAATCGGGTGGAGGATAATCCGAGCCTTCGGCGCCTTCTGGCGAATCTTGTCCAGCACCGCCTTGATTCCGATCACGGTGTCCATCGGCGGTTCGTCATCGACCTTGTGATGTCCCGTGTTGTTCGTGCCGATCATCAGGATGATCACCTCGGGCGAGTAACCGTCCAACTCGCCGTGATCCAAGCGCCACAGCACATGTTCCGTGCGGTCCGCGCTATACCCCAGATTCAAGGCATGGTACGGTTCGCCCGCAAAATACTTTTCCCACTGCGCCTTGCCGTTGCCTTCCCAGAAGTGCGTGATGGAGTCGCCGATGAACACGACCTTGGAGCCACCGGCCTTGATCAACTCGTGCTTCTGCGCGAACCGTTTCTGCCACCAGCTGTTCGCGTCAGCCGACTGCGGAACCGGTGTCACGGAATTTTGCGCGAAGGCACTCAGGCACAACGCGGAGACGAGAGAGAGAAATCCAACCTTTTTCATTTCGCTTACCCTTTCTTGTTTGTGAAGAAATCACTCTTGTAACTTGAACTCGACCGTCAAGCGCTCGAACTGTTTCAAGAACTCGGTGGAAAGTCCACGAATCGGTTCCGTGTTCAACGCTGCCTTCAGCACGCTCTGGTCGAAGAAGGCGTTACCGGAAGACTGCACGATCCGATAGCTGGTGATCCGTCCCGACAGATCCAGACGGATCTCCAAATGCGCGGGCTGTCGTCCCGCATCGGAGACGGAGGGCTGCTCCCATGCCTCATAGAGCGCATTGCGAACCAACCCAACGCAACGCCCCATTTCCGTCTCGGGAATCTGGTTACGCGTACCGATACGCGCACCCGCCTGAAGAGCCTTGCGAATCTCCGCCGCGCTCAACGGTTTCTCCTTCGACTCCATCGTAGTCACGCGCTTGAACTTGCTGAAATCGACCTTCGGCTTCTGGGGGGCTTCGACTCGCTTCCCTTTCTGGAACGGTTTTTTCTCCGGCGGCTTCGGTTTGGGTTTTGGTTTCTCCACGGGTTTGGGCTTCGGTTTCGGTTTTTCAACCGGTTTCGGCTTCGGCTTTTCCGGCGGCTTCGGTTTCGGCTTTTCGATCTGAATCGCATCCTTCACCGGCGTCTCCACGATCTCTTCCGGTTTCTCCTCCGGCGTGTCATCCTCTGTCTGCGGATCCGCAGGCGGCAGCACGATTGTGAAATCGAGCGGTTCAGGCGGCGGATGTTTACGGAAAAACTGATTGTAATACGTGTATCCAATCAACATGAGAACGACCGCGCAATGGAAAATCAGCGAGGCTCGCATCGCAGGAGAATGAAGACTGTACGGGGTGTCCCTCATCGTGTTTATTCCGCCAGCGTCACCAACGCCATGCGCGTAATTTTCACCTTGTAGAGGATCTTCATCACGCGCATCACCTTTCCATAGTCAAGACGTTCATCGGCGCGCACCAGCACCGCCGTGTTCGGATCTTCCGCAGCCATCGTCCCCAGTTCTTTCTCCAACGCATCGATCGTCAGGGGGCGATTGTTCAGGAACATGTTGCCTTCCGAGTCTAGGGTAACGACATTCGACTTCTTATTCGGAAGAATGTCCGAGTTCCCCTGCGGCAATTTAATCGAGATCCCCTGCTCCATCGCCGGCATCGTAATGATGAAAGTGATCAGCAACAGGAAGGTCATATCCATCAACGGCGTCATGTTGATCTCACAAAAGCGCCGCTTCTCCCGTCTTCTGCGAGACATCAGTCATCCCTCCCCTGGTACTCGCGGGCGATCCTGCCCAGCAGTTCGTCGATGAACCCGTCCATGTCCGACGTAATCTCGCGCATCTTACCTGAAAGCCAGTTGTAACCGCCGGATGCGGGAATCGCGACCATCAGACCGACCACCGTCGTCACCAACGCAGAGGAAATCGCAGGCGCGATCTCCGACAGCAAGACCGTCCCCTTCCCACCCATCAGATCGAAGGCATCCAATACGCCCCACACGGTACCGAGCAGACCAAGCATCGGAGCCGTGGTCACGATGAAGGCGAGCATGGTCATTCCCTTGTCGAGGCGAATCTCCTCGTCCTCAGCGATATGCTCGCAGTTGCCGCGAAGCAGCGCAATCTCCTTTCCTGTCAACGCTACGGCATCGCGCGCATCCGCGTCCTTGATTGCCCGGCTACGCGTCAGCGGGTCGATGAGCTTGACCATACGCTCGCAGGTTTTGACGTACATCAATTCCAGCGACACGCTCTGACGCTGCGTTTTACGGTTCAGATAATACTCCAGCACATCGCGCCCGTTCGTGAATTCGCGCATGAACCGTTTATTGCCGCGCCCCACCGTATTCAGTTCCTTGAACTTCCCGATGATGATCGCACCTGCCACCACCGATAACGCCACCTGGATCACCACGATGACGATACCGACCAAGTTAGAGTCAAGAAATCCCTTCCAAAGCCCCGCCAAGGGCAAATTCAAAAATGATTCAACCATAGCAATTACGCTCTCCCTTCAATCTGAAAGCACTAGCTTGCGACAGGATGACAAAAAAGTCAAGAAAGAAGTCTGTGGGGAGCTAGTAGCTATTAGCTTTCAGCTGTTAGAAACGCACCCGTGGAAGGGGGACGCTTGTTTCCCCTTTTGCGGCACCTTATTCTATACCGCGCGCACGAGAGGATTTTGGAAACAAGCAGAACAACTTGGAGACAGGCGGCGAAGCCGCCCTGCTGGATAAGCGTGTTAAGCTGAGTCGTTTCGCGCAGTGACGAAAAGCCCTGAAAGGGCGTCACCTATACAGACGGGGGTGAGCGAAGCGTAACCCCCGGTGGTACAGACAGTATCCACCAAGCCCTGAAGGGGCGGCAGAACAATCTAACGCCACTCGCCATGCCGCGTCGCTTTCCGTCGCCCTTTCAGGGCTAACGTGCCTTTACTTGATTCCGGGGGCGGCGCTACGCTTGCCCCCGTCTGTGTACCTTCGCCCCTTCGGGGCTTGTCGAAAGTTATCCCCGTGAACATTCCAGTGTGCTACGCGGGCGAGTTAGCCCGCGCTCTAAAGACAAGTGCCTCGCCCGCGCCCTGCGCGGGAATATTCATGTGGAATAACTTGGGAAACTACCGTCTCTCGTCACTCGTCACTACTTCGCGTAGCGAAGTTGTTGTTTCTGGTGTTTTCATTTTCAAAAGACAACGGTGAAATACTCAGATGCGCCCCATACGAACCCGTGCGGAAAAATAAGGTGGACTCGAAAGATGGATTATTGATAGAATGCTGGGCGTGGTAAGGTTAGGCGTGACGCGGATGAGGTTGTAACCTTTTCCGTGTCCGTGTGTAAGCTAGTTGTTACGGAACAACAACCACTTTCATGGAGCAAACTAATGGCACTGTCAATCAATTCGATACGCAATTACACTGGTACAGAAAGCATCATGCTCGACCAGCAACGAACTGGTATTGAGGGATCCAAGCTCCAGCGGTTCAGGAGCTTCTTCAACATCGGCAACGCGCGCCAAAAGAATGCTGAGACGCTAACTGTCATCCACCATGCGATCTTAAACGACCCAAGCTTTGCGGCACCAGAGGTTCAGGCTGAGGCGGCACGTCTCCTCTCCCAGGTGCGCACCGATCGCGCGATCGGCGCGACCCAAATCAAGAGTATCGTTCAGTCCCTTGACAACCTGATGCAGAATACACAAGCGTCTGTGGAAAATCGCGTGAAATTACGCCTAGCATCCACGATGCCGCCGTGGGCGGCAGGATACGAGGAGAAAGTCATCAAGGTTGCCTCCATCCATGTCCTCAAGGGGCTTTCAACCGCCGGAAGCTACACCGCGATCGACGTAGCCGGACGTACGCAGGAAGCGCTCGCGCGTATCCACGCCGCGCTTACGTACGCCGGAGACAATCCCGATCTGCGGGAAATCGTCCTCTCCACGCTTGACCGCACCATGATTGGCCTAGGTGCCACACTTGCCACTGATCAGAAGATACAACAACGTATCGACACATTCCGTACCGATTTGGAACGCATCGATGCCCGTGCGCAGCGGAGTGCGAATCCCGCCGAAGTCAAGAAGCTCGGCGTAGCTTTCCTCATATCGCTCGGCAAGCCCGTGCACCCAGATGTGATCGACACCCTCGATACCTTCTCGCAAAGCCTCCCCACCAAGGCTCTCGCTACGCTTAAGCCGACATCCACAGCCAGCGAAATCATTCGAGCTATCCACCGTTTCGCCGAAACCATCCGCACCGTCATGATCCAGTATCCCGAAGGTGTCGAGCCGCTCAACGGTGGCGACGAAATCGCCCCCACGCAAGAGTTCGTAATCAAGCGCGCCATCGCCGAACTGCCTGCTGCCGCCCAAGACAACCTACTGCATCTTCTTGAGTCGGAGGTGGGAATTGATGCCTGCGCTTATATTTCGAGCCAGACCAGCAGCGGTAGAGCTATCGGCGACTTCAACGCGGTCTCCTACACCGTCGAATATCTCCAGCAGCGCGCTGGCAAGCCGACGGGCTATCCAGGTGGTTATGATGCGGTTGCGAAAGTCTATGACTACTCTCCGCTCGCGCGTTGCGCGTTCACTCCCGAACACGCCTTCTCCGGCAGTGCATCGGAACCCATCAAGACCGCGCTCTTGAGACCGCACCACTTCGGTCGTTTCAATTTCCCGGCGGCCGCGATGCATGACAAGATTGACGCGGCAGCGAAGTCGATGGTCACCTGCACCTTCGCCGCCGAAATGAAGAAACTGGCAACAGGCGTGAACGAGGTCATCTTCGACAAGGACATCAAGCGTAATACTGTTGTCACCTTGCCAGACGGTACGCAAGTCTCCAATGACCCCGCAGTTGCTCGCGACCAGTTCGCACGTCTCGTCACCGGCAACGATCAGGCGACATACGATACGCTTCTTCCCGCAGAGAAGGCTAAAGCGAATGCATTCATGGCACTCCTCTCGCAAGAGACGGAGAAGGCTGTGGAAAAGGGTATTCCAACAGCCCTCTCCCGCACTGGCAGCACCGCAGCATTCAGCTGTGCGACGGACGCACGTACCGATGCGCCCCAGCCCGTACGATCCTTCGACATTTCCGGTTCGCCTCTCGAAGGTTTCACGATCCACTACCGGGGCGACTTCCCTACCCTGTTCATGATGTACGATGACGAAAACGGCGTGCAACAGCAGACGGAGATGGGACAGAAGATTGTCTGCAAGTACGAGATGGAGATGCACATCTCTCAGGCGTCACTCAACCAAATGTCGCTGACGGACTGGGCAACGTATGACCCTACAGTAAGCGACGGGATCCTGAACGAACTTGATCATCCCAATCGCCTAGCCGACAGCTACAACGCGATTCCACCGAACTTCCGTCTGGATGTGGACGTCACCGCCGGATTCATCATCCATGCGGATGCGGCCCCGAAAAGACGGCACTAGTGCTTCATGATCAGTCGCAACAAGCGTGTCCCTCTTGTCGCATCTTGTTCCTCGCCCGCGCATTCTTGCGCGGACCTAAAAGCTAACAGCTAGTAGCTAAAAGCTCCTACTTAAAACCTCACCTACCCGCTTCCACCCAACGGGTTTTCGTGGTATGATGATTTTGTTTCGCGTGATGAAGCGATGAAAGGGGAAGTGGTTATGGTGAGAAGTTTGTGGTTGATTTTGGCGTGTTGTGCTGGAACGCTGTACGCGGCGGCAGCTCCGCAGGATTTGGAGTTCCAGCGTGTCTGGACGGGCAGGATGGTGCTTGACGGGGAACTGCCGTTTCCCGCTGGAATCTCCTTCCTTCCCGCAGCCCACTACGCAGCGGAGGTGAAATCGTTGCCCGCAGAACTACGCGTGGAAGATGCGAGTGGAAACGTGCTCGCACGTTTCGATGCACCGACGAATGTCACACCCCCGTATGTGATGCATCTCGCGCTTTCCGGTCGCCTCAAACCGGCGGTCTTCACAACCCGTGACGGCAAAACGCGCGTGAGCTACATCGGCTCGCTCCCGGCAGAATTCAATCCGTGCCGCAAGGAGTACATTTCCACCCTTGCGGTACGTCCTTCGGGAGGGGCGGGAAGAGTCACCGCCACGATGTCGGCTGGCGTTGGACAAGCGGATGTGCGGTTTGTGACACGCTCACGTGGTCTCACGCCGTACATCTCGAACGGGCGTCTCTTCTTCACATTCTCGGCACGCTTCTTCAATTCCGCACTCGGTGTCGGCAGCCTCGATCCCGCGCATCCGGAAGCGGGCGTCCGCTACGAGGGACTGATCCTTTTCGATTATGGTGACGGAATGCTGCGCAACGACCTTGCCTCACACCTTTTCTTCGATGAAGAGAGCGGTGAGTGGCGCGGATGGTCGAGCAACTTCTCGACCGGTCAGGACAACACGGGCGGTCGCGCCCAAGGTGGCATCAACGCCATCTGGTCAAAGGAATGCCCGCTACAAGGATTCCATGTGATGAAGGCGAAGAATCTCGGTCTTGCCGGCATGAACGAAGATCCCTGCGGATTCTGGGATGCAAACGCGAAGAAGTGGCGGCTCTTCCTTTCGGAATTCACCAAGAAGGGAATTCGGGCGCGAATGCTGGAGAGCGACCGGTGGGATGGTGGATTCACGCCGATTGCGGGTCCCGTGACGGAGGATTCCACCGGCACGACCATCGCCCGGATGAACGGTATCCCCTACTGTCTTTCCGGCAGCGTTGACCGCGCCTACTACGTGTACGCCTATCCCGATTTGGCGAAACTGGGCACGATGAAACTCTCACCCACCCCGTGGGGCGAAGCGAAGGGATGGCCGCATGGACGCGGCTGGCCTGCGTTCATCGAATTGCCCGAAGGCTCTCCGCACCGATACCTGCTGCTCACGATGGATCGTATCAACTTTCCCGGAATGCCCAAACCCAACTGGACCTACGGTGCGCTTTCATTGTATGTGGGGGCGGCTATGCCGTGACAGGCGGCTACGCCGCCAGCTGAGAGGCGGGGAAGCTGAGAGGCTGAAAAGCGGGGGGGCCGTTTGGATGCCGCACCTTGTTCCGCGCCCGCGCATTCTTGCGCGGGTTCCACCTAACTGCTACAAACTGCCGAGGCGACGGCCAGCGTACTTTTTCTCGCGGATGGGGCGCCACCACCACTCGTTGTCAAGATACCAGCGGACAGTGCGAGCCAGGCCGGTGTCGAAGTTTTCGCTTGGTTTCCATCCCAGCTCCGTCTCAATCTTGGTCGGATCGATCGCGTAGCGGAGATCGTGTCCCGGACGATCCGTGACAAACGTAATGAGCGATTCGTAGGGCTTCTCCCACGGCGCCAGCTCGTCGAGGATACGGCAGATCGACTGCACCACTTGCAGGTTCGTGCGTTCGTTGTGCCCGCCGATGTTGTAGGTCTCGCCGGGTCTCCCCTTCTCGTTCACCAGACACAGGGCGGTGACATGGTCATAGACGTAGAGCCAGTCGCGCACGTTCGCGCCTTTCCCGTAAACGGGCAGTGCCTTGTGATCCAGCGCATTTAGGATGGTCAACGGGATGAGCTTTTCGGGGAAATGGTAAGGGCCGTAGTTGTTCGAGCAATTCGTAATCAAAGTCGGTAGTCCGAAGGTGTCGTGCCACGCACGCACGAAATGATCGGACGAGGCCTTGCTCGCGGAGTATGGGGAATGCGGCGCGTAAGGGGTCTTCTCCGTAAAGAAACCTTCTTCGCCCAGCGCACCGTACACCTCATCGGTCGAGATGTGCTGGAAGCGGAAGGTCTCCTGCTTGTCAGGCGGGAGCCGTTTCCAGTAGTCGAGTGCGACCTGCAACAGCGTCGCCGTTCCAAGCACGTTGGTACGAACGAATTCGGCGGGACTGTCAATGGAACGATCGACGTGGGACTCCGCAGCCAGATGCAGAATGGAATCGGGCTTGAAGGTACGGAACGCCTTTTCCACCGCCTGCAGATCGCAGATGTCGCCATACGCAAAATGATAAAGGGGATCCGAATCGACCTCTTTCAGCGAAGAGGAGTTGCCCGCGTAGGTGATCTTGTCATAATTCAACACCTCGGCAAGTTTATTCCGAACCAAGTAGCGCACCAGCGCAGAGCCGATAAACCCGGCACCGCCCGTAACCAATATCCGTTTCATCCCATGTCTCCTTTCCGTTTCCAGCCGTCAAAGTGTCGAAGGCAGATAATCTCCAAATTCCACCACACCGACGGTTTCCGCCCCGAGTTTCTGCACTTGGGCGCAGAGATCCTTGTCGTCGCTCACGAGTAGAACAACCAGTTCCGGCTCGTCCGTCCGGAAGAAACGAATCGTATCCACCAAGACACGATCCGCCCGATGTTCACCCAATCCACCTGAATAAAGGACGCGCAAATTGTCGCCGACTGTAGATTCCGCCGCGTCCGCTCCGTCAAAAACGATCCACGACCGCAGGGTGGGCGTCATGGAAATCAACTGCTCTACGTCGCGAATCAGAAGCCCTCTCCGCTGCGTGTTACTCATCGACTGACCGCGTTTCGGGTTGTACCGAACCGCGAGCGTCAACAGGACATTGTGTCCATCCAGCATCAGGATGGCGGGAATCTCGCCGCACAGCGCCTTTTCCAGCGTGGTCTTGCGGCGCGGAGCAGTCTCGGGAACGCCGATCGCGTGGAAGGCCGCCTTTCGTTTTTCGTACTCCCGACGTATCCGTTCCAGCGACTCCTTTCCGACAAGCTGGAAGGATTCGAGCGAATCCGACAAACGACGCAACGATTCCCATTCGATTCCGTTTTCCTTCGCCGCATGAATGCGGTCGATGATGCGCTCCTCCAACAGCGGCGCATGCTCTCCCGGATAGAGGATTGTCGCGAGGCGTTCCTCCTCCTTCCGCAACTCCCCTTCGATCTCCTTCAGCGCCGGCGACTGACGGATGGCGTTCGCAAGCGTGTCCTCCACCTCTTTCAGCTTCGCGGTCACCTCTTCCAACCGTTTCCGCAACGTCACGCGATTCCCCGCGTTACGGTCGATCTCCGCCTGTTTCGCCAACGCCGCATCGGTGCGCGCCAGCAAGTCGCAGACGCTTTCGTCGCGAACAGTCTGCTCCACCTCGCGCGCAGCGGAAAGCCAGCCGAAGAACTCCTGTGCCATCCTCCGATCCACATCGGCAAGTACGCGCTGTTCGCGGTGCACGATTTCCCGATGCAGTTCCACGCGATACGATTCCGCCTCTTCCCGTTTCGACTTCAATTCGGTCTCACGAAGAGCGGCGATCTCCTTCTGTTTCGCCAGCTCGATTTCCGTATCGCCGAGTTTTTTCCGGGTCTGCTCCGCCTGCGTTTCGACACCGCGCAACCTACGGTTCTCGTTCTGCAGTTCCTTGATCTTCAACTCCAGGCGTTCCCGCTGTTCCTGCCATTTCTCGACCGTCATGGGGGCGCCCCCCCCCTCCGCAGGGGCAGACGTGACACCCATCAGCTCCTGCAACTCACCGAAAACGGAACGGAGTTGATCGACCGCCTGTTTCGCGTCGCAGGGAGAGAATGAGGTGAGCGGATTCTGTAGCCACTGTTCCGCATTCTCGCGCACACCGCGTCGACCATCAAGCAGACAGGAAACGAGAAAGACGGGCGTTCCCAGCAAAGTGGCGAAGGCATGACGGAGATCAACCAGCGTGCTTTCCTCCAACCGCCCCGTCAGCGTACAGGCGCGCGACCGTTTGGCAATGGTCTGACGCAACGAATCGGAGATAACGGCACCGCCGCAGACGATCTGTTCCAAGCGGGGAAGCAAGACCGACCGCTTCGCACCGGGACGGAATCCCCCCGTGCGGAAGGCGGGTTCGGTACGGATGGCGGCATCCAAATCCGCATCGGAAATCCGCTGCAGAATCCGCTTCAGTTCCTTCTGGCAATCGGGTGGCAGAGGTGTTACGCAGAGAGACATACCTCACCTCCAATCTGTTGCAAATCGGTTAAAAATTCGGGGAAGGACTCGTTGAGGATTTCCGCATGACGGACAACGACGGGTTCCGGTGAAATCAACCCCAGCAGGGCGAGCGACATGGCAATCCGGTGATCGCCGTGTGCATCGACCTCACCGCCCCGACATGTTCCGCCGACGAGGTCAAAGCCGTCCTCAAACTCCTTCACCGTCACGCCAATGCGCTTCAGTTCCTCGCACAGAATCGCAATCCGATCGCTCTCCTTGTAACGCAACTCCTTCGCGCCACGCACGCGAGTCACGCCGTTCGCGCCGCAAGCAAGCGCGGCGAAAACGGGGAATTCGTCGATCATGCGGACAACCAGATCGCCCGAAACTTCCGTTGCGGACAACGGCGATGCGGTCAGGCGGATATCGCCCACCGGCTCGCCACAGACCTCGCGTTCGTTCTCGACCGAGAAGCTGCCGCCCATCGAACGCAATGCGTCCAGAAAACCCGTTCGCGTCGGATTCACGCCCACCGAGGGAATCCGGATGAAGGACCCCGGAACCAGAGCTGCCGCCGTCAGCAGAAAGGCGGCGGAGGAAATGTCGCCCGGCAGATCAATCCGCAACGGGTGGAGGGGCGCACGACTGCCCACGATCTGCACTCGGTTCCCAGCACAGGAAATGACCTGTGCACCCATCGAGCGCAACATCCGTTCCGTGTGGTCACGCGAAGGACCGGGTTCGTCAATGACGCTCTCCCCGTCCGCATAGAGCGCGGCAATTGTCAGGCACGACTTAACCTGTGCGCTCGCGACAGGTAACGTCGTATGGATCGGGCGTAACGGACACTCGCGCGAACGCGGCAGGAATCGGGCGGGAGCGCGTCCGTTATCGGACTCGATCCCCACGCCCATTTGGCGCAACGGCTGGAAGATGCGCTCCATCGGACGCGCACGAAGTCCCTCGCTGCCGTCTAGCGTACAGGCGAGACCGGAAGCTGCCACCGCGCCCGCCAGCAGACGGTATGTCGTTGCAGAATTTCCGCAAAAGACGGGATTCTGGGGTTGCTGCCAACCGTCGAGTCCGTGACCGAAAACAGTCAGGTGCCGTCCGTTCAACTCGTACTGGACACCAAAGGCTGAAAGAGCCTGCAACATGGCACGGGTGACCCCCGCGTCGAGAAAATTGTCGATTTCGCTCACGCCATCCGCCAACGCCGCAAAGAGTGCGGCACGATGCGAGAGCGACTTGTCGCCGGGCAGGGAGACCTCCCCCGCCAGTTTCTGTTTCGTGTGCAGTTTCAGTTCCATCCCACTCCCCGGCGTTTCGAAGAGGACGGGATCTTGAGAATGTCGCGGTACTTGGCGACCGTGCGGCGAGCGCACGTGATCCCCTTCTCCTTCAACTTTTCCGCGATGTCCAAGTCGGACAGCGGATTGTCGTGGTCTTCCGCCCGGACTAGCGAGGCAACCATGTCCTGCACCGACTTGTTGGAGACCGTCCCGCCACTGGACGCCTTCAACCCAGTGCTGAAAAAGAACCGCATCAGGAACACGCCCCTTGGCGTACGCATGTATTTGTTCGCGACGGTACGGCTCACGGTCGTCTCGTGTACACCGACCTGCTTCGCGACATCCACCATCGTCATCGGACGAAGCCCCGAAACACCCTTCAACCAGAAGTCATTCTGCGTATCGACGATCGTCTGCGCGATCTTGCGGATCGTCTCCTGACGCTGCTCGATGCTTTGAATCAGGAACTGCGCTGCCCGCAGACGATCGCGGACATATCCCTTCGTCTCCGCGCTGGTCTCGGGGTTGGCAAGAAGCTTTCGATACTTCTCGCTAATATGAATCTGCGGAATCAGTTCGTTTTCCACGTGCGCCACGTACCGCCCGTTCGGTTCGCGCACCACGGTCACTTCCGGCTCCACGTAAACCGTCCCTGAGGACGAGAACTGGAAGCCGGGGCGCGGATCCAGCGAACGGATCAACTCCACGATCTTGTCCAGCTCCGTCCGCCCCACCTTCAGTTCGGAACAGAGCGCGAAAGTATCATGGCGCGCCAGCAACTCCAAGTGACTGTCAACCAACCGAATCGCGCAATCGCGCAAGGGCGACGGATCCCGTGCGCGGAGCTGGAGCAACAGGCACTCGCGTAACGTACGCGCACCTACGCCCGGCGGATCGAATTCCTGAATGATCGAAAGGACGCGAAGAACCTCCTTCTCGCTCTTCTCGGTCACCATCTCGATGTCTGGAAGCGAACCTGTGAAATAACCGTCGTCATTGATGTTCTCAACCAGCATCAACGCCAGCTTGTAGTCCTCTTCGGACAACGAGAGGTAGGAAAGTTGGGAGAGAAGGTGTTCCTGAAGGGAGACAGGCTGCCGCAAGGAGTCAAAGAGATACTGGCGCTTCTCGTTCTGATCCTCCAGATCAACCCCGTTCTCCATCCCCTGCAAGGCGTAGTCGAGCATCTCGTCGTCCTGCCGCAACACCGTATCCACATCGGGATCTAAATTCAACTCTTGGTTCTGGTTCTCGGCCTCTTCCAGACTCATCCCGTGCTGAAGCTCGTACGGGTCCTCGTGTCCGTCAATCTCCTGGTCGTAATTCTGCCCGTAATCGGAGAAAGACTGCTCGTCTTCGTGGTACCGATCATCCGACTCCCGCGTTTCCGCAGGATCCACCATTTCTTCCAGCAAGGGGTTCCGCGCCATCTCATTGTAAACAGACTGGCGCAACTCTAGAATCGGCTTCTGGAGCATCTCAAGCGACTGCCGCAACTGCGGGGCAATCGTCTGAATCTGACGCTGCTGTTGAGCTAAAGTAAAACCGGGCGCAGACATAGGTTTTCAGTCTTCGGCGTGACTCCATCCATACGCACAACGAACATCCACGCCGACACAAAATATCCCTTGCGCTACCACAAAAAACCACCTTTAAGCACTTTTCGTACCAACTGCGGCTTTCGAGACGCCACTATACGCCAAAATGCTGGCAATGGCAAGCAAAAAGAGATAGCTTCTAGCTTTCAGCTATTAGCTTTTAGGCAATCGATAGCTACCGATGACAAGCGACAAATAACTCGCGACACGCTTCTCAGCTTAACTCGCTTAACCGGCTGGCGGCTTTGCCGCCTATCACTACTTTGCGAAGCGAAGTTATGGGTAAGGCGGTTAGATTGTGTCGCCCTTTCAGGGCTTTATTGTTTTGGTCGGTGTATCGGGGGTTACGCTTCGCTCACCCCCGTCTGCGTACTGTCGCCCCTACGGGGCTTGAGGGAGGGGCAACGTCTCCGTTGCCCGCATCAGACACGCGACAAACGACACGCGACACGCTGCATTGGACTGGCAGGGCTGGCGAGACTGGCGGCTAAACACCCGTCACCATTGTCCCCATCGTCTCCATCGTCCCCGCTTCTCAGCTGGCAGCTTGCCGCCCTTCATTCGTCACTCGTCACTCGTCATTCGTCACTGCCGCCTTTGGCGGCTCGTCTCTCAGCTTCCCCACTTCTCAGCTTCCCCGTCTAACCAGCTTAACCGGCTTAACCGGCTGGCGCGAAGCGCTCAGCTGGCGGCGTAGCCGCCTACTCCCTATTGCCTACTGCCTTCTTCTTAGCCTCTCAGCTTTTCAGCTTCTCAGCTGGCGGCGTCAGCCGCCGCCTCCGCCTACTTCCATCCTTCGACGACGGCACCGCCTTTGTTCCCCGCCGTCTTGTTTACGCGCTCTAGCGCCTTCAGGTATGCGGACTTGCAGTCCACCAGTGCCACGCGCACGCGCCGCGTGTAACCGGGGCAGCCGTTGGCCTGGGTTGCGCCGGACGCCAGAAACGCCTTGTGCGTCGAAAACCCGGTGTTCGTCCTGAGTTTACCGGTCTCACTCGACTTGTCCTCCACCTTTTTGAACAGCTCGCGGCACTGCGGGATGTATTCGTTCGCGTGATTCAGCAGATTTGCGTAGTTTCGCAAGAGCATTTCAACCTGTACGCGGGCAACTGGAGGGAGGCTGAGGCCATGATCCTTGAAGTACTCCCAGTCTCCGTTTATCGCGGTCACCGCCTCGTTGTAGTATTTCTCGAATTGCTCAAGATTCTCCTTGTGCACCTGATAAGACTCGTTCCGGATCGTGTAGAGGTAATTGTCGATCGTCCGGAGATCGCGGTCGAAAAACGCCTCCTTGTGGCATTGGCTGTCGGCGAACTTGTCGAGTCCGGACGCGGCGAGCAACTCCGTTCCGGTGACGCCAACGGCCTTGTCCCGCTCCATCTTTTCGACGAGCCGCATAAACTCGCCGAATGACTTGTCGAACTGCTCAAATGTCTTTGTGTGTTTCCATGCGTTAAACCGTTCGATGATCCGGTCCCAGTTCGTGTAACGCTGCGGGAGTTTCGTGGTCACACTCCAGTCAACGAGCGAGGAAACCTTTCGGCGCGTGTTTTGATCGATATGCCGAAGCATCAGCGTCAGCGAGTCAAGTGTCTTCAAGCCCTTATCCTGAGAATCGTTACCGGTAGATTTCTCGGGCGGCGACTCAGCCCGCTTCACGTTCTTGACAAGCGGCTTCACGATGAACGCGAAAAACGTCTGCATCGTCTCGTCCGCCTCGGCACGTTGGAACACCTTCTCCTTTGCCGCTTTGTCCACCAGTACGACTGCCTGTTTGAGCGACGACCACAGTTCGTTATACTCGCGCAATTCCTTGCCGGTTAACGACATGCCACCTCCCCAAGTGGCATCGTCTATCGCCTTGATTTCCTCCTGCGACATCGTCTTGAAGTCTTTTGCCGTCGCAACCGCAACCGCGAGTAACGAAACCGTCATCACCAGAATGTTCCTCATCATCGTATCCCTCCATTCTCCTAAAACCGAGGCGCGTAATCTTCCACATACCATCTGCCGCCGCCCTTGCGGATCAAGGTGTGCGGGTGCGGCGAACCGAGTTGCTTGCCGTTCGCATCATACGCCTTCGACTCCACCGTCGCCTCCTCAATCTTCTCGCCGCTGATCTTTTTCAGCGTCGCCTTCTGTTCATCGGTCAGGAAAAAGTTCTCGTCGTCGTTCTTCTCGTCGAACCCTTGCTGCACCGAGATTTTCGCCTTGCCGAAGGTGGCGTGGATGTACTCTTTGTGGAACCGCTCCTGGTGCAAGTCCCAGTGATAGCGAAGCAGATCTTCGCCCGCCGGAGTTTTCTGCCGTTCGGGATCGATGCACGCGCAGTAGAGCTTGTAGTTTTTCTCTTTGATCGCCGTCATGAAAATTTCCATCAGCCTTTCGGGCGTCACATTTTCGGGGATCTCCTTGACCGTGTACCAGCCATTCTTGATTTCCTCGACCTTTTCCTCACCGATGAATCGTCCTGTCTCCGCACCTTCCTTGTCGCGGATAGCCAGTACGCATCCGGGCACGTAGAGCGCGACCGGCTGCACGACCCATCCGTAATAGGCGTTGCCAACCCCGTCTTCGTTCGGACGCGGATTTTCCATCGTCACATCCACGATCTTGCCAAGCACCGTCCATTTCTCCACGTCTTGCAATCCGCTGTCCACATTCCGGCGGTAACGTTTTACGGCTTCGTAAGGCCCCAACCAGTCACGGGATGAAATCTGGAGAAAGTAAAAACCCGCAGACGGTCTGCCCGTGTGGATATATTCCCCGGACACCCCGTAAAACTGGTTCATCGGATACCGGATGTCATCGAGTACCACATACGTCCCATCTAGGGCATCGACGGTCACCTTCGCGGAGTCCGGTGTCGGGAACGCCTTCTCCAACACCTTTCCCGCATGTTCATCGAGCAGACGTTTCCACTCCGTCTCGCCCAGTTTCGCAACGGTCTTGCGCAAGGCTTCCTCGTTTCGCTTGTACGCTGTCCACTCCGAGGCAACCTCCGTGTAGTCGCCCTTGGACTTCATCAACGCCGTGCGGACGCGCAGAAAGAGTTTCTCCACAGTCGGATCGTCGGGATACGCCTCTTTCAGACGACGCACACGAGAGACCGCGTCCTGCTTCGAGCGCCAGACTCTCTTCTCCCCGCCCTTCTGCAATTCAACCTCTTTCTCAAATTCACGGACATGATACTCAGCCTGTAGAATCTGCCGCTGTATCGTGCCGGACTCCACCGCCTGCTGCGCATGCACATAAAGACCAATCATCGCAACAGCTACCCACAATCCAAATGACTTGCACCAATTCATTCCGAATCCTTTCCATTTGATGTTTGAATGATTAGTTTATCACAACACCTTCCAACAGGAAAGATGAAAAGTTCGGAAAGGCTGGGCGGCAAAGCCGCCCAGCGTGATAAGCGTGTTAAGCTGGTGAAGCGTGTTAAGCTAGCCACCAAGGAAGTTACCGGTTCGCTTCGCTCACAGTTCGGTAGTTGGGTGGTTGGGTAGTTTGGTAGTTGGGTGGTTCGGTGGTTAGGTGGTTAGCCCGCCGAGACGGCGGCTCTCCATAGCGGCTCGCGCAATGCGATATCTAGGGCTGGCAAGACTGGCGGCTAAACACCTGTCCCAATTGTCTCCATCGTCCCCATTGTCCCCGCTTTTCAGCCTCTCAGCTGGGCGGCTTCGCCGCCCTAGCCCCAGCCGCCAACTACCTCACCACATGCACGATGCGGAAGCCGCGAGAGCCTTGACTGCGGTTGTCATAGTTCGCACCGCCGCGCCTTCCCAGGCGCATGTCGCCAGCGCTGTTATAGAAGCAACCGCCGCGCACGACCTGCTGCTTGCCGTTTTGCTGGGTGCAGACCTCTCCATAGAAGTTGGTGGCGAGACGCTTATCAGCCCATTTCCAGTCAAGGCACCACTCCCAAACGTTGCCCGCCATGTCGTAGAGTCCCCAGTCATTCGGACGTTTGCTGCCGACCACGGCAGTATGATTATTGCTATTGTCAGAGTACACCGCCAGCTGAAGAAGATTGGTGGCTGCATACCACGTACCATCGTTACAACGGTCGCCGAAGTGGTTGGCGCGCGCGGCGTATCCCCATTGCGCCTCGCTCGGCAGATCAAAAAAGCCGGATTCCTTACCCACAGCATCGCATATCTTACCGAGCCAAGAATCGGAGGCTGGCATGTTCGGCCAATAGACGCCCGCCCCGCGCATGTCGATGTAACAGACATTCTCCGCAGGATGCAGATCACGGTCGGCGTCGGTATAGAGGGTATTTGGATAGGAGCCGGTTATCTTCTTCCACTGTCCCTGGGTCACTTCGTAGATGCCGACGTAGTAGTTGTTGGTCAGCATCACGTTATGCGCCGGATTTCCGTCATTGTCGGTATTGTCATACGTCGCGCTGCCCATAGTCCAAACGACACCGGCAGCATCGATGAGACGCAACACCATGTAATCGGTACGGTAGATGTCGTTGGTGACGGGACCGTAGGGCAGATCGTCGGCGGAGACGTGGTAGCTGATGCCGTTCGTGCCGGAGAGATCGACCAGCATGTAGAGCGGCGGACGGTCAAGCGACCAAGCCGTGACTTTCACCGTCACGGAGTTGTCGCGAATCCGCTGGTCCGGCCAGGACTTCTCCACGTCCCAGCGAATGGTCTTGAGGTTCTGCGCGTCCGGCTGGACGGTGCAGTTGACATCGCCGGAGAGGTAACGGATGTTGGTGCTACCGATAGAAGTGCCGTTGGTCAGCACGTCCATCGTGATGACAGCGGGTGCTCCCGTGAGCCGATACCGGACCGTGACCTCGCGGCTGAGCGGAGTGATCTGCGAGAAGGTAGTCTCCGAAACCTGCGGCGTGGCGGCAAAGGCGAGCGCGGGCAGGATGGAAAGGAAGGCGAGAGAAATGCGTTTCATAGCTGTGTTTCTCCTTTCAAAGTCGGTTATTCATTCGGCAGGGTGAGCGCCACGCGGAAACCGCGCGAACCGTTCCAGTTTGTATTGGGAGCAGCCGTACCACGGAATGCGGGACGGATGTCGCGGTTGCCGGTGTAGTAGCAACCTCCGCGAACGACGATGTGATTGCCGCCACTCAAGTCCGCCTCGGAAATGCCGGGTATCTCGCCGTGCGTATTAGCGGAGATGTCGGTTTTCCCGGGGTCGAGTACCCACTCCCAGACATTGCCGATGGTATCGTAGAGATCCCAGTCGTTCGGCTTATAGCTACCGACCACGGCGGTACCGCGGTTCACGCCATACCCCTCGGCGTTTTCCACCTTGTTCGTTTTATCTCCATCGATAACCTGGATTGTCGGCGTTCCGCTGCACCCACTGTTACCGTTATACCGGACGTATGTATTATAGGCATTACCGAGCAGCAGCATTCCGTTCCCCGTACGGTTCCCGTAATGCCCGGCACGCGCGGCGTATTCCCACTGCGCCTCGCTCGGCAAATCCAGCTTTACACCGGTAAAGGCGCGCGCCTTGCCGAGGAAAGAACCCGCGGCGGGATCGGCGGGCCAGTAGCAACCGCTACCGCGAATATCGTTGAACATAACGTTCTCCACGGGACGGTAGGTGCGCTCATCGGTGAACAGTCCCTTCCACCCCCTTGCAATGTTCCACCACTGTTGCTGCGTCACCTCGAAGACCCCAATGTAGTAGTTATTGGTCAGCGTCACCTCGTGCAGCTTTTCCCTTGGAAACTGGTAAAGCCGATCGCTGGCGTTGTTGGGACTGGCTGGCGCGTTGGTCGCCGTCCCCATCTGCCAGGTGACGCCACGCGCATCAATGCGCCGCATCACGAGGCGGTCGGCGCGATAGACGTCGGACGAGAGTCCGCCAAAGGGGAGGAACTCCGTATCAGTGTAGTATGTCACGTTCGACTTGGTGCAGAGATCGACCACCATGTACAGCGGCGGACGGTCTTGAGGCAGGGCGGTAAGGCGGTAGGTCACCTCGCCCGCACCGGTCTGGTGTCCCGGCCAGTCGAGTCCGGGATACCAGCGGACGGTGCGGTTCTCGCCCGGCTGGACGAGGCGGTTGACGTCGCCGGAGACGCGTTGGATGTTGGCACCACCGATGGAGACGCCGTTGGTCAGCACGTCGAAGAGGACGATGCCGGGCGCGTCGTCAAGCGTGTAGGTCAGAACGACGCTGGAGGGCGGACCGTCCAGCTCCTGCGTACCGGTGACGGTCAGGACGGGCGACACGGCGGCGAGGCAGAACGCGGGGAACGCCAGCACCAGCGCGGATGCCCGGAGATTCGAGAGAAACGGATACAGCTTCATAGTCAGGTTTCCTTTCTTCCGGTTACTTGATCATCAGGATCGAACCTTGCCACTTGATCGAAATCAGCGGTCCGCCGGGCGAGACCCCCTCTGCGGAAAGCAGCGTGTCGAGTGTCGTTTCGTCGGAAAGCATCGAGGAGGACGACGCCACGTCGAACAGCTCCGGATCGGTCGTGAACGAGGAAGCGGGCGTGAACGGACGCGCCTCGGTGTAGGGCGTCGCCAGCACCTCCTGGCCCGGCAACATCAGGCAGATGCGGAATCCGCACTTGCCGTTGGCGTTTTTGTCGTTGGCGGAATTTGTACCGCGCTGCGCGGGACGGCAACCGCCACCGGTCGTGTAGTAGCAGCCGCCGCGCACGATCATGCTGTTGTTGGCGTTACGGTTCGACGGCTCGACCACCTGCCCGTAGGCGTTACCGGTGATGTTGTTCTGGTTCACGTCCAACGTCCATTCCCAAACGTTACCCGCCATGTCGTAGAGTCCCCAGTCGTTCGGCTTCTTGCCCCCGACGTTTGTTGCGGGTCCTACCATATTCCGCCACCAGGCCATTTGGTCGAGATTGGGATCTTGGTTTTTGCCGAGCGTGGAGGCGATCGGGGAACCGTCGCCCCAATACCCGCTGTAGTGTCCGGCACGTGCGGCGAACTCCCACTGCGACTCGCTCGGCAGATCGAAGTCGAAGCCGGTGTACGCACGGAGCTTCCCGAGGAACGAATCGGCCAGTGGCGCGTCTGGCCAGTAGCAATGGTACCCGCGAATCTCATCGTGGGAGATGGATGCGATCGGCAGCGGGTCGCAGGCAATCCATCCAGGATCTGGACGGATGAAGATGTTCGTCCCGTCGATGAAAAGCCACTGGTATTTCGTCAACTCGAAAACACCCATGTAGTAGTCGTTCGTCATCGTGACGTAGTGGCTCGCTTCGCGCGAACTGTCCCGCGCCGGCTCGTCCGAAAGGGAACCCATCAGCCAACGGACATTCGCCGCGTTGATGCGGCGGAGCAACAGATGGTGTTCGACGTAGAGTCCCCCATACGGACCGCTCACCGCGCAGCCACCGGGAAGGGCGTTGGACGAAGTGTAGTATCGGACCTCCTTGTTCTCCAGATCGTAGTCCATGTAGGCCGGAGGATCGTTCGTCTTCCACGCATTGACGATGAGACGGAGGTTGGAGAGGTCGCCCGGATCCGTTCCCAAGTCATCACGCGCCCACCACGTCGCCGTGTGGGTGGTACCGCCCGCCTCGATGATGCGGTTGACGTCACCCTCGACGCGACGCACGTAAAGCCCGCTCTCGCCGATCAAGGTGCCACCAAGCGAGGCGTCCAGCGTAACAACCGCCGGCTCATCGCCGTCCAGCGTGTACGTCACCGTCACGCTCCCGTCCCCGTTCGGGACGAACGACGCTGCCGTGACCGACGGGTCAACGGCGAAAACCTCAAAGCCTGTGAAGGCAAGCAGGGAGAGAATGAATACCCCCCCCTGCACCCCACGCCAAAGGGCGCATCTGGCAGGATTGCTCATAACAAACTCCTATCGTTAGAATACTAGCATTCTTACGGGGACTAGCGTAGGTTTTCTACCACCGCTTGTCAAGCCTGATTTTCCGCGTCCCTGACATCCGGGCGCATCTGCGTATTTCACCGTCGTCTTTTGAAAATGAAAACAACAGAAACAACAACTTCGCTGCGCGAAGTAGTGACGAGTGACGAATGACGAGTGACGAGAGGCGGTAGTTTCCAAAGTTATCCTCATGGACGTTCCTGCGCTCAATAGATGATCCCATAAAGGCAACGGGACAATGATACCAAATGATTGTCGCGGTAAAGGCAAAGGAGAGGTGATGCGCGGACCGGTTGGTCCACCACCTAAAAGCCAGTAGCTGAAAGCTACTTCCTCTAAAAAGCCTTCTCTTCATGCTGGTTTCCTATCCGCCGAACCGCTATACTATTCAGCCGTTATGGCTATCGAACTGTTATCTCCCGCTGGCGGGTTTGACGCGGCACTAGCCGCCTTCCAATACGGCGCAGACGCCGTTTATCTGGGTATGTCGAGGTTTTCTGCGCGCGCGGACGCGGACAACCTCACGACGGATCGTCTGCGCGTGCTCCTTGCCTACGCGCGAACATTCTCTCCCGCGAAAAAAATCTACGTCACATTCAACACGGTCGTGCAGGAGAACGAACTGTCCGAGGCGATGGATTCGCTGGCGGAACTGAACGAACTGCAACCGGACGGGTTGATCGTGCAGGACTTGGGTATTGCCGCCCTGATTCGGAAACATTTTCCGAAGCTGGCGTTACACGCAAGTACGCAACTCGCCGTCCATTCATTGGCTGGCGTCACCGCCCTTCGGCAACTTGGTTTTTCCCGCGTGGTGTTGGCGCGCGAGATGACCTTGTCGGAAATCCGCGAAATCTGCCAGCGCGGCGGCACGGAGATCGAAATCTTTGTCCACGGTGCCCTGTGCTACAGCATCAGCGGACTTTGCCTGTTTTCCTCGCACACGTTCGGGCGGAGCGGGAACCGGGGGCGTTGCGCCTACTGCTGCCGCCAGCCCTTCGACGGACGTTTCCCCTTCTCGATGAAAGACCTGTCGCTTGCACCGATTTTGGACGAAGTAGCGGCGACAGGTGCCGCTTCGCTGAAGATCGAAGGTCGCATGAAGTCTCCGCTGTACGTGGCGTGTGTCACGGACTATTACCGAAAGAAGCTGGACCATCGGCTTTCGCCGGAGGAAGACGTGGCGATGGTACAGGATTTGCAAACGGTTTTCAGTCGCCCATGGACGAAACTCTATGCGGAAGGCTGCGAGGTGCCGCCATCCTCGGTTATCGACCCGATCGGCATGGGACATCGCGGTGCGCCCATTGGAGTCGCAGAACGTACACGGCGCAGTCTCCTGCGAGTCTCAACCAACCGAACGCTGGAAAAACACGACGGCATTCAGGTTGAGTTGCCGCAGGGTGGACGCCCCTACGGTTTCGCCATCCAAGAATTGCGTCGTGCGGGAAATCCACGCCCGACACTATCAGTCCCAGCGGGAGAGACAGCGGAAATCGCCCTACCCGATGACGCGCCAGCCATCCCCGTCGGATCACCCGTTTTCTGCTCCTCCTCGCAAGCTGTGAAACGGCGGTACGAGATCCGTTCCATACGCGAAACCGAACTTCCGCTCGGCACACCGCTCATCGTCGCGGTACACATCCACCGCGACGGCGTGGAGGCAGTTGCCAGCACACAGAATGGGATGCGTGCGGAAGCGAGCTGCGAGGTGTCCGCATCCCCCGCTAAACAACCGGGGCGAACGCACGAAGCCGTACTCAAGGCATTTGAACGAATGGGAGGAAGCGGCTGGCGATTGGGAGAACTGGCGGTACATGACTCGGATGGACTGTACGTGCCGCCTTCCCGACTGAACGAACTGCGTCGCCAGCTCGTGGAACGGATGAACGAGGCCGACAACTGCCGGCGGGAAAGGGCGCACACCTGGTTTCAAGAATCGCTCGCGGTGGAACACGTCACGCGCATCGAAACGCCTATGCGGATTCTCAAATTCCGCCTCGACAGAAGACCGCCTGTGACGGAACGGTTAACCGCCGACGAAGTCGTGCTGATGATCGGTCACTACGATGCGGACGCGATCCGGGCGGAACTGGACAACTGGAAAAGCACGCTCGCGGACGGAACGGCTATCCGTCTCGCTTTGCCAGTCTGGACGCGGGACTCGGATGCGGAAAAACTGGAAGGAACCATTTCGCAACTGGTGAACGCGGGATGGCGCAGTTGGGAGGTTGCCGACCTATCGGGATGCGCCAGACTACGAGAACGCGGCGTGGAGGACATTACGGGCGATTGGTCATGCTACGCATTCAACCACGTAGCGATGGAAGCGTGGAAAGACATGGGTATCCGCCGACTGGTGCTTTCCGCAGAGAACGGACGCGAGAACTGGGACGCACTGTTGTCCCTTCCCTTCCCTACCGAACTTCTCGTCTATCAGCACACACCGCTCTTTCTCGCTGTGACGAAACCGATGGTTCCTGCACTCGACGAAACAACGGCATGCAAGATCTCATCCCGCTCCGACCAGTTCTTTGTAGAACGCTTGGACGACCTTTGGGTGACGGTACGACGCGAACCGTACTGCATTATGGAACGAACAACGGAGCTGCCGACGGCGGCAGCCTGGCGTTACGATTTCTCGTGGACACCGCAATCAGAACTCGTCCGAGCAATCGTTGCACTGGAAAAAGACCGCCTATCATCCAACAACGAAGCCAACTACGTGCGCGGTTTGCAGTAGGCGTGGCATCTCGTAGTGGCCACGCTGGCGGCAAGTGCCCCGCCCGCGCCGCGCGCGGGAACATTCATGAGGATAACTTTCGACAAGGTTAGAAGGACCAAACGGTCACGACAAGCGCACCCCTCCCCATTTCAGGCAACGAGGACGTTGCCCCTCCCCATTCTCTGCGGCCTCATGCGAACCTCTGCGTCTCCGCGTGAAATTTCTCTCGTCA
>JAFYDR010000339.1 GCA_017544725.1 Kiritimatiellia bacterium
AATGGAACGCGCGTAGCCCCGTAGGGGCGGCACAGTTACAGGCGGGGGTGTAACCCCCGCGCAGGGGTAAGACACGATCCAAGCCGCGTAGCGGCGGCACAGGGCGGCTACGCCACCAGTGAGAAGCTGGGTAAGCCGGTTAGGCGGGGAAGGGACATAAAGGACGAAAAAGACAAAAGGGACGAATGATCGTTTCCCTTCTCCCGTCATTCGTCGTTTGTCATTTTTTCATTGCCGCCCCCGGCGGCTTGCTTCTCAGCTGGCGGCTTCGCCACCTTCATTCGTCATTCGTCACTCGTCATTGCCGCCATCGGCGGCTTGCTTCTCAGCTGGCGGCTTCGCTTTTCTGGCTTGACAGCGGGGATGAGAAAATTGCATTCTATTTGCTTTTGGAGGGAGTCGGATGAGTGACGTCAACCCTGTAGCTTTGCCAACCGTACGGCGTTTGCCGTTGATGTTACGCCATATCCAGGAGCACATCGCCGCTGGGGATGGTTACATCTCCAGTTCTTTGCTCGCGAAAGAGCTTCTGATGGATCCGATTCTGGTGCGGAAGGCGTTGGCCGCAACGGGGGTGGTCGGGGTTCCGCGTCTCGGTTTTCCCGCCCGCGAATTGGAGCGTTCGATCCTCGCCTTTTTGGGATGGGACAGCATGACGGATGCCGTGTTGTGCGGCGTGGGAAACATGGGACGTGCGTTGCTCGGGTATCAGGGCTTTCAGCAGTATGGATTGCGGATCGTGGCTGCGTTCGATATCGATCCGGCGCTGGTTGGTAAACGCATCAACCGCATCGAGGTGTATCCGGTGCGACGGATGAAACAGTTGATTGAGCGGATGGCGGTGAGGATCGGGATTGTGACGGTTCCTGCCGACGTGGCGCAGTCTGTCGTTGATGCGATGATCGGTGCAGGGATTCGCGGAGTTTGGAATTTTACGCCTTTCAAACTGATCGTCCCGGATGGCGTGGTTGTGCAGCGGGTCGATCTCGCGTCCAGTCTCGCGGTTCTCTCGCACCAGCTGGCGATGACCGGTGCAAAGCAGTAGCGTCAGCGAGTGTTCAGTCTGGAAGGAAAAGGAGCAGAAGAGGATGGGTTTGTCAAAGGTGTTTTGCGAAATGAAACGAATCCCTGTCGCGATGCTTGTCGTCGTGTCTTGTATGGGCACCGTGGGTGCCGAGGAGGTCTCACCTCTTCGCCAGAGCATTCTCTCGCAATCGCCATCGATTCTTTTCGTGACGCGCAAGCAGTACCGTAAGGATCACCACAACACGGCGACGCTCTTCCAGTGCGGTGAGGTCAACGAGAGGTCATACGACACCGAGGGATACCTGAAAATTTTGGATGTGAAGTCGGGGCAGGTCGAGACGTTGTTCGATCCCGGAAAGGGTGCGACGGTTCGCGATCCGGATGTCAGCTTCGACGGAAAGCGCGTTGTCTTCGCCATGCGCAAGAGCGCATCTGAAAACTATCACCTCTACACGATTGAGCTGGAGAGTCGCGTTGTGAAACAACTGACTCGCCAGCGCGATGTCACGGATGTCGATCCGTGCTGGTTGCCGGACGGCGGTATCGTCTTTTCCTCTACGCGCGAACCGAAGTACTGCGGCTGCAACAATCGCATCATGTGCAATCTCTTTCGGATGGAGGGGGATGGTGCGAACATTCACCAGATCGGACGTTCGACGCTGTTCGAGGCGCATCCGTTCGTGATGGATGACGGGCGGATTCTCTATGACCGCTGGGAGTATGTGGATCGTGATTTCGGCAGTGCGCAGGGACTGTGGACGTGTAATCCTGACGGGACGGCGCATGCGTTGTACTGGGGCAACAACACAGAGAGTCCTGGTGGAATCCTAAACGCGCGCACGTTGCCCGGCGACGGTTCGCGCGTACTGGCGATTCTGGGCGCTTGCCACAATCGTCCGTGGGGTGCGTTGGGTTTGATCGACCGCAAGAAGGGGATCGACGGACCGGTTCCGCTGATCCGCACATGGCCGTCGAATTATCTGGAACAGGTTTGCATTTCGAGCGACAAATATCGGATCGACTCGCCGAATTCGGTTCCGTTGAAGTATCAGGATCTGTTTCCCTTGGACGACGCGCACTATCTGTGCGTTCGCCAGGTGCGTAAGGAGTCCGAAGCGACAGGGATTTTTTGTTTGGATGCTTCGGGTGGGGAAGAACTGCTGTACTTTGAAGAACCGGGATGTTTCGATCCCATGCCGATTCGTCCACGCAAGTTGCCACCGGTTCGTCCCCGTCAGCGGAACTTCGACTCGCCGCACGCACCGGGGCGGTTCTATCTGCAGAACGTGATGATCGGCACGCACATGACTGGAGTCGCTCCCGGTACGGTCAAGGCGTTGCGCGTGATCGAGTCGCCGGAAAAGCGCAACTGGACCTACACCTACTGGGGCGGGCAGGGGACGCAGTGGCCCGGCATGAACTGGTTGAACTTCGAGAACAAGCGGATTCTCGGTACGGTTCCTGTCGAGGCGGACGGTAGTGCATACTTCGAGGTTCCCGGCAACACCTTCGTCTTCTTCCAGGCGTTGGATGAGAACGGGATGATGGTGCAGTCGATGCGTTCCGGTGCATACGTGCAGCCGGGCGAGACCTACGGGTGTGTGGGATGTCACGAGAATCGGATTGGCGGGACGCCCGTGAGCGACAAGGTGCTGGCGATGCGTCGTCCACCCTCTCGGCTGAATGGATGGCAAGGCGAATCGCCGCGTCTCTTCTCATTCCAACGCGAGGTGCAGCCGATCTTCAATCGCCATTGTGTGTCGTGTCACGATTACGGCAAGCCCGCCGCCGAAAAGTTGAATCTGGCAGGGGACAGAGACACTGTTTTTTCCACCTCGTATGTGGACCTTTGGTTGCGAGGCGGCATCTCCTGCGTGGGTGCGGGCGGTGCGGAAACGCGTCCCGCGCTTTCTTGGGGTGCGCGTGTTTCGAAGATCGTTCGGATGTCGCAGAACGGTCATGGGCGTGTGCAGCTTTCCAAACCCGAGATGGATACGCTGATTACTTGGTGTGATCTGAACGCACCGTACTATCCGAATTTCGAGTGCGCGTATCCGCAGAATCAGGCGGGACGTTCGCCGCTTTCCTCTGCGGAAGTGAAGCGGGTACAGCAGTTGAGTGGCGTGAAACTGGCAGATCAGCACTGGTACAAGCAACGGTCGCAGTTCAGTTTCGATCGTCCTGAAGTCAGCCGGATCTTGACGTCTGCGGGATGTGCTACGAACGAAAGCGCACGCGCCGAAGTGCTGTCGATTATTCGGAAGGGGCAGGAACGTCTCTACGCGAGACCGCGAAACGACATGGACGGGTTCTATCCTTGCGAGAAGGATGTGGCGAGGCTGAACAAGTACGAGAAGAGTCAGGCTCGCGAGGAACAGGTGTACGCGGCGATTCGCGAAGGTCGCAAACTTTACGATAGCGAATAGGTGGTTGGCGTTAGCCTGTTCGGGAAGGGAATGCCAGCGGGTAGGCTAGGCGAAACCTAAAGCTAACTGTGTGAGGTTAAGAGCTTATGAGAAAAGGAGTTCACATGAAAGGGAACAAGGGAATGAAGTTCGGTTTGAGTGGTTTGATCTGGCTGATTGCCGAAACGCTGCTGGTTGAATGCGGCAGGGCGGTCGAGGCGTTGCCGCAACAACCGTTGCTGAAACGCGACACGGTTATTGCCGCCGCACGCGAGGTCACGGCGGAGAAGTATCCCGATGCGGATTCGGCGATGGTCGATGACGCGGTTTCGGTGGCGTATCGCGAGGACGGAACGGACGAGACTTGGGATGACGAATACGTCAAGGTCTTGACGGAGAAGGGCCGCCGTAGCGTGTCGGTGTTGACACTTGGCTTCAACGACTTCTACGGGTCTGTTCGTGTCGTCAAGGCAGAGATCATCAAGGCAGACGGTCGTGTGATCGATATCGATGTCGAGAAGAACAGCCGCGTGATGATTGATTCGGGACAGATGAAGTCCAACATCTACGATCCACGGCAGAAACGGATGACGCTCTCCATCCCCGGATTGGAGGTGGGGGATATCCGTCATGTGCTTGTTTGCCGCGAGACGCAGAAAACGCGGATGCCGGACGCGTGGTTCGACTATCAGACATTCGAGGCGGATGTGCCGATTATCCAGGCGAGCTATTCCGTTTCCGTGCCAAGCAACCGTCCGCTGGCGCGGGTCGTTCTCCGTTCTCCCATTACCAACACGGTGACAACCAGCGTTTCGCAGCAGGCAGACGGACGCACGTTGCATACATGGCGTGTGAAGAACGTGCCGCAGATGTTCCCCGAACCTGCCATGCCGGTAGCGTACACGGTCGTGCAGCGGTTATTGTTGAGCACGGTTCCCGACTGGAGAGCCGTTTCCCGCTGGTACTGGAAGCTTTGCGAGAAACCGCTTTCGGATGTCACACCCGAAATGCGCGAAAAGGTCGCCGAGTTGATTAAGGATGCGAAAACGCGCGATGAGAAGACGCGGGCGATTTTCAAATTCGTTTCGCAGCAGATTCGTTACATGGGCGTGACCACGGAAACCGTCGCGCCCGGATACGAGCCGCACAATGTTAGCGTGACCTTCCGTAACCGCTACGGTGTGTGCCGCGACAAGGCCGCTTTGCTCGTTGCGATGCTGCGTCTCGCCGACATTCCTGCCTATCCTGTGTTGATCAACGTGGGACCGAAGATCGACGAGGAGATTCCGCTTCCGTACTTCAACCATGCGATTACGGCTGCGGTGCGTGAAGACGGAACGGTGGATTTGATGGACTCCACCAACGAGAGTACGCTCGATCTTTTCCCCGCTTATCTGGGCAACTGCTCCTATCTCGTGGCGAGCGAGGAGGGGGATCCGTTGCGTGTGTCGCCTGTCTATCCAGCGGAAAAGGAGTTGGTGCGGATTACGACCAAAGGTGGAATCGACGAGACGGGAACTGCGACCTTCAAAAGCTCGTTGCAGTTCGATGGGATCAATGACGATGCCTACCGTAGCCACTTCCTGCGGATCAAGAAGGAACAGCGTCGCGTCTTCTTCGAGAAGATCCTGAAGGCGCGCCTTTCCGGCGCGGAGGTCATGCGTTGTGAGATTCTGCCGGAGAATCTACAGGATACGGCGACTCCGTTGTCGGTGGAGGTCGCGTATCGCGTTCCGCACTATCCGGTACGCGGAGAGAAGCTGGATACACTGCCGCTCCCGTGGTTGGGAACCGCTTTCGGGTACGTCAATTTCGTGGTCGGGCAGACAGGATTGAAGGAACGTAAATATCCCTACCAGACGGAGATTGCCTGTGGTGTCGAGGAGCGTGTCATCCTGAATCTGCGCGACGGTATGAAGAGCGACAATGCCGAGCTGCCGCCTGTGAAGAGTATCGATAGGGGACACGTCGAATTCGTGCTCTCGATGGAGATGGAAGGGCAGTTGCTGAAGGCGCGTCGGCAGTATCTGGTGAAGACGGTCGAATTTTCGCCTGAGGAGTATCAGGTTTTGAAGGGGACGCTGGAAGAGATTGAGGAGGCAGGGAAGTTCTGTCCGCTCTTCCCTGCAAAGGGGAAGAACTTGGTGCCGGATGAGGAAGTTCTGTATGACCGTGTTGAGACCGTTCTCGGTTCGGAGCGCGATTGGTCATCCATACACACGTGGTCGAAACGGATCCTTTCGTACAACGGGACGAAAAAGGCGGCAGAGGTGAAGATCAACTACAATCCCGTTTGGCAGTCGCTGGAATTGGTTTCGGCAGTTGTTTCCAATACGAACGGCAAGGTCTTTCAGGCAGGGAAGCAGGAGATTCACCAGATGGATGCCTCGTGGGTTGCCTCCGCACCGCGTTACCCGGCGGCAAAGCAGATGGTCGTCAATCTTCCGGGCGTGGAGATCGGCAGCGTCATCACCGTCACCACGCGTTTCCGTCAGATCGACTCGCCCTTCTATTCCCGCGTATCCTCTTTCGGCGGGTTCACGCCGATCGGGGAGGAGTCCTATTCGCTGACCGTTCCGAATGGTCTGACTCCAAAGTTCCAGACATACAACTTTGATACGATGGATACACGCATCGAGACCAACGATTCTGGCGTTGTCTATATGTGGACAGACCGTAACCGCGAACCGTTGAAGACAGAATCTTCCCTGCCGCCGTGGCACTTCTTCCAGCCAACACTCTACCTGACATTCGGCGACTGGAAAACCTACGCGGGTGAAGTGTCGGAGGCGTTTGATCGCGTTCTCTCGGAATGCGAGGCTGCGTCCGCCAAGGCGAAGGAGTTGACAGCCAAGGCGACGAGCGAGCGGGAGAAGATTCTGGCGATTCGTAACGAGATCATGCGGACGATTCGCGTGGCGGGACCAGGCTTCCTCGAACTGCCGTTCTCGACGCTCTCTGCGCCCGACCGGACGCTTGCCGACCGTTACGGTCATGCGGCTGACCGTGCGTTGTTGATGCTGGCGATGCTTCGTGCGGTAGGATGTCGTGCGGAGATCGTACTGGCATCGACCGACAGCACACGTTATCCGCGTTATCGTCAGCCGACGCGCGACTATCCGCAGCATCGTTACTTCCGCGAACCGATTGTGCGGGTATATTGTGGTAACGAAACCTACTATCTCAACGAGGGAACGCAGTATAGCGAACTGGGACCTTCCGACATCGACGGCGCCTACGTCCTGAAACTCGACGGAACAATCGAGACGGTAGAAGTGCCGGAGAAGATGAAGGATCGAGATCGCGAGGAGATGACCGTGGATTTGGATGCGCAAGGACTTGCCACCATCACCGTCACGAACTGGTTCTTCGGTACCAGCGTTGGCACCTTCCGTCAAGCCTACAAGGAAATTCTGCCCGAAGATCTGCGCCGCCATACGCTGGAGGTCGTTGGCGCCTTGGCGAAATCCGCCGAACCCGATTCGCCGCTTATTTCGGAGACGGATGCCTATCCCGGCTACCAGACCTTCCGAGCCAAGGTTCCTCACTACGCCATTCTTCAGGGGAATCGGATGACATTGCGCGCCCGCAATCTGCTGGAGCAAGTCTTCCCGTTGCGCGAGGATACCCGTGAAAATCCCATCTTCCTTTCCGAGGTGGACGTTTCTGAGTTTGTCTATCGTGTTCTCTTCCCGAAAGGATTCACATCCTTCCCGATTCTTCCGCGTTCCTTCTCGTGGGATTTGCCGAACGGTGTCGGCAGCGTTTCTTTCCGTGTGGAAAAGACAACGACTCCAGAGGGACGGTGCGGGTTGACGATCACGCGGACGCTGAAGCGGGCAAGCGGTATGCTCCCCGCCGAGTTGTATCCTGCGGTGCTGGAATACAATCGCCTGATGACCCATCCCACGCTTTCTACGATTGTCGCTGAAAGAGAAGGGGAGAAGTGAGCCGCCAGAGGCGGCAGTGACGAGTGACGAATGAAGGGCGGCAGTGACGAATGACGAGTGACGAATGAAGGGCGGCTGCCGCCGCCAGCCGGCTGGCGGCCCTGCCGCCCCCGCTTTTCAGCCTCTCAGCTTCCCCGCTTCTCAGCTGGCGCGAAGC
Organism: Kiritimatiellia bacterium; assembly: GCA_017544725.1. Lineage (GTDB taxonomy): Bacteria > Verrucomicrobiota > Kiritimatiellia > RFP12 > UBA1067 > RGIG8368. The sequence goes on from JAFYDR010000339.1 coordinate 7,539, forward strand.
GCCAGTCAATGACGAATGAGGAGTTTTCTGCTGAACAAGGAGGATAAAATCGTGCGTTTTCTGAACAATCCATTCCGTGAGTTCCGTGGTTTTGAAATCACTTTCTGCGCATTCATTGTTTTGCTGCTTGTCTCTGTCGCGTCTGTCTTTTTTCCGTGTGTCGCCAACGGAGAAGAGGTGCCACTTGCGGATCCGTTCATCCTGTGCGATCAGAATCGGTACTATGCCTACGGAACGCACTCGCCAAACGGAATCGCAGTTTACACATCCGATGACTTGCGTACCTGGAAAGCAGCGGGGCTTGCGCTCTCCAAAGAGGACAGTTACGGTGAAAAAAACTTTTGGGCACCTGAGGTCTATCGGTACAAGGGAAAGTACTATCTCTTCTATACCGCGAACGAACACATCTGTGTGGCATCAGCGGATCGTCCGCTTGGACCATTTCGGCAGACTGTGAAGAGACCTCAACTGGATGAACGAGCGATCGACAATTCTCTTTTCGTAGATACGGACGGAAAACCCTATCTGTTTTTTGTTCTGTTGCGCGGGGAGAACGCGGTTTGGATGGCGGAACTGGAACCGGATCTCTCGCGTGTCAAAACCGAGACTATGCGTTTCTGTACGCATGCGACGCAGCCGTGGGAGTTACAAATGGGAAAGGTAAACGAGGGACCTTTCGTGTTGAAACATGGCGGCATCTATTACCTGACCTACTCCGCCAATGATTACCGTTGTCAAGGTTACGGAATCGGATGTGCGACGGCGAAAAACCTCAAAGGGACGTGGAAGAAGTTGCCGTCCAATCCCATCCTCACGCGGTATGCTGACCGAGTCGGCGTTGGACACCACTCGTTCTTTACCGACCGTAACGGCGTGTTGCGTATCGTCTTCCACACGCACCAGAGTCAGACGAAGGTTGCACCCCGAACCATGCACATCGCCAAGGCATACTGGCAGAACAACCGATTGCGTATCGACCTTTCCCATGTGATCGATGCACAAGTAGATACGCCTAAGTGACGAATGAAATGGTTAAATCTAAATTCCTCTGTTGGAGAATCTCCAAACCACGGAATACATAGAACTTACGGAACGGTTTTTCAGGAAACTCGCGATTTTTCAGTGCATTCCGCGTATTCCGTGGTTGAAAAACAGGATGGGTAAAAGGTTTTGAAAACGGCATTCCTTTCACCATTTGGGTGAATGGTATTTCTTGCCATGTGTGAACCGGGCATCGTTTTCACCCCTGGCGACGGCGTTTCCCGCTTCCTCTGCGCCTCTGCGTCTCTGCGTGAGACTTTAAACGAGGGTTAAATCGTCACTGCGCGGCTTGAAATTGGCGGCGGAATCCATTTAAAGGGCGAAGTCCGATTTAAAGCAGTCGAAGACTGCGATTTAACCATTTCATTTTTAAGGCGGCATAGCGGCCTTGGGAGAGCACAACGTCCTCGTTGCTCGCTTTTCAGCCTAATCGGCCTAACTCGCTTAACACGCTTAACCAGCTGGCGGCGTTAGCCGTCCGCCAGTCGTTATCGGACGTGAAGGATGGTACCGACTTGGTAGATGCGTTCGGCGCAGCCGATGTCCACGCCTCTTCCCCAAACTCGCGGATTGCCGTAGAGGTCAGTCGTGCTGTCCGTCATCCATGTTTCGAGAACACCATTGTTGAACTGTGGCGAATTGGCTGCCGGCGTGTAATTACCGTTCGCCGCATCCTCGAAAAGCGGTACTTCGTTCAGACAGTGGTTCGCTTGCGTGAAGCGCAACGGCAGGGCGGGGGAGACACAGCAGTAGGTGTACGGGTTCGAACCATCCTCACGGCACCAAGCATCGCCGGTGTCCACTTGCCCCTTCACGAGCGGATCTAGGAAGGTACAGTTGACAAACGAGCCGCCCCAGCGGTGATGAACATTGCCGCTTGCGTAGTTGCTGTTATTCGATACGAAGGTGCAGGACGAGACGATTACATCGCTTGGGGTTACCAATAGCAGTCCACCGCCGGATCTGTCGCCGACAGTAGTACTGGTTGTTCGGTTGAATGCGAAAAAGCAGTTGCGAATCGTTCCCGGATTTTCATGTGCGTTTTTTTCGCGGATGCTGACGGCACCACCCTGTGCCGCAGAAGAATTGTTCGTGAAGATGCAGGAGTCAATCGTAAAATAGGTGTCGATATTCCAAGAAGCGCCGATCGCACCTCCGCGCGCACCGACAGTGTTCCCTGCGAATACGCAGTTCGAGACTGTACACCAGCCGGGAGGAGTCAGTCCCCACAAGAAGATCGCGCCGCCCCCATAGTTGTCGCCGACCGAATTCTGATACATGCAGTTGTCAATAAATCGAGAATTCAAGAAGGTTGCGTTCGCACTGTTACAGATACGGGCGACACCTCCTGTAAGTCTGGACCTGTTTCCTTGGAAGGTGCAGTTGTCGCAGCGACTGGTTGTCGTGTTCGTCTGATCCAGGCAAGAACCCAGAGCCGACAGGTTGTTCGAGAAGACGCAGGAATTCATCTGCAAACAGGTTCCGTTCTCCTGCAACCGAATCGCTCCGCGCGAGTTGCTGCTGTCAGATATGGGCTGGCTTTGGTTGCCGGACAACTCGCACTGGTCGAGTGTGACATTGACCTTTCCTTGAATCTGTAACGCACTGCCATAATAGGCGATGTTATCCAAAAACTTGCAATCCGAGAATACGAGCGGTTTGGTGGCATTCCGCAGACGGACGGCCCCGCCGCATTCAAGTGCGTGGTTTCCGATGAAGGTTGTGTTCGTACAGTGGAGGCAACTGTCATTGTTGCTTGCCTCAAAAGCGGGGCCGTACGTCGCCGTGTTGTTGGTGAATACGCAATCGACCATCGACAGTGTACCGGCGGCGAGCGTGATTGCACCTCGTCCACCCATTGACGGCGCGTTCGTGACCACTGCGTTCCCGTCGAAAAGACAGTTCTCAATCCGCACCAGTTTGTTCCCACCTGAATTGACCAGAATTGCGGAGCCGTAGCAGTCGTTTCTCGTTTCGGCTACGAGGGTATTGTTGGAGAAGGTACATCCGGTGATGAGACCTGGTGTTGTGGCAGAGGTTTCGCCGATATTGACGGTCGCCCAACAGTCTGTCGCGCAGTTACCGCTTACGATGCAGTTGGTCATGGTGAAAACACCGCCCAACGCAGCAGCCACGGAAGAATGTTCTTTTGTCCAGAGTCGGTTGTCTAACAGCATGCATCCCTCCATGTATTTCACTTTGTGAAATCCGGCGCAGAAGGTGGCGAGGTTTGATTGGACGATACAGTCAATCAACTGTCCCATACATGCGCTAGTGTTTGCCTCCGCATAAACTCCCGTAGCCCCGCTGTTGGACGTGTTGGTCGCCACATTTCCTGTAATCAGGCATCGGACAGCGGTAGCGTCACTTTGCGCAAAGCGGATGCCTGCACCTCTGTACTCGGCCGTGTTGTTTCGCACAATCGAGTCGATTAGCAGTCCATTGTTGTAGATACACACGGCGGCACCTCGGACGGCCTTGTTATTATCACGCGTTCCTTGTTCAGTGGTGTAAGGATTGTGGCAACCGGTGACGACGCAGTTAGAGACAACGGAACGATAGGTCGTTCCAGAGTTTGAATCTCCAATGCGGATCGAGCCGTTGCAGGATTCGTTACGGATATAACCGTTGGTGAAGGTGATACCAGAGACCTCGACGTTAAAGGCGAGCCGGAGCAACTCGCAGTCACCTGGACCGACCAGGATCACATCATCCGGATTCCCGGTCTCACCGCGAATGATGTCCTTTGTTCCGGCACCCTTTGCGCCGGCGCAGCCCAGCGCGTCCGTGAGGTTGTAAGTGCCAGCGGCTATGACGACTTCATCGGCTTTTTCGTTGTTGTGAATTCCAGAGACGGCGGTGTTTACGCTAGAATAGACGGCAGTCCACGAACGCCCCAAAGGATCGACACCATCTGGATGCACATAGTATGTGCCGGAAAAGGCAGACAATGGCGCAAGTCCCGCCGCAAGCGAGAGAATCACACAGAATCCAGATTGACCAACTTTCATTTTCTTCTCCTCGTACAACTCACCGTCTGTTCCAGAATGCTCGTGTCAAGGCTTCGACGGATTTGTAAAACACACGCAAATAATTTATCCGGTTTCAAGGAAAAGTCAATCAAAAAGGGACACGCGGCGAAGCCGCTAGCTGAAAAGCTGAAAAAGCTGAGAAGTGAGCCGCCGAAGGCGGCAATGAAGAATGAAGAGAGAAAAATGAAGAATGAAGGGGCGTATCGTTTGTCGAGTGTCATCGATTGCTGTCGATTGCAATCGAACGGTCGGGGCGTACTCGTCGTGACCGTTTAGCCCTGAAACGGCATCAACTACACAGGCGGGAGTGAGCGAAGCGTAACTCCCGGTGGTGCGACCGGCATCCGCCAAGCCCTGAAGAGGCGGTAGAACAATCTACCGCCGCTCGTTATGCCACGCCTCCTTCTGTCGCACTTTCAGGGCTAACGTGGCTTTGCTTGATTTTGGGGGCTACGCTTGTCCCACTCTGTGTACCTTCGCCCCTTCGGGGCTTTCCTATAACTTCGTTGCTCGAACCCGCTAGACGCGGCAGTGACGAGTGACGAGATGCGGTACTTTCCAAGTTATTCCCCATGAATGTTCTCGCGTGGCGCGGGCGAGTTAGCCCGCGCTCTAAAGACAAGTTGTTTTTTAAGTTGTTTCTGTTGTTTTCAAAAGACGAAGGTGAAATACGCAAATGCACCCGACTGTTCGTAACGGTATAGAAAACAGTTGCCAGTCAGTTGATTTCTTGTTATACTATCGCTCATCAAAAGCTGGAAACCGCATGGGGGTTTCCGGTTGCTCGTTCGAGCACCATGAGAGGACTAAACTGATGAACAGACGTGAATTTCTTGCGGGTTCCGCCGCAATAGGGGCTGCCACGATGTGCAGTTCCGCTTCCGCGCAGTCGAGCGCCGAAGGATGTGCCATGCCGAAACTAGCACCGCCGAAACAACCGGCTAAGCTGAATCTCAGCCTGCAGTGGGGGACGATCCCCGGGCAGGAGATCAACGAAAAGCTTGACTACATGGAGAAGTATGGTTTTGGCGCATTCGAGATCCCTTCCGGTGACTGGCTTTTCAAGAATGGAGAGGCACTGAAGAAGGCGATGTCGAATCGCAAGCTCTTCATTGCTACAGCTTGTGGACCGAGTAATTTCTCCTACGGCGAAAAGGAGAAACGCGAGGCGGAAGTCCAGAAGTTCCTGCCGCAGCTGGAAGTACTAGGTATGCTTGGATCCGTTGGTCTGATTCTCTGCCCTGCCCGTGGTTACGGTCAGATGGGGATGGGGTTCAAGGAACTTCGTGACGATTTCGTGACGAACACCGGCAAGCGGTTGGCCGACAAGGCCGCTCAGTGCGGTACGGCGATCGTGTTGGAGCCGCTGTGCCATCAGGAGACGCCTTTCCTGAAGCAAGTGGCGGATGGTGCTGCGATGGCGCGTGACATGGAGAGTCCCGGAGCGAAGGTGATGGGCGACTTCTGGCACATGAACCGTGAAGAGACGAGTTTCTTCGGCGCGCTGATGAGCGGCGGTGACCGTCTCGTCCACATCCATATTGCCTCGCTGAAGAATCGTAAGGTGCCCGGCACGGACGGCGATGCGGACAACTATGTTGATGGTTTCAAGGCCCTGAAACTGCTCGGTTACCAAGGTGCGGTGAGTTTCGAGGGCGGTTTCCCATCCAAGGGTAAGGACGATAAGGGGAAGCCGATCGGGTTGAACGCGGCTGAGCGTCATGACCTGATCATGAAGATGTGTGAACTTTTGCGTGCGCAGTGGGCGCAGGCGTAAACCAACCAAGAGAAGGACTAACAGATGAATCGTAGAGAGTTTATGAAAAGCTCTGCCGTGTTTTCGGCAATGATGGCAAGTGCCCCCAGCATTTTGAATGCACAGGGGAAGCGCACGTTCAACGTCGCCCTTGTGGGGTGCGGTGGTCGCGGTAATGGCGCAGCTGGGAACCTCGTGGAAGCGGCGAAGATCGTTGGCGTCGAAGTCAAGTTCGTTGCCGCCGCCGACTACTTTGTGGATAAGGCGAAGAACTTCGCGAAGAAGATGGGCTTTGATGAGAAGAACTGTTTCGGCGGAACCAACGGCTACAAGGCCGCGATCGCGGTTCCTGGCGTGGATATCGTCATCCTGACGACTCCGCTGAACTTCCGTGCGATCCACCTGAAGGCATGTATCGACGCTGGCAAGCACGTCTTCGCCGAAAAGGGGGTTGCCGTGGACGGCGCGACCGTTCGTCTCTTTATCCAGGCCTCCAAGGAAGCCGCTGAAAAGCACCTCACGATCGTCGCCGGGACACAGCGTCGTCACCAGCGTGGATATCGGCTGCAGGCGAAGGCAATCGCCGAAGGCAAGGTTGGTCCCATCCTCGGCGGTGCGGTTTACTGGAACGGTTCGGTGCCGTGGGTGAAGAACCGTGATGCAGGCGAGTCGAACGCCTCCTACCTCTGCAAGAACTGGCTGAACTTCACGGAACTCTCCGGCGACCACATCTGCGAACAGCACGTTCACAACATCGATATTGCCAACTGGTTCCTCGGACGTTACCCGAAGACCGCGCTTTGCTTCGGTATGCGCGCTCGTCGTTTCTCCGGCAACCAGTACGATATGTTCTCCACGGACTTCGATTACGGCGATGACGTGCACATCCACAGCATGTGCCGTCAGATCGACGGCTGTTACGGCGGCGTTTATGAGAAGTTCCGCACGGCTGACGCCGTGATCTCCGGTGGCGGCAAGATCATCAAGAACGGGCAGCCGCTTGACCTTCAGGGCGATTTCCAGGACGGCAACCCCTACGTGGTCGAGCACTGTGACCTGTTGCGTTCCATCATGGGTACGGGACCTTACTACAACGAAGGCGAGGCGGTTGCTATGTCCACCGCGTGCGCAGTCATCGCCCGTATCTCCGCTTGCACCGGACAGATCGTTCGTATGAGCGATATCCTTGAGAAGAAGGATTCACCCTTCTACAACATGGATTGTGTTCCGACGCCTGCCGACTTCGAGAAATACGAAGCCGAGGGCAAGGATGTCGCTATGCCGCAGTACGCGGATAACCAGTTCCCGCTGCCTGGCAAACCGTGGCGTGAACTCCACAAGAAGTAACTTCCAGTTGCTTCAGGCGCAGCCGCGTGGACTTCGGTCCGCGCGGCTGTTTCATTTTTTTGCAATGGCGGCAAAGCCGCCAGCCAGCTGAAAAGTTGAAAACTGAATGGCTTATATGCGGGGACGATGGGGACAATTGGGACAATGGGGCGGGGTTAGCCGCCGGTCTCGCCAGTCCACAGTATTGTTGACGCCTAGTGATGAGTGAAAAAACCACTGGTCGCGTCAGTTCCTACGCGACGATTGCAACAAGTGCCACCCGGAGCGGCGAAGCTAGCCGGGGTAAGCGTGTTAAAACTTGGTAAGTGTTCCAACAACTAATGTTTGAGATGTGACCGTAGGTCGCTTATTCGATTTTGAGACGATAGAAACACGCCTCGTCATCGTCAGCAAACTCTACAGTCCCATTCGCACCAATCGTAAACTCGCGCTCATCTGCGTCCGACCAATCCTCTGGGTCGGTCGTGGAAAACATCGTCACCGTTACGCCTGTGGTGTTGATAAGCGGTAACAGTCCGATGACCACGCGGTTTGGCGACGGACGCGAGATCGACGTGAAGGGCGAGAAGGCACCTGAAGGACGGTCGAACACATAGCGAACTAGATTGACTTCGCCATCTGTCACCGCATCCGGAGCACCGAGTCCGTTTGCCGTCGCCCAAGCTGTGTAGGCGGTCAGATCACCACCCGAACTTTCGCGAATCAGAACAAGCTGCATGTCGCCGTCCTCGTTTTCGACTGCCGCAAGTGAGTAGTTGCTGGGCGTTTCCTGCGCCAACGCCACACGTCCAATCTCGGATGCATTAAACGCCGTGAACAGTACATTTGTGGAACCGCGCGGCAGCCTGCCGCGAAGTTCGATCGTCAGGACACCCGTCGAGGGTAACCTCGGTTTCGATAGATCGCCCATATCGATTGCAGGATAGGAATCATCTGGATCATCCGGGTGGAAGGTGGCATCGGAGACTGCCAACGTTGTACCAGCGGCGAAACTGGGGGCTGTGTCTTCCACAGTGATCGGTCCCTTTAGGAAAACGGTTCCTCCGTTTTTCACTTGGAAGCCCCTCTCAAAGGAGACACCCTCCAGCAGTCCGACCGTACCGCCATCCACCACCAGCACCGCGTCGCTGTCAATAAAGGAAACATCGGCGGAAACAGTATCTTTGAGCGTGAGGGTAGAACCGTTATCCATGTCCCCGCCTTCGACGGCAAGGGATAGCGTGTGCATATCTCCCTCATCATCCGTGTAGGTATAACAGGACATATCCAAGTTCGTCAGAGTCGCCGTCAAGAATGGGTCATCCTCGTCGTTATCAGAGTCGAAGATGACCGTCATCGTGTCGCCCGTCCATTCATCGTAGATGGCGAGAGTCAAGACACAGAGTGTTCCAAAATCATCCACGTAAGGAGTGTCGTAGATTGCGTGAAGCATATCGAAGGAGTTGGTCGTCGTGTCGAAACCTGTCGGCAGGTTGCAGGCGACCTTTATCAGACCGCAGTTTTCGGAGCGGAAACGAATAACCGACTGCGAACTGATCGTCCACCCCAAGAAGTCCCAGTTTACTCCGTCATTCCATCTGCTCGCCAGCAACTCATAGTTTCCTGCGACGAGTTCGTATTGGACTCCTGATTCCTGCTCGAATGCACTGTATGTGCCGGGCATCAGAATGATCGTGTCACCGGAATAGGCGACATCATGCGCCTCCCAGATTTCGGTGAACGCAGTCGCTTCTGAACGGCCGTTCCCGCTCACCTCCAGTGAAGGATTTACGTACCATATTCGCGGACTGGACGTGCCCTCTTCTGCGTACAGAACACCATTTTCCACTCGGAGCGAATAACGATCTGCGCTCCCATCCCTCGACTGCGCCTCAAAGAAGTCATCTGGATCCACTCCGCTTGGAATACCGGAAATGAGCGGATAACTGAATTCGGCAGGCGTGTTTTCATCGATTGTCGGAAGCGAGAGAAGAATCCTTCCGGATACGGGGAGCGTTACGTTTTGCTGGATATCGAGAATCGGACCGGCGAAGGATGGAAGGCCAGACAATTCCGACAACACGAACAGTTCATCGGAGAAGGTGATTGTCGCGCCATCGCTCAAGCTGAGTGCTTGGAACTCCGTCGGACTGCGCACAACGATCTCGCCGTTCTGGCAAATGGAGACTGGCGACGAAATGTCCGCACCACCCACCAACTCCAACGTGGCCATCCCGAACACGCCGGAAACACCGCCAACGGTCAAACTCTCCGAATCATCAATCGTGCCCGCGAGACGCAGCGTACCCTGCGCGACTTCGGTCTTGGCTGTATAAGTGTTCTGTCCGTACAGCTCCAATACACCGCTTCCCTCTTTTCGGAACTTGGCACCATATCCCTGGGTGACTTCTGGAAAATGTTCGTCCGCGATGTCGCCCGCAAACGCGGTTGCCCACGGATCAGTCGTGTCGTCCACCGCGACGCGGCTCCGGTAGTCATACCCTTCGTTGCTTGTGTCGATTGCACTATTCCTGACGATCAGACCCGAACCTTGCTTGTCAAGCCGATAGACCTTTCCTGCCACGCCGCGGATTTGGATACGCGTGATGTCAAAGTTGTTGAGCAAAGATCCAGCACGCGCCATCAACGTGATTTGGCTGGATGTGGCGGTGTCGAATTGGATGGTTACCGGGGAATCAACACTTGCGGCATCGTAGGCGAGTCTGAAATTGCTGTACTGTGTCCCTCCAACCCATAACGTGGGGGTGTCATCCGCCGATACAGTTCCTACCAATGCCAACGCTGTTGCGTACAATGATGTTCTGAGAATCTTTTTCATCTTCCGTCTCACAAGTCCGAGGTGGCGAATCGTGTATTCGTCCTTCGGTCAAACTGAAAGTAGTATTGCACAAAGCAAGCCTATTGTCGAGATGGAAAAAGGGCGGCTGGTGCCGCCAGCCGGTTAGGCATGATAAGCTGGTAAAACTTGTTAAGCTGAAAAGAAGGCTATAGGCAATAGTGAGTAGGCAGTAGTGGCATGTCAAGTCCCCGCAATGAAGAACGAAGTGAGGCAATGAGGATGTTGCCCCTCCCATTCTCAGCGACCTCATGCGAACCTCTGCGTCTCCGCGTGAAATTTCTCTCGTCACTCTTCATTACTTCGCGCAGCGAAGTTATAGGCGAGATGCGCTTGGGGTGACCATCTGAAAAACTGAACTGACAGATGCGTTACGCTTTGCTATACTTGCCGTGTTTTTCGTGAGGTGTGAAATGGCTGTTTCGAAGTTGAAGATTGGTGTGCTGGGATCCGGGTCTGGATCGAATATGCAGTCGATTGTTGATGCGATTGCGGCGAAAATGCTGTGTGCGGAAGTGAAACTGGTGTTGTCGGATGTTCAGGACGCGAAGATTTTAGATCGTGCCAAGCGACACGGGATTCCCTGCCAGTGGTTGGATTGTGCACCGTTCAAGACCAAGTTGGAAGGTGTGGCGGAGGAGCGTTGCATTCAGTTGTTGCGTGATTACGGGTGCGATACGATTGTGCTTGCCGGGTTCATGCGGATCGTGAAGCAGGAACTGCTGAACGCATTCCCGAATCGCGTGTTGAATATTCATCCTGCGCTCTTGCCTTCCTTTAAGGGAATTGCTGCTTGGAAACAGGCGTTGGAGTATGGCGTGAAGTGGGCGGGATGCACGGTTCATTTTGTCGATGCGGGAACGGATTCCGGTCCGATCATCATCCAGCGCCCTGTTCCAGTTTTGGATGATGACACGCCCGAAACGCTGCACGCGAGGATTCAGGTCGAGGAACACAAGGCGTTCCCAGAGGCGTTACGCCTCCTTTCCGAGGGACGTATCTCGTTTATCGGCAGACGCGTCTATGTCAAGTAGGGAACCGCTGTGGTTTCTCTTTCTTCCATCTGTCGAAACTGGCGAAAAACGCTGAAGTGGACGGCGGGAATAGGGTTTGCCTTTGGTATCGTCGCGGTTCTCCTCTCGTATTGTCTTTGCACACCGCCGTTGAAGGAATCGGAGACCTATCCAGCGGGGATTATTTTGACAGACCGTGAGGGGAAGACCATTCGTGTCGGGCTTGGTGCCCATGACACCGACTGTCGTCCCTTTTACCGGGTGCGGAAAGGGGACTGGATTGTTCCTGCGTTGGTTGCCGCCGAGGACGGAGGGTTCTATTCTCATCATGGTATTTCTTGGAAAAGTATTCTTCGTGCGATGTGGCAGAACTTCAGTACGGGGCGACGGATCTCCGGCGCTTCCACCTTGACCACACAGGCTGTCCGTCTGATCGAGCCTCATCCGCGTAACCTCTGGTGGAAGTGGGTGGAGGCGTTTCAAGGATTTCGTCTGGAACGTGCCCGTTCGAAAAACTGGATCTTGGAACAGTATCTTAACCGCGCCCCGTTTGGATCGAACTTGATCGGGATCGAGTCTGCCAGTCAAGGGTGGTTCGGAAAGGACGCCTCATCCCTGTCGCTGGGAGAGGCGGCACTTTTGGCGGGAATGGTACAGTCCCCGTCTCGTTTCCGTCCTGACCGACATTTAGACGCGGCACTGCGTCGGCGAAAGTATGTGTTGGATCGCATGGTTGCGCTGGGATATATTGGAGAGTCCCAACGTGCCGATGCAGAGTCAGCCCCGATCGAATTAAGCCGTTCCGTCCGTCCTTTCCTCCACCCATTCTTTGCGGACTGGGCGACACAGGTGATCGGAAAAAAGACTGGGATTTTCACGACCACGCTGGATCGTGAGATTCAAAGGCTGGCGGAAGCGAAGGCGGAGGCGGGTGCGCAGAAGCTTCGCGCCTCCGTTGCGATTGTTGTCGTGGATGTGAAGAACTCGGCAGTTCGGGCGCTTGCCTGTTCCGGCAATTATTTCGATAATAAGGGCGGTCAGGTCAATACCGCGACCGCATCCAGACCTGCCGGATCAACCTTGAAGCCGTTTATCTTCGCTTCCGCGCTGGATTTGGGTGTCGTTGCTCCGACCGAGGTCGTAGTGGATGTTCCACGTCGCTACGGGAATTATGCGCCTGTCAATTTCGACCGAACCTTTTTCGGAACGATTCCGATTCGCGAGGCTCTGATTCTTTCGCTCAACATCCCGTTCCTTGATCTGGTAAAGAAGTGCGGCAAGTCCGAAATCAACCAGCAGTTGCGCGATCTCGGTCTAACGACGATACCCGAAAACCCCGATGAACACGGATTGGGAATTGCAGTGGGGAATGTGGATGTCAGGTTGGTGGATTTGGCGAATGCGTATGCGGTTTTCGCTCGAGGCGGCAACTATCTTCCTGTATCTGTTCTGGAGACCGCTGCGCTGCGTCCGCCCGTTCCGTCTTTTTCTGAAGCTGCCGCATGGATTGTCTCGGACTACCTATCGGGAGACGAACGTTCCCTCGATGCGATCGGGCATGTCGCCGATGTGAAGTTGCCGCGCATCGCTTGGAAGACGGGAACATCGTCCGCCTATCGGGATGCCTGGACAATCGCGTGGACGCCAGACTATGTGGTAGGTGTCTGGTGTGGACACAAGATCGGTAAGTTCGGAGACCGTCAAATCGTAGGTGCGAAGGCGGCAGCTCCTGTTGCCTGGGAGGTTTTTCGCGCCTTGATTCCGCAAAGCGGACAAGGGTGGTTTGCAAAACCCGCTACGATTGTTGAACGCCGCATCTGCAAAGATTCTGGATTACCACCGAGCGGAGACTGTCCCGAAACAAACGAGGGTATCGCCATTCGTGACGCGACCTCGCCGCATCCCTGTCCCGTGCACATCCATGATTGGGATGGTACGGTACAGACCAGATGGCCGAAAGAGGTGGTCGAGTTCTGGAAAACGAACGGGAAAATCGACCGCGTTCCATCCGTCGTCAAAGACCAACCGGTTGAGATCAAGAAACCCGCCGATGGTACGACATTCAAATGGATTCCCAATTTAAGAGGACAGGCGATCGTCATCCAACCGGCGCACATCCGTGACGAGGAAAAGGTCTGGTGGTATATCGATTCTCAGTTGGTCGGTACGACGCAAGGGACGCAACCCTTTTTCTATCGGGATGCCACCCTCGGCAGACATACGATCATTTGCGCTACACAGCAGGAAAGCGACTCCATCTCGATCACGGTTGAATGACTGGCGGCAAGCCGCCAGTTGAGAAGCGGGGAGGCTGAGAAGAAGGGAGTAGGCAATAGGGAGTAGGCAGTAGCGGCGGCGGGCGGCGGAGCCGTTCGCCCTGTAAGCGAGTTAAGCCGTGTAAGCGTGTTAGGCTGGTTAGGCTGAGAAGCCAGCCGCAATGAAAAATGAAGAATGAAAATGAAAGAAATGCAACAGTTCTTCATTCATCATTTTTCATTCTTCATTCCGAACGAAGCGAGGCAACGGGGACGTTGCCCCTCCCAAGGCGGCTAATGCCGACAGTTGAGAAGCGGTGAAGTGCCCCTGCTGGACTAAGGGACGAAGCCCCACTTCGAGCCAAAGGCTCACTTAGGGCGAAGCCCACTTAATTCCATCTCTCGTCATTCGTCATTGCCGCCGTAAGGCGGCACTTCATTCTTCATTCCGAACGAAGTGAGGCAATGGGGACGTTGCCCCTCCCGTGAGCGGCTAACGCTGCGGACGGAAACGACAAAAGGGACGGGTGATCGCAGTTCGTTGCTCGTCGTTGAGTGGCTTTTTCGCCCCTTCATTTTTCATTCATATTTCTTTTTCATTGCCTACACGAGCATGTACGGCTGGGAGAAAAGCTCTTCGTTACTCCCGTCGAGCGCGTATGCCTTCACGCGAGCGAACATGTGCACGTCCTTGCGCTTTCCGCCGGCGAGCGGTGGCTCCTCCATTGTCCACTTGATGGATGTTCCTCTCGCAACCTCCTTGACTGGTCCCATTGCAGTGATCACCTCCAGTCGCGCGGGCTTGTCCGTTTCCGCTTCGACCGTGGTGTCGTGGAAGGAGACACGCTTGAACTTCAGTTCGTTCAGTCCGCGTTTTGCGCCGTAGAAGTTCCCTTCACGGTAGGCTTTCAGACATGCCTTGACCGTGCGTTCGGGCGTGAGGAGCACATTGACGCCGAATGAACCATCCTTCCGGTTGATCGAATGGTCTGGTACGAAGAAACCGAAACACTGACGCCCCGTGGAGAGTACCCAGTCCCAGTAGTGTTCGCTGTTGCTGCCGCCCCCCTCGATCACTTCGATGCCTAGTACGCGCGGATCATAGTCTAGAATCTCCAGCATGAAGTTCCGGTTGTAGGCAGACCATTTGGGGTGGTTTACCGTCACGCCACCTCCATCCGGGAAGATGAGTTCGGCGAGCATACGGTCGATCGCCGTCTTCCAGTATTCGCCCGAACCAAAGTTGTAGCCACCGCGGACGCCGGTCTGGAAGCGGCGTGCCTGCCACTGGTCGAAGGTACCGGAGGCGAACGTAGAGCCAGGCGCGTTCATGTGCAGGGGACCGGCACCCCGTCCGTTGCCGCGCAGAAAGGCGTGGTGCTCGGCGTTTGGTGCCTCCAAAACGCCTTCCGGAAGCGGCTTGAACAACGGTTTCCCTTCCTTGAACGGGTATTCCGCCTGGAGTTCTGCCGGCAGTTCTTTGATCCACTTCCCGACGATGGCGTTCCAGTCGAACGGTCCGTTCACTCGTTTCCCGTTTACCATCACGGGAAAGTCGTGGTGGAGGCGGTAATAGTTCTCCGTCATCTTTGAAAGCGGCCACCATGGCGCACTGGGATAGTAGTTGGAGATGGTGAGGAACTCGATACGCTTCAGGATGATGTCAAGTTCAGCCTGCGTCTTGCAGTGCATGTGTGTCGTGCCTCTGATCTGGAGCGCCGTTGACCAGTCCACATCCTTGTACGGATGCCGGTTGCGGGGAGGAGTGCGAGTGTCGCGGTCATCAGTCC
>JAFYDR010000340.1 GCA_017544725.1 Kiritimatiellia bacterium
TGCTTGGGTATCTACTACCTGACGATGCCCAGCCAGCAGGACAAGATGAACCACCGTGTCGCCGGGAAGGACCGCGCGACCAACGAGCATCTGCCGCTGTTCAACGATTACAACGACGTCAACTTCGCGTGGGATGACGGCTCTGTCAAGCTGCACACCCGCATTCGTTTCCGTAACCCCGATTACGGGATTCCGGGACGCAAGTGCGGCGATCCGACGGTGCGCGTTCTGGAAACGACCGTCGGCCGCGTGATCTTCAACGAAATCTGGCCGGAGGAACTCGGCTTCATCAACGAGAAGATTGACAAGTCGATGCTGGGCAAGCTCATTCTGCAATGCCATGCAGCGGCGGGACACGCCCGCACGATCGTGACGCTAGATAAGCTGAAGGACCTTGGCTACAAGCATGCCTGCATGGCGGGCGTCTCGATGGGCTTGAAGGACATGATCCGTCCGAAGACGAAGGAAGCGATCATCCGCCAGGCCAATGCCGAAGTCGCGAAGATCGACAGCCAGTTCCAGACCGGTGTCATCACCGAAGGCGAACGCCACAACAAGATCGTTGACGTGTGGTCGGCAGCTACGGAAAAGGTTTCGGACGAACTCTACACGACCATCGACCAGAACGTCACCCCGGAAGTTCCCAATCCGACGGAAACGAACCCGGTGTACATGATGCTCGATGCGAAGGCTCGTGGCTCGAAGTTGCAGATTCGTCAGCTCGCCGGTATGCGCGGACTGATGGCGAACCCCAGCGGCGAAATTATCGAGCGCCCGATCACCGCCTCCTTCCGCGAAGGCCTCTCCGTGTTGGAGTACTTCATCTCCACGCACGGTGCCCGTAAAGGCTTGGCTGACACGGCGTTGAAGACGGCTGACGCCGGATACCTCACCCGTAAGCTGGTCGATGTTTCGCAGGACGTGATCATCACCATTCAGGACTGCAACACCGTCAACGGCATCTGCGTCGAGGCGATTCAAGAAGGCGATGAAACGACCGTCTCCCTGCGCTCCCGCGTACTGGGCCGTACCGCGCTGAACGACATCCTCGATCCCGCGAACGGCACGTTGCTCGTCCGTGCGAACGACGAGATCGACGAAGCCGCCTGCGACAAGCTGGAGAAGGCGGGCATCGAATCGGTCTGGATTCGTTCCGGACTGACCTGCGATGCCCCGCATGGAATGTGTGCGAAGTGCTACGGACGCGACCTTTCGACTGGTCACACGGTCGAGATCGGAACCGCCGTCGGCATCATCGCCGCGCAGTCCATCGGCGAACCTGGCACCCAGCTGACGATGCGTACCTTCCACATCGGCGGTACCGCAAACGCGGCTGCGAAGATTCCGGAAATCGTTCTGCGCAAACTCCAGAACGAAGACGAGAAGAAGCCGGTCAAGCGCTTCATGAAGTTCGTCGATCTCCGCGTCGTCCAGAACGAGGAAGGCAACACGGTCGTGCTGAACAAGAACGGTCAGTTGCAGATTGTCGATGACTCCGGCAACGAGTTGGAATCCTTCTCGCTGCAGATCGGCACGAACCTCCTCTTCGGCGAAGGACAGGAAGTCCATATCGGCGACAAGGTCGCAGTTTGGGACCCGCACTCCATCCCGGTTCTTACGGAAAATCCCGGTCTCGTCAAGTTCGACGACTTCGTGGAAGACGTCTCCGTGCGCAGCGACCAGGACTTGGATACCGGCGTCACCACGCTGATCGTCCTGGAAACCAAGGAAGACCTCCACCCGCAGATCAGCATCGTGGATCCCTCCGACCAGAAGAAGGTTTTGGGCATGTACCTGATTCCTGCCGGCGCGGTCGTCATGGTGAAGGAAGGACAGAAGGTGTCGCAGGGCATGATGCTCGCGAAGACGCCGCGTAAAGAAGCTAAAACCCGTGACATCACGGGCGGTCTGCCGCGCGTCTCCGAACTCTTCGAAGCCCGCACGCCGAAAGACCCCGCCGAAATCTCGCGGATTGACGGTGTGGTCAGCTTCGGTGAACGCCAGCATGGCCGCCGCAGCGTGATCATCAAGGATCCCGCGTCCAATTCCGAGGACATCCACCTGATTCCGATGAGCAAGCAGGTTGTCGTCTTCCCGGGTGACCAGGTCAAGAAGGGACAGCAGCTGACGGAAGGTTCGATCATCCCGCAGGAGATTCTCTCCGTCTGCGGACCGCAGGAATTGCAGAACTACCTCGTCAACGAGGTGCAGCAAGTCTATCGTCTGCAGGGTGTGAATATCAACGATAAGCACATCGAGATCATCGTGCGCCAGATGCTCCGCAAAGTCACAATCACGAATCCCGGAGATACGGACTTCCTGTGGGGCGAGCAGATCACGCGCCAGAAGTTCCTCGAAGTCAACGAAGAGATCACCGCCGAAGGTAAGCGTCCAGCAGAAGCGCAACCCGCCCTGCTCGGCATCACCAAGGCTGCGTTGGAGACGGACAGCTTCATTTCCGCCGCATCCTTCCAGGATACGACGCGCGTGTTGACTGACGCCGCCACGACGGGTCGTGTTGACGAACTGCGCGGATTCAAGGAGAACGTGATTCTCGGACATCTGATTCCGGGCGGAACCGGCTTCCCGCTCCATCGTCACATCAAGCTCGTCCCGCTGGCCGAGCCGATCAGCGAAGAGGAGATGGAGAAGCTGCGTCAGGAAGCGAACGCCTCCGACGAACTCTCTGGTAACAGCCTCAGCAACATTCAGGACCCCATTGACGAAAAGGACAATGAACCTGAAGAGGCGTTCCCGATTGTCATGTCCTCCGACGAAGAATAATCGTCCGATTACCGGCAAAAAGAGGGGCTTTGCTTCGGCAAAGCCCCTTCTTTTTTATCCCCAGCCGCTTGAGGCGGCAGTGACGAGTGAAGAATGACGAGTGACGGATGAAGGTAAAGCTGCTAGTCTCGCCAGTCTAACCCACATGTCGCGTGTCGTTTTGTAGCGTGTTATCGATAGCTGTCGATTGCAATCGAATGCTATCGAACGGGAGGGACGGAAGAGTGAGGCTACGTCCATCTTCCAGCGATTGTTATCGCAGAATACCACTCCTCCACGAGTGCGTTCGTACGGGCACCGCCAGCTACCGATCATTTCAACTTGAACTCAATTGTCAGGCGTTCAAACTGCTTTAAAAACTCTTCGGAAAGTCCCCTGATCGTTTCCGTATTCAACGCAGCCTTCACTACGCTCTGATCAAAGATGGCGTCGCCAGATGACTTAACGATCTGATAACTGGTGATCCGTCCCGACAAATCCAAACAAATCTCTAAATGCGCGGGTTGACACCCTGCCTCGGAGACGGATGGCTGTTTCCAAGCTTGGTAGAGAGCATCTCGGACTAGACTAACGCAACGCTCAATCTCCGTTTGTGAGATCTGATTGGTGATACTGTTACGCGCTCCCATTTGAAGCGCCTTGCGAATTTCCGCTTCGCTCAAAGTTTTTCCCTTCGACACCATCATAGAACAAACGATGCGGAAGCCAATAAAATTGTTACGATTATCCGGCCCCCAACCGCTCCTGTAGGCGGAACGGCAGTCGCTAAAAAAGACCTGCCAACTACCGCCGCGCGACACACGATACGACCCCGAACGAGGTCCTGTCGGATCGGTCACCTCGCCAGAGGGATAATCCCCATGCCGGTCCGCGCACCACTCCCACACATTCCCATGCATATCGTAGAGTCCCCACGCATTCGGCTTCTTTTGGGCTACAGGATGCGTCGTCTCGCCGCTGTTCTTACTATACCACCCCATCTCTTCGAGGTTTCCTGTACCTCCGTAGTCTCCGGACGTTCCTGCCCGGCAGGCATACTCCCATTCTGCCTCCGTCGGCAAACGTATCCCACCTTTCAGGGCCACATTCACTTTCCGAATAAACTTCTGACAATCATTCCACGAGACCTGTTCCACGGGGCGATCCGTACCTTTGAAGGATGACGGATTGTTCCCCATCACACCCTCCCACTGCGCCTGTGTCACCTCCGTCTCACCGATCCAAAATCCTTTTGTCAGTGTCACTCGGTGAGCATTACTTCCTTTCCCCATCATGAACGTACCAGGCGGACACCAACAGAAACGCATCTTTGCGCCGCCAGGCAGGGTAACGGTCTTCACCTCGCCAGCAACAGACCCCGGCAGAACACCTTCTATTGGTTCATCCAACTCGGAAGAAAAATAACGACACATGCAAAGCGCCAGTAACCCAGCGGCAACCAAAACACAAAACCACGTTTTGATTTTCTTTCGCTTGGCAATATTTTTAGTCAGGGGCAACGATTCTGTAACTTTCGTGCATTTACGAAATGCTTCCGTTGCCTCTTGGAATTTGAAGGCGGCTGCGGTAAAGCGCATCTTTCCAAATTCACCTCCGGCTTCGGTCATCCGCTTCTCCGCCTCGGCCCATAACTCCAAAACAGAGGTGGCGGCTCCCACCGAAAAAGCAACATTCTTTGCCTTGTTCGCCTCGTCACGTTTCGCCTTCGCATCTTTCCGTTCTGCATCCGACTTCATCAACTGGGAACACTTCTGGATGTACTCCGTGAACAAGCGGATCGCCTCGTTCCAGTTCGACGCGCCGGACTCCTTTTCGGCACGTTGGTACAGTTGTTCTGCCTCATCCTTGCAGTCCCTGAAACCATCCTCGTCCGCAAGATATTGTATCTCCTTGCGGAAAGTATTTGCCTTTGCGGGTGCGTCCAATATCGAAGTCCGTATCTTCGTCGCCAGCGTGGCACACTGGTGGAATTTCAGGATCGCTTCGTTCAACATCTTGCTCGCAACTTCAAACTCCATCTTATCAAACGCGGATTTTCCTTCCGTCAACAAACTTGACGCCTCGATCCATTCGGCATGAGCATACTTCGGAGCGGAAGCTTTGGATGATTCCTCGCGCATACGCTCCGCCGTCACGCATTTCGATTTTGCGTCGTTCCGATGTTCGTCCAGCTTCACAAGCTCTTCGCACCGCTCCACGTACTCCGTGAACTGCTGAATCGCTTCGTTCCACAAACGTGAATCGAAAAAGGTGTCGGCTCGCACAAACGCTTCATCCAAGCGGGATTTCCTCTCTCCGAATCCGTCCTCGTCCGACAGTCGCTCCAAACGCTTACGTGTGATTCGCGCATCAGCGCGGATATTGACCGCATTCAGCTCCGTCGGATCGACGGCACGTTTCGGTGTCGGCGATGCAGACGATGGGGACACCACCTCTACGGCTTGCGGCACGATACCGTGTTGACCATTTTCGTTACCTAACACCGCCGCGCAACTCGCAGGACGGTCCATCGGTATCTTCGCAAGCCCTGACATGACGGATGCGCAGAAGCGCGTTCCTCCCGTCAACGGCTCCGGAGGATTATTCAAAATCTGGTACTCAATCTGTCCCCGACAAAATGGTGGCTTACCGGTCAAGCACTCGTAAACCATCGCCGCAAAAGAATAGACATCCTGTGCAGGTTTCGGCGCGGCACCGTTCAATTGTTCCGGACTCATGTAGGAAAGTGTACCGCTCGACTGTTTTCCCGTCACTTGCGTCAGCGTTTCCTGCGCTTCCCGAGCAATACCAAAATCTAGGACGAGAGGCGTTCCGTCCTTGTCGATCATAACATTACCCGGTTTCACATCGCGATGGACAACGCCCTTCGAATGCGCATAATCCAACGCAGCGGCGACCGGCGTAAGCAACGCGACCGTCTCCGCTTCCGTCAATGTCCCCTTCTCTGCCAACAGATCATCCAGCGTCCGCCCATCCACATAGTCCATCACCAGGAATGGGTTACCGTCATTCTCTTCGAAAGCGCGCAACGTCACGATGTTCGTATGCGAGAGTTTCAACGAGACCAACGCCTCTGCCTTCAGCTGGTTGTATGCGCGTTTGTTCGCCACAAGGATGGGCGGCAACATCTTGATCGCCACATGGAGGTTATCGAGCTGTGCATCCTCCGCCAACCAAACAGACCCCATACCGCCACGTCCGAGCTGGCGCACCACGCGATACCGTCCGGCAAGAACCGCTCCCGCGTTTCCGCCGTCACGCGTGACCTTACGCTCCATCTCATCCAAATACTCGTACCAGTCATCCATCGTGTTTGCCTCGTCGAATCCTTTACCCGCTCGAAGAGGAAAATGATACCATGAGCGTATTCAAAGGGCAAGCCGCCGATGAAGAATGAAGAGATTAAAATGAAGAATAGGGTTGTCGACGACAGTGACGAGAGGCAATTACGCGGGCTCTGCCCGAAAAGGTTAAGATCGCTTTCGCGACTTAGTCCCGTTGACAGGGCACCAACGACACATCCTCGATCGTAACCGATTGCAATCGATTACAATCGACGACGCCTCCCAAAGAATTCCAAGGCATACTTGACAAAAAAACGGGGGCAGCTGAGCGTCCTCAACTGCCCCCGTTCAAGGTTCTCGCACGCCGAGAGGGGTGTTTCCCGGTGTGCGTGCTTCACTTATTTGTCATTCAGGGCAACAACGCCCGGAAGCTGTTTCCCTTCGAGGTATTCGAGGGAGGCACCGCCGCCCGTGGAGATATGGGACATCTTCTCGGCCAGACCGGATTTCTTGACTGCGCTGACACTATCGCCACCGCCGATAATGGACATTCCGCCGTTCGCCTTGACCTCGGCGACCGCCTCGCAAATTCCAAACGTCCCCTTGGCAAGAGGCGGGAATTCGAAGCAACCCATCGGCCCGTTCCACACGACCGTCTTGGCAGACTTGATCGCATTCGAGAAAAGCTCCACCGTCTTCGGTCCGATATCGAGTCCCATCCAATCGTCCGGGATGTCGCCTTCGGAAATACGGATCTGGATGTCGGAGGCATCTTTCTCAGCAGGGAACTTGTCGGCGATCGTGGCATCGACCGGTAGCAGGAACTGGATGCCTTTCGCGGCAGCCGTTTCCAGCATCTCCTTCGCGTAGGCAATCTGCTCGTCTTCGCAAAGCGAGGTACCGATCTTCTGTCCCTTCGCCTTCAGGAACGTGTATGCCATACCGCCGCCGATGATGATCGTATCGACCTTCGTGAGAAGGTTCTTGACCACGGCCAGCTTGTCGGAAACTTTCGCACCGCCGAGAATGGCGATAAAGGGACGGACTGGATTTTCCACCGCGTCGCCCAAGAACTTAATTTCCTTCTCCAGCAGGAATCCAGAAACGGCGACCGGAAGGAACTGCGCGATCACGGCAGTCGAGGCGTGCGCACGGTGCGCGGTACCGAACGCGTCGTTGCAGAAGATGTCACCGTAAGAGGCGAGCTTCTTCGCCATCGCTTCGCGATCCGCCTTCAGTTTCGCCTTTTTCTCCTGATACTCCTCCTCGGTCAGGTGGATGTCCTTCTTCGGATCGTCCTTCTTCACCTTGCCGTCTTCAGCCTTGTAGAAACGGGTATTCTCCAAGAGCAGAACTTCGCCAGGGCGCAACGCAGCAACCGCGTCGTCAGCCGCCATGCAGTCAGGCGCAAACCCAACAGTCTGTCCCAGACACTTGGAGAGATGATCCGCAACCGGCTTCAGGGAGAATTCGGCTTCGTAGCCCTTTCCCTTCGGACGACCGAGGTGAGACATCAGCACCAGACTCGCGCCCTGCTCCAACACGTACTTGATGGACGGCAGAGCCGCCTGAATGCGCGTATCATCCGTAATCGTCCCGCTTCCGTCTTTCGCCATCGGCACATTGAAGTCAACGCGCATCACTACGCGCTTCCCTTTCAACTCAACATCTCTCAATGTCTTTTTCATCAACCTATTCCTTTCAAAAAAGTCCTTGTATCATAGCGAATCCAACACTCTCTGTCCAGTATGGAATTTGGAGAAAAAAATGGCGGGTGGAATTACCGATTGTTGTGGTAATCGGGGTGCTTGCCTATAACTTCGCAGGGCGGCGGAGCCGCCCGGCTGAGAAGCGGGGAAGCTGAGAGGCTGAGAAGTAAGCAACCAGAGGTTGCAGTGACGGATGGGGAGGGACGCGCTCCGTCGCGTCCACCGCGTAACGACGACA
>JAFYDR010000341.1 GCA_017544725.1 Kiritimatiellia bacterium
TATGGAGAGCCGCCGTCTCGGCGGCTATGATGTGAACGATACTGCCGCGAAGTGACGAATGAAATGGTTAAAAGGTTAAATCGCCGCTGCGCGGCTTGAAATTGACGTCACGATCCATTGAAATGGCGAAGCCCGATTTCAAGCAGTCGAAGACTGCGATTTAACCATTCATTTTAAATGCGGCGTCAACCGCCTTGGGAGGGGCAACGTCCCCGTTGCCTAACTTAACACGCCTAACATGCTTAACCAGCTTAACACGCTTATCCCGCTGGGCGGCTTCGCCACCTGTCACTCGTCATTCGTCACTCGTCACTACTTCGCGAAGCGAAGTTCCTGTTGTTTCCAAAATCTTCTCGTGCGCATGAGATGGGTGATTTACGCAGATGCACCCAGGGAAATCCAGTGCGTAAATGCGGCATTGCGGTTTGGGGAAAGTTTTGGTATGATTCCAACATTCATTGACATTCTACGAGCAGGAGGAAGAAGATGAAGAACTTATACAGAAGCAGTGACGAGAAGGTCATTGCCGGGGTTTGTGCCGGCATTGCCCATAAACTCGACTTCAATGTAACCGGGGTGCGTTGGACTGTGGCGTTGGTGACACTTTTCCTGACGGGTGTACCGTTCATCGTTTACTTGATTTTGTGGGCGATTTTGAAAGAGCGTCCGACAGGTGGTACGAGAAGCATATAGTCTGCGGCGAAGCCGCCGATGAAAAATGAAAAATTAAAAAGTTAAATCGCCGCTTTGCGGCTTAAAATTGGCTGGCGATGCCGCCAGTGATGACTGTACCACTGAAGAATGAAAAGAGAAAAACGAAGAGCCACTAGACGCGGCGATGACGAATGACAAGTGACGAATGCTTTTTCATTTTTCACTCTTGCGGCTCTTCCCCTGCATGGGGGGTAAGGAAAAATCGATCGGCTTTTGTTCCGTTTTCGCGGATGTGAAGTTGGATACGTATTTTTCCCTTCGGTAGCTCAATCGCATTGTTTCCTTTGGATGGGAACTGTGACCATTCCCAGAATCCGTTCGTCCGTTTCACGTGCCACTCGCTCTTGCCGAGGATGGTGGTGTTTCCTTGATGGATGGAAAGGTAAAAAGAATCGTCTTCTGGCGTGGGTGCTTGGAAACGTCCCCAGAGGTAGTAGCGTCCAGCCTCTTGGACATCGAATTGCCATGTCGCCGTTCCGCTCATGCGGCCGCGTCCGCCTGGTTCGCCCGGTCCCCAGACAAACTTGCCGCCGAACGCGGAGTCGTCTTTCCCGATCGCCATGTCATCGGCAAGCGCGGCACGTTCCGCTTCCCATCTGATTGGATCGGTGGCAGAGACGCGGATGGTGTTTTGATCCAACGCCTTTTCCCGTTTCTTTGCGGCTTCGCGATCTGCCTTGACTTCGGGAAGATCTTGTAGAATCTCCTTGCCGATGTCTTTCCCGTTGACCGCAAGCACTTTCTTGTCAGGTTCTGGTGTGATGGAGACTGCGTTGAAATCGTAGGGTTCTTTTACCGCCAGCATGAGTTCTCCCTCCTCTCCCTCGACGTGTATTTCCACCCGTTTTTCGCTACTGTCCGTTCGCAAGGTTGCGCGTTGGAACGCCTTTGTCCAGTCTGCGAAAGCCGCCGTATCATCGACGTGGTCACACGCACGAACCCAGAAGGCGGCACCGGGCGCTTGTGTTTGCGGCATCTCGTTTCCGAACAGGTTGTGGTGTGCTAGCGTCAGGCGGAACGCCTCATCGGCGTCGCGAATCAAGGCCGCTTTCGCTGGCTTGCCCTCCATGTCCCTTGACCAAGGGATACGGATGCCGACGGCACCTCCGCCAGAACGGACGAGCAGCATCTCTCCCTCTGGAACGGGAATAACAAAACGTTTGCGCCCCTTGTGGTCGATTACGATGTCGCCAATCCGCACCTCATCGACTGCGGCAGGGAAAACAATGTGCGATTCGAGCGTCGGTGTTCCGTTCGGCACATCTTGGGGACGATAGAGAACCAGTCCGAGCGCGTCGCGGTTCCGCTGTGCGCCCGCCCAGAAGGGACGGAGGTGGAGCGTTTTCTTGTGAGGCCCGCTTCCCTCGGGAATCGGTTTGCGACCGTACGGATCGCGTCGCCCGTCGGCGATAAAGTACACGCGAGGATCGCGTGGGTTCGCCGCGAAGTTTGCGGTCAACGGAATGTCCATGTTGTGATAACAGGCACCTGCCACGCTGAGCGAGATGTGGTTGCCGATCCACAACGAGCGGTATTGGGTGTGTTCCTCGCCCCATGACTGTTCGATCAGTCGCGGCGTGACATCCGCGAGTGCCAGCGTCTCCGCAGACGGTCGCCAGTCGGAAACCAGCATGGAGATGGGGGGATGCGGAGGACGTTGATTCGGTGGTTGTACCAGTCCTACGGTTTGTAGGAACGCATCAATGACCCCGAATCCGTAGAGGTAGTCGTAATCACGACTGTGCGCACCTGTGAAGCGATTTGCCTGTTTGAAGGTGGTGGCTGCAACGTCGCTCCAAAAGAGCGTCAGTAACCGGTCGATCCTCGTTTTGACGGATTCGGATTTCACGTTCTGCCAAAGTGTCAGAAGTGTTCCGATATCGACTCCCGTGTACGTTGGGCTGGCATACTCGGTGACACCATATCTGGCTGTTCTCAAGATAAAGGCGAGGAGTCTTTTCTCGCCTTCGGCAAAAACATCAGCGCGGTCAAGTGCCTCTCCGAGCAGGATGAGATTGGCCGCGTTCATGATGGCGATGTTGGTGTAGCCAGGCGAGACGCGATGCCGCAGACAACCCTGTATCGCAAACTCGTAGAGACGAAGAAGTTTGCTGCGCTGTGCCTCAGTCAGCTTGTCGCGGTGGCGGATCCAGATGAGAACGCCATGTTCCATGCAGAACTCCACCGCGTTGTAGTCCATCACATACCCGTCACGCCAACTCCAGCGGAAATTGCCGAAACCGCTACTCTTCTCATTGCGATCCTGCATCTTTTCCGCCGTGTCGAAAAGCAGGTCCAGTTGCTGGAGATCCGTATTCGCTTCGCAGAGCTGGTAGGCTTGGTAGAAAAGCGCGCGGGAACTCAGCGATGGGTCGAGCGACTCGACCTTTTTACAGGTCGAAGACATACGAGCCCGTTCGCGAAGGATGGC
Source organism: Kiritimatiellia bacterium (assembly GCA_017544725.1). Taxonomy (GTDB): domain Bacteria; phylum Verrucomicrobiota; class Kiritimatiellia; order RFP12; family UBA1067; genus RGIG8368. The sequence continues at coordinate 3,146 of JAFYDR010000341.1, forward strand.
GAAGTTGTCATTGGTGGCAGCCGTCGCCGAGAAGAACGGAATCAGAATACCGATTAAGACCGGAAAGGCGTGCGAGTATGTGGGCATGGTTTATTCCTTGAATTGTTCAATGAGATCTGCCATCGCGTCACGCCAGCGCAACACGGCGTCGGGATCGTCCGTGTAGTCGGTCATCGAGACCATCACGTCCTGCGGCACATCGAGTAGAGTACGCGCCTGTTTTGCCCACTCTCCGTCTGGTGCGGAACAACGCTTGAGCCGACGTTCCAGCTCCAGCGCGTATGCGTAATCTTCCAGACCGTCACGGAAGTTCTCCAGACGCTGCGTGGCGAGCGGCATCCCCCCCGGTCCCATGCACGTCCAGGATCCGTCGCCGTGGTAGGTGGTCCAACTGCGCGGATTCCAGTCGGTGAAGGGTCCGCACGAAATGGGCCGCGCCATATTCCAGATGGTGATCTCATAGTAAAGGAAACCGTCCGGTCTCATACGTACCGTCTGCGCCCCCATCAGAATACGGCCTTCGATCGCGGCGTTCTCGATGAACATATTCGCGTATGGTGAGTGCGGTCCACAGCAGATGTACCACCAGACCTGCCGTCCCTCCTTGCGGGCGGCTGCCGCCTTCGTCGGATCGAATTTCGGTGTGAGCGGGGTGAACCAGTCCATGCAGCCTAGTTCAGTGCCGACGCCAAACTCATGGTCGTAGGCGGTCGTGAAGATCGGTACGCCAGGGAACTCTTTTTTCAGAATTTCGACTGCTTTACGGATGTTCGGGAAATACTCCTTTGAGATTTCGTCACATCCGTAGAGATAAAGGTGATCGGTCAAGCCGAGGGACTTTGCCGTCTCCCAGTTCTTCTTCAGTTGCGGAAGTTCCCGTTCCCGCCACTTTGCCTCCGCATTCTCCTCGTTGCCGAAATACGACCAGTAACCGAGATTGAAGAGACCGAGTCTTCCTTGCTCCTTCAGATGGGAGAGAACATCCCACTGGTGGCGCGTCTTCGCGTAGAGTGAATCCATCGTGATGTAGTAGTCGGCAAGAAAATCGCCCCATGCGATCCGGTTTGGTTTCCACGCGTTGATCGGGAATTCTGGATCGTTGGCAAGTTTCCGTGCCACTTGTTGCCAAGGCGTGTTGGCGAGGGGATTGACTTCCGGCCAGAAGGTTATGGCGAGAGGAAGCGGGCTCTTCTTCGGAACGGCGAAATCGTTGACACGGATGCGGAAGGGAATTTGGACGGGCGGCACGTCTTTCGCCGAAACAGTCAAGACTCCCTTGTACAGGCCAGCAGGTTGCTTTTCTGGACAGGTTACGCGAACCCAGAAGCTTTGCACGTCTCTTCCGCAGATGTCCGTGGTGGTCATGTAATCGAGAATTGGATCCGGCCACCAACCGAGTCCCGGTATCCGCTTTTCCCTGCGGTATCCGGCGGGGGCTTTGGCGTCGGGCGTGGCATAACCGACTTGGTACGGCGGTTTATTCGTGATGTTGACGTATCCTGTCAACGCGCATTTGATTTGCGCGGCGGGGAAGACGGTTCCGTCGTCCCGTTTGAGGTCACCAGCGGTTACGGTGACGTTCGAGAGATCGGCATCGCCAGGTGCGACGAGGAGCTGAACGCTTTCCCGTTCGTTGCGAGCCAGACGAATGGAAACTTCTTTTGCTGCTGTTGCGGTGAATTGCGCACGCGGACGAATCTTGACCATTGACGAGGCTGTTCCAACCAACATCTTGGTGGTGTCCATGCCGATACGTCCGCACGCCTCGCGGAGATGCCAGTAACTCTCCAAGTGTTCGCGTTCGGAGGTGAAGGCATCCTTTTGCTCCAAGACGTTACGGACAGTGCTTGTCATCAACGGTAACAGGTCGCGTCCGATCGATGCCCCTTCTGGAATCGGCAACGGTTCGCCTCGCTTCAACAATGTGATACGATCAATGTGCAACTTAAAATGGATCGGTTCTGAGGCGAAGAGATGGAGGCGTGCCACCTTTTTCGGGTCAGCGGTTTTCGGCCAGTTCTTCAGCGGGATGACCCATTGGGAGTATCCGCGTCCAGGCAGGGAAGTGATTGCGGAGAGACCATTCTGGATGCGTCCTTCTTTTTCCGCAATGTAGGTGCCGAGAAAATCGCCGCCATCATCGAGATTGATCAGGTCGATAACCAATCGATCATACCCGCTCCAGTCGGTGATTTTCGGCAGGAGGTTGAAACTCGGCCAACGCGCCATGCCATTCTTCCACGAGGCACAGTGGAAGAAGAGAGAATGGTTACCCGATGTCGCGTACCGGTTGGTTACTCCGATCTGCCAATCTTTGTTGGCAAAGCGCGGAGCCTGCTCATCTTCGCGCTCAAAGTCAAAAATTGTCTCCGCATGAATCGAACAACAGGCAGTGAACAACAACGTAAACAAAGTCAGTTTTTTTGTCATGACAATCCTCCGAATGAGATTCGATTTTATCAAAAGTCCGAGAAGGAATGAAGAAAGAAAAGTGGGGGCGGCGGACGCTTCGCGTCAGCTGAGAAGCTGAGAGGCAGGCCGCCAAAGGCAGCAATGACGAGTAACGAATGACGAGTGACGAGATGGTGCATGTCTCGTGTCCCATGTCGCGTGTCGTTCGATAAGACGGCGAAGCCGTCGTTACAACGTTCTTGTCATCGAACGCTGTGTCGCCGCTACACGGCTGTTTCGTATGGGTGGCGTTACCGGGGGTTACGCTTCGCTCACCCCCGTCTGTTTCTGTATCGCCGCTACGCGGCTATTCTCTCGTCATTCGTCACTCGTCACTGCTTCGCGCAGCGAAGTTATTGTTTTCTTTTTTCAAGCGATAGCTGAACTGGTGGTGAAAACCGCAGATGCGCCCTCCCATTTCGAGCAACGGGGACGTTGCCCCAACCACCCAACTACCCAACCACCTAACCACCCAACCACCTAACCACCCAACCACCTAACCACCCAACTACCTAACCACACAACTACCTAACCACCCGCAAGTCAACGGTGGGAATACGAGCGGTAGCGTTCGGAGATGACGCGGAAGATGCCGGAGAAACCGGTTCGCCACAGACGAGTCGCTTCCGTTGTCTCCAGGTCTTGTTGAATCTTTACGGGAAGATTCGGGAAGAAATTTAACCCACATCTGTTTTCCAGTTCGCGGATTGAAATTAGGAAGGAACGTGCATACGTATGTCGCGATGCGGTTTGCGGCATAGAAACGGCAAGTGCCTGCAAGGTGCCATCCTGTTTTTGGCAGAGCAGAACTTGATAGAATCCGGCGGGGACGTCAATCCCTTTCAACTTCTTGCGAGGACTGGGGATGGCGCCGACGATGACCCATATCGTGCCGTGGCATTCCGGCCAGATTTCGGCGATCCGATATTCCATCTCATACCACGGCCCTTGATTCAGTCCCGGACGCTGCGGACAGATGTTGGAAAGAAGAAAGGTGTCTTCCTGTGCCGACTGCCCAAAACGGGATGCGATGGCGAGATTCGGTGCCATGTGTCCGCGATCGTATCCGCTACGTGTGTAATCGCTGGGACGTGGACAGTTGGGTGCATCTGGATCGGAGCGGAATCCTTTCGGACGGTTCTCTGGATTGGTGGCAGCCGTTTGGTAGGGGAAGGAACGGTAGGCGACCCAGACGGGGCGACGGAGGGAAGGGGAGTATCCGATCGTGAATCCTTTTTTGTGCAGAGTCACAAGATCTTGCGGTGCATTTCGGTTCCCTTTTTGCGTGGTTGGAAAACCCACTTCCTGAAAGGAGTTTGTTGCCAAAGGTCGTGCAGGGGACGAGATGGCATCGTGACCTGTGAGTCCCCATGCGTCTGTCAGGTCTGCGGTGGCGTTGCCCCACAGTTGCAGGAACGAAGAGAGGCGTGGGTTACGTACGCGAAAGTTTTCCCGTTGTGCGTGGGATCGGTGCACGAACCAGTTGCTACCGACAAGAAGTGCGAGCAGGATTGTTCCTAGAGAGGAAAAGGGACGGCGGAGGAGGCTGCGCATCCACCATCGAGGCGAGAGGAAACGGCGGAAGGGGAAACGCGCAAACCTCATCGATGCGCCTTTCGGAAAAACCTACGGATCATGAGACAGAATACGTCCCACAACATCTTGCTCCCGTTTGAAATGACACGGACGGTCGAGAATCCGCTGTAGTCCCAGTGTACGGGGACTTCCTGAACGCGGTAGCCCAAATCTTGAGCGGTGACAATCATCTCGACATCGAACGCGAAACGTCGAATCCGCAACCTCCCGAAGACTTCTTTGGCGGGACCTGATTTGAAGAGCTTGAATCCGCATTGCGTATCATGTACGCCGCGCACACCAGCCAGATGAATGAAGAGGCGGAAGAGTTTTCCGAGCAGGCGTCGGTGGAACGGTTGCGGTTTTCCGATATCCGCGCCGGGAACCACGCGGGAACCGCATGCGAAATCGGCGCCGGCATCAATCGCCTGTTTCAATTTCCGCCATTCGATCAACGGGGAAGAAAGGTCGCAGTCCGACATTAAAATCAGTTCGCCTGTGGCGGCAAGTACGCCAGTCTTGACGGCATACCCCTTGCCTTGGTTCTGAGCGTAGGAAATCATCCTTGTCCGGGGAATTCCCGATTCTGCGATCAGGTTCGTGACGACGGTCTCCGTATCGTCGGGAGAACCGTCGTTCACAAAAATCGTATCGACTTCAACCTCTGGTTCCGAGAGGGAAAAGGCAGAAATCTGTCTGATCGTGTCGGCAAGTCGCGGGGCTTCCCGATAGAGAGGAATGACAAGTGTTAGGGTAGTCATTGGAACTACTTGATTTGCGGATGCAGGGTTTTCCACTCCTCCAGTTGCCGCTCGATTGATTTGACATCATCGAACGTCTGTGTGACGGTGCCACCCTTCATGCGAATCATGAAGTCGCGTGCGAGGTTATAGCAATCGACGACATCACTACTCCGTTTCGCCGTGTACAACTTCTGCATATAGCCGAGAAAATGCGTGGAAAGAACAGAGGCGAGTTCGTGATCGCGGAAGACGTTGCCGCTTTCCACAGTTTCCTCGAATGCGGGTTTCAACACCTGGAAGAATTCGATACGTTCGCTGCGAAGCAGGGCAAGCGTCATGGCGCGGTTCGCCTTTGTGTTGCCCGCCTGTTTCGCCTTCAGGTACCAATCGACACCCTCTTTTGGATTCAGGCAGGAGGGTTCCGTCAGATAGATGTCGCCCAGCTCCAGCATCGCCGGACTGTATCCGGCAGAGGCGGAACGGGTGAGCCAATTCACGCTTTTCGCGAGGTCACGCGAAACGCCCTTGTCGCCAGTGCGATAGGTTTTCCCGACGGCGTATTGCTCTTTCGGGTTCCCCGCGTTCGCGTTGGCGAGACGTCGTTCAAACGAGATGCATCCTCCTGCGAGAAGCGCGAGTGCGATACCCAAAAAAGAAATGGTCCAACGACTTACCTGTATTGCTTTCATTTGCGATCCTTTCCCGAATGGAACTCGAATTCCTCGTTCAACATTCGACACACCAAAGTGTACCGCCTCCCATCCCGAAAAACAAGCCTGATTTCGGGAAAAGTTGGGGGGGCGGAAAAGCCGCCAGCTGAAAAGCTGAGAGGCTGAGAAGCGGGGAGGCTGAGAACAATGAAAAATGAAAAGAGAAAAAATGAAGAATGAAGGAGACATGTCGCGAGTCGTTTGTCGCGTGTCATCGGTAACTATCGATTGCGATAGCCACGTAGTGGCGACACAGCCACTCGACGACGTGGGCATCGTCGTTAGGCAAGCGGACGCGACGGAGTGCGTCCCTCCCCATTTCAGGCAACGAGGACGTTGCCCCTCCCCTTCGTGGGTAAGTGCCCTTACGGGGCTAAGTGCCGCTACGTGGCTAAGTGTCCCTGCGAGACTAAAGGGCGACGCCCCACTTAGAGCCGAAGGCGCACTTAGGGCGAA
>JAFYDR010000342.1 GCA_017544725.1 Kiritimatiellia bacterium
GCGTCGATATGGGCCGCAGAATGGTCACGAACGAAGGCGTCGAAGGGAAGAAGTGGGAAGAGAAGCCTTTGCCAGCTCCGAAGGAAGTTGTCGTCACCAGCGCCAACACCGGTGCCGATGATCTGACCAACGCCCACATGCGCAACTGGATGGAGTGCGTCCGCGCCCGTAAGAACCCGAACGCCTCGATTGAGGCCGGGTACTCCCACGCAATTGCCCTCATCATGGCGAACGCCGCGGCCCGCACCGGTTGCCGCGCGACCTTCGACGAAGCCAAGCGCGAAGTGGTCGCCGGAGGCAAGGTCTTCAAGGGCTATAAGTCCCGCAACGATGGCTGGCTCAGCTGGCTCTTCTAGTCTAGGGACGCGTGCCCCGTTTGAACGGAAACGCCGGTTTTCTCCGGCGTTTCCGAATTCCTGACGGGGCGCAATTGACCATTCAACCTCAAACCAATTCCAGACCATGACACGCAGAACGTTTATGACCACACTCGTAGCAGCCGGCTTAACTGGCGTAGCGCACCGTACACTCGCAGCCGAGGCAGCCAAACCGAAGTTCCTTTTCGGCGCCTGCCAAGGATTGGATCGTGCCGCAAAAATGAAGGCCGCCGGGTTTGACTTCATTGAACTGGGCGTAGGCGGTACGCTCCGCCCACGTGATACGGACGAGGCATTCAAGCCGCAGCTCGACAAGCTGCTTGCCAGTCCGTTGCCGATCCGGTCGTGCAACGGGTTTCTGCCCGGCGAACTTAAGTTGACCGGTCCGAACACGCGTCAAGAGGAGGCACTCGCCTACGCCGAGAAGGCATGCCGCCGTGCAGACCTGATCAATATGGTGACGATCGTCTTTGGTAGCAGTGGCGCGCGCAACGCACCTGAAGGTTTCGACATCGAGAAGGCGAAGGAGCAATTCATCGACTTCTGCCGAAAGCTGGGCGACCGAATCGCGGACTGCAAAGTGACGGTAGTGCTGGAGCCGCTGAACAAGAAGGAAGCGAACTACCTTAGGACGGTGCTGGAGGGAGCGGAGATGGTGGATGCCATCGGAAAACCCCGCATCCAGTTGCTCGGCGATTTCTACCACATGCGTTGTGAGAAGGAGACTGCCGATTCATTCCGTAAGGCCGGTGCAAAGATTCGCCACTGCCATATCGCAGAGCTGAACGGGCGCGTCTGCCCCGGAACGCATGGCGAGGATTTCTCCGACTACTTTACTGCGCTTCGCGACATCGGCTACGAGGGCGGCATCTCTTGCGAATGCGGATGGCCGCAGAAGAAACAGTCGGACGGCACTCGGACACCTCCAATCGAAGAGCTTTGGGCAAAAGCCCTCGATACGATGAAGAAACAGGCAGGATGCTGAAGTCGGCATTGGGTGGTTAGGTAGTTGGGTAGTGATGGTGTAGCCAGCCCTGTTGTATGCCTAGATCTCCTAGAACGGCTAACAGCTGAAAGATTCCCTGTGCTTGGCACGAGACGAGGGTGACTGTGTTCAGTTTTGATAATGAGTCCCGTTTCTCAGCATTCCTGCCCGATGCGGATGCATATGCGGCCTTGTTGGGGGAAGGCAGTGCCAATTCCTGCCGTGAAACGGATCATCCGTATCGTTCCGGTTTCGCTTGGACGGAACGGCACCTGCAGTGCCTCTGGTTTGACTCCCGTTACCGACCAACGGCGTTTCCCCTACCCGGCGGCGAAACGGTTGAAGTACTAGACCCCGGCGAGTGGAATTTGGAAGCAGGACCAGATTTTCTGGACGCCACGCTTCGGATCAATCCCGGCAATCGCCACCTTCGCGGGGACATCGAGGTGCATGTGCGCCCCACAGACTGGGACTCGCACCATCACGCGAACGATTCCCGTTACGAACGTGTCATCGCCCACGTCACTTGGTTTTCCGCCCCTGCGGCGCGAACATTGCCGACACATATCATCCAGCTTCCATTGGCGGAACGAATGGCGTTTCGTCCGGACATCTCGCTGGATGACATTGACCTGAAGGCTTACCCCCATGCGGTCTTGCCTGAAACACCCCGTCCCTGCGAACCACTCCTGCATGGACGGATGGATGAGGCAGCCTACCTGCTCGCCTCCGCAGGTCAGTATCGTCTGCGCACGAAAGCCGCACGTATCGCACATCGTCTGCTCCAGCTCGGAGACCGCGACCAAGTCTTTTACGAAGAGGTTATGGCCGCGCTGGGATACAAATACAACCAAGGTCCCTTCCGAGCCATCGCCAAGATTCTGCCGTTTTCGGAAATCCTCGCACTCACGAAGGAAACCCTTTACGCGCGTTTTTTGGGTCGCGGCAAATTGTTGCCGCAACCGGATGTCTGTCCAGACGAGGAAGGCAAGTTGTGGATTCGTTCGTTATGGGACCGATGGTTCCACGAAAGTTGCGAAACGATTCCCGATGAAGTCCAGTGGCACAGCAACAACCTTCGTCCGCAAAACGCGCCCGCCCGACGGCTAGCTGCTGCCGCATGTCTGTTTTCCGGGAATCCAACCCTGCTGGAGGCGATTGATTCCTTCCGTGACGAACAGGGCGAACGGTGGCAGTCACTCGCGCTAGACACGATTGTCGAGCGATGCGATTGGGAGTTCTTCCGTCATCGGCTAGCCTTCTCTTCCCAGCCGAACAAGGAACAACACAACGCACTCTTGGGCGAGGCACGGGCTGCGGCCATCGTCACGAATATCGTGTTACCCCTCTCCGTGGCAGAAGGTTGGCTGCCGCCACACGCCATCGACCATATTCCGCCAGAAGACCTCTCCTCGCCGATGAAACGGGTTGCCCTCCACCTGTTCGGACGCGACCACAATCCCGCGTTGTACGCCACGAACGGACTCTATCAGCAAGGACTTCTCCAAATCCACCTCGACTTCTGCCTGATGGCAAAACCGGATTGCGAAGGCTGCCCTCTCGTGCAAGCTCTCTATGATCGACTGTAAGCAGTTGGAGCTTGTAGTTATTCGCTGACAATTTTCAGCGTTTGGGGATTCTGTTCGTGGGCAAACCATGTCCGCATTCTCTGCCCTCACCAGAAAACAAAAACGGCGATCAAAGGGGGAAACCTTCAATCGCCGCCAGGGAGGACATATATTATTCAGCAGCTATGCTTTTCGCATGAACGGTCATTGGGGGAATGCCGCTCCAAGCTACCGGTCCCGCAACCTTTCAGTCGCAAAAGACGGCAACATTTTACTCTTTCGCAAATTGTTTGTCAAGAGGGAAAAAAATATTTTTTGGGCCTAAAAACCTCGAATAATAGAATAGGGCAACGACCCCATTTTGTCGCACCTTGTTCTGCGTACGTGTATTCTTGCGTAGATTCCACCTTCTAATAGCTAGTAGCTAAAAGCCTTGACATTCTCACATTTATTTTTCCTTTGCCTTTCCTTTGCCCTTGCACAATATTTCTGAAACCATTATAATTCTTGCATTGGGAGTAGATGTCTATGAAAAAACTTTCTTCTTTTTTGCTGCTTCTTGTCTTGGTAGTCTTGGCATTCCCTTTTCTCGTATCCGCGACAATCGTCATCAATGAAGTACAGTCATCGAACGATTCGACTTGCCGGGATGAGTACGGGCTATCATCGGACTGGGTCGAACTGTACAACACGGGTTCTACAAATGTGGATTTGAGCGGATGGGGCGTGAGCGACAAGACTTCCAAGCCTTTCAAGTGGGTCTTTCCTGTCGGCGCGACAATTGCGGCTCAAAGTCATCTGCGCCTCTTCGCTTCAGGTAGGGATTCCGTAGAGGAACAGGAACTCGAAGAAAGCGATCCTTCGACCTTCTCATCCAATCTCGTCCTGTGGTTGCGCGCGGATGACTTCGCTTCCAGCGCAAATGGGACCAGTGTCACGAACTGGATCGACCGGAGTGACTACGGGAATCATGTCACCCAGTGTCTCGCACGTGCACCATCCGTTCAGTTGCAGGCGGTGAACGGTCATACCGCACTCTCCTTCAAACGTTCGTCCAAACAACACTTCCTCTTGTCGAAAGAATTCAACGGAATGAGTTCCCTCTCGAACATCACAATCATGGTGGCCTGCAAATGGAATGGTGCGGCTACTTCTGGACTGTTCGGCCAGTGGACTGCCGGCACCTCCTCACAGAATGCACATTTTGAGATCCAGTCCGGCGGCGCATTGCGGTGGCGCGTTGCAAACAGCGACCTCAAGGTCAACGCCGCCGTCACGTCCGGTTCGTGGATGACCCTTGCGGCAATCACCGACTGCGACCGCGAGACCCCGACGATCTCGCTTGTGAAGGACGGGCAACTGCTGCAGAGTCTCGACAAGTCGATCGGCAATCAGAACTTTTCCGCAGCCGACTTAATCTATTTGGGCGATTCCTGCGAGGCGTCGGATTCTTCCTCCGGTCGGTATTTTGATGGTTTGATCGCGGAGGTCGTCATTCTCAATCGAGCGTTGACCGCAAACGAGCGAGAACGGCTCTCGAAATATTTCACCGATAAATACGGCGCGGATGTCCGCACCAACTATCATCTCAGTTTCAAGCTTGGTGCGGAAGGCGAGACATTGACAGTTACCCAGCCGGACGGTACGGTTTCCGACCAAGTGGCATTCGGAGCGATTCCCTGCGACACTTCCTACGGACGTTTCCCGAGCGGCGGAGAAACCTTTGCATGGTTCGCCGAACCGACCCCGAATGCCGACAATTCGGGGCCAGCCTATGCCGCGCCACTTGCCCCCGTTCAGTTCTCTGTCGAACGCGGGCTCTATGAGGAACCGCTTTCACTGACGCTTTCCCATCCCGATCCGGAAACGACGATTTTCTATACGCTGGACTACTCCGAACCATCCCCCTCGAACGGAATGCAATACGCAGGAGAAACGATTGCCATCAATCACACAACCGTGGTGCGGGCTGTCGCCGATAAGGCCGGAACGCTTCCGTGCCGTTCCATCCAGACGCATTCTTACATCTTCCTCTCCGATGTTCCCAACCAGACGGACATACCGGCGGGATGCCCGTCGGTCTGGACCTCAGGAGGCAGCACCCCCGCCTCCTATGGCATCAGCACACAAATCGTCGCAACGTCCGAGGACGTTGTGGCGTTGACAAACGCCTTGCGCAAGTTGCCGATCCTCTCACTCTCCCTTGCTACGGACAAGGTGTTCGGTTCTTCTGCCGGTGTCTATTCCCACGCGGCAGACAGTTCGCTGGAAGAGGCCGTTTCCGCCGAGTGGCTCACCAACGGTGTCGGGTTCGTGCAGACGGACGCCGGACTGAAGGCGCAAGGTGCCGCCAGCCGGAATTTTTCCAGTACCCCCAAGAAACCGTTGCGACTCTGCTTCCGGGGACGTTACGGGGCGGGAAAACTCAAGACACCTGTTCTTCAGGACATCGGCTATTCCTGCGACGAGTTCAACACACTCATCCTCCGTGCAGAGTACAACAACTCGTGGGTTCATCGCGAAGCTCCGCAACGCCTCCGTGGCTCGAACGTCCGCGACCAGTGGATGCGGGACACACAAGGTCAGATGAGCGGGTACCAGTCGCACGGCAACCACGTGCATCTGTTCATCAATGGACGCTACTGGGGAATCTACAACGTCGCCGAACGAATCGACGCCGCTCTTGGCGCCACCCTTTTCGGAGGCGATAAGGAAGAGTATGACGGCCTAGCCTACGATGGCGACACCGGAACGATCAAGGCGCGCGATGGCGATACGACATCGTGGAACGCCCTCATGACACTCATCTCGTCCGACTTGACGCAACGTGCAAACTACGAGGCGGTAGCGCAACGGGTTGATCTCCCTGCATTTGCCGACTACATGCTGCTGAACTTCTTTGGCGGCAATCAGGACTGGCCGCAGAACAACTTCGCGATGGTCTGCTCTCGTTTGGAGGGCGGCAAGTTCTACTTCTGTTGCTGGGATGTCGAACGGACGCTGGAAGGGGTTTCCGACAACCGTCTCTCCGCATCCTTCAATATCGGTCCGAAGAAGTTGCATGACCGTTTGCTGACATCCCCCGAATACAAAATGCTTCTTGCGGATCGTGCTTATAAGCACCTCTTCAACGGCGGTGCCCTCACTGTCGAATCGATGATTCCTCGGTATCGTGCGCTCGCGGACAAACTGGAACCGGCCATGTTCGCAGAATCCGCTCGTTGGGGAAGTTACCGGCTTGAAAACGGCTCTGCCTCCCAATCGTATGGCATGGACGAATGGATCGCGGAACGTGACCGTGTCCTCAACACGTATCTGCCGCAGCGTCCCGCTCAATTCATCGCGCAACTCCAAAGTGCTGGATTGTATCCTTCTGTCGAAGTGCCGGAAATCTCGGAAAGTGCCAACGGTTCGCAGAAGCAGGTTGCCATTTCGATTCCTGCGGGGACACATGTCTATTACACACTGGACGGAAACGATCCTCGCGAAGCTTTCTCCAGCGGAATAGCAGCCACTGCATCGGAATACACGCAACCGTTCATGATCATGACGGAAACCGTGGTTAAGGCGCGAGCGCTTTCAGGTACAACTTGGAGTGCGTTGGCAGAATACACCGTGGAGGTGGTACAAGACCATGCCGTATTTATTTTGCCCGACGAAGGGAACTGGGACAAGAATGGAAACTGGAATACGGGCACCTATCCAAACGGCGCAGGCGTCTGGGCCGAGATTCCCGCACCCACTACGCTCGATTCCGAAGGGAAACGAAACGTTCGAATCAACAAATCTGCCATCACGATTGGGCGTCTCGATCTTATCAACGGATCGGCAATCAACCGAGTCTGCAACAAGAAGGACGCCACTGCCGGAAGCACATTGACATTCGACGGCGGCGATGCCCCCGCTTTAATCACTGTGCCAAACAACGAAAGCGGCATGGCTGTTATCGAAGTCAATTACGGTGTCATCCTGGCGAATGAACTACGTCTTGCGGTCAGCAACCTGCAAGGAAATGCCGAGTACGGCGCACTCCGCCTGCAACAGGCGTGGAGCGGATCAGGCGGCTTGACGAAGGAAGGTCCGGGAGTCTGTTCCGTCACAGGCGGCGACAAGACTTATACTGGCGCCACGCGGATTCGCGAAGGTGTGATGACGTTCAGTTCGAAATCCATTCCAACCGCAACGAGTTCCTTCTCCGTCGAACCTGGCGGCCAACTCCGCCTGACTTCCGGGAATGCGACTTACCGTTTCCCCTGTCCGCTGTCGATCGGCGCATACGGACGTGACCCCGCACTGGGCAACGGTCTTGACTCTGAGGGAGCCGTGCGTTTCTCTTCAGGTGACGCCAGCGTTTCTACTGTCGGGATTGAAACCCCTGTGCTGCTTACGGGAAATGCAGGGATCCATGTCTCCGGTGTCGGCACCTCCATGACGCTTGCGCAGGGAATCAGTGGATCTGGCGATCTGTTGAAGACGGGCGAAGGAACTCTCACGCTCTCCGGCAACATCAATCTCGGTGAGTACTCGGCAACAGTTGCCGCCGGAACGCTCGCCTGTGCCGGAACCGGTTCTGTCTCATCCGTTTCCGGCACCGGCACGGTTGCCTGTCTCGCCGGACGAGTCGCGATAACCACCTTCGATTCTCGTCTCCGTTTCGCCGCCCGCCTTGCGAACAGCGGTGCGGCAAATGCGTCGGGAAACGGATTTTTCTACCTCGCCGATCCCTCTGTCATCCCGCACGAAATCGATGTTTATCTGTCGGCGGCAGATGATCTGACGGGCGTGTATTTCGGCGGTCTTTGCGTTCCGCTCCATTCGCAACTTGCGTCCCGACTCGCGACGATACAGACGCATGTCTTTGTGCCGGATGTCTCCGGTGGACAATTCTTTGACGGCACAACGTGGACAGCCGTTCCCGCAGTCATCGCGGCAGGGGCAGTTGAAGTTACGCTGAACGGAACACCTTGCCAAGTGAGAATGCTCACGGTTACCCGTAACACCGCTTCCGCAACTCCGTTCTCTTATGCGCAATGGAAAGAAACGGTCTTTTCACCCGCGCAAAATCAGGATGAGCAAATCTCCGGACCGTTGGTAGAGATTGGAAAGGTTCCCAACCTCTTCCGCTATGCGTTCGGGATGACACTGGAGGACTCCCCCACCAACTTCTATCCTCGACTTGAAATTTCGGGCACTGTGCGTCAGTACCGCTGGCGCATCAACTCGATGCGTGACGACCTACGTTATCTCGTCGAGGCTTCTGCCCGTGTCGATAACTGGGACGATGCCGAGTGTCTCTTCGATTCGGACAGCCAGATTCCCGAAACAGATGCCGGCTGGGTGACTCTGACAGATACGCTCAACCTTCCTCAGCGCTTCTACCGTCTCCAGGTCTTCCTCAAGTGACGGTAGCTAATGCCGCCAGCGTGTTAAGCTGAGGCACTTCGGCAGTAACGAGAGCCGCAGAAGGCGGCAATGAAAAATGAAGAATGAAGTGCCGCCTTACGGCGGCAATGACGAATGAAAACGGGAAGGGCAACGTCCCCGTTGCCTAGCTTGACTCGCTTAACACGCTTATCCAGCTGGCGGCTTTGCCGCCCCAGATTGTGTCGCCCCTTCAGGGCTAACATGCCTTTGTTTGATTCCGGGGGCTGCGCTTCGCTTGTCCCCGTCTGTGTACTGTCGCCCCTTCGGGGCTTGAGGGAGGGGCAACGTCCCAGTTGCCTCGCTTCGTTCGGAATGAAGAATGATGAATGAACAACTGTGCTACTTTCTCATTCTTCATTTTTCTTCTTCATTGCGGCATAGCCGCCCCGCCTACCCCGGCTTACCCAACTGGTGGCGTTAGCTGCTATGCGTAACGACGATGCCCTCGTCAACGAGTATTCCCGCACACGGCGAGGGCGGGGAACTTGCCTTTGCAATGACAATCGTTTGGCATCATTTTCCCGTTTCCTTTGCAAGATCGAGCGTTTGACGCGGGCGAGTTAGCCCGCGCTCCAAAGACAAGTTGTTTTTAAGATGTTCTTGTTGTTTTCTGTTCAAGCGATAACTGAACAGGTGGTCAAAACGATGCGAACGCACAAAACAGCTTGCGTTTTATTCGAGAATCCTCTATTTTAATGTTGATGAAAATCTTATGGGTAGATGTTGTGTCTGAAATGGGCGGTGCCCAGTACAGTCTGCTGGATGCGTGTCGTTCGTTGACTTCGTATCCTGATTTGGAGATTGCCGTTGCGCTTCCTCCCGGTCCTCTTTTCTCCTGTCTGTCGGATGCGGGAATCACCTGTTTCCCAATCGAACCAATCCGCGCACGGCGCAGCGGGACAGGCTTGTTCTCGACTCTCGTCAAGTTTTTCCGCGCCCCGTCTTCTATTCGTAAGATCATCCGCGATTTCCACCCCGACATCCTGCACGCGAACGGCCTCCCTTCTCTGCTGACACTCCGGAAGGAACGGAAGATTCCGATCTTCTGGCATATCCGTGACCTACGCCAGCCTTATCCCCTATTCCGCGAGGGTGCCTTTCTAGCCACGCGCATCATCGCCGCCTCCCAGGCAATTGAGGAACACCTCGCTGAAAACGTTTCCTCCAAGACCTTCTCGCGCATCAAACTCTTACGGAATGGTATCGATACGGAGCGGTACATTCCGCGCGATGAACGGGA
The DNA here is from genome assembly GCA_017544725.1 of Kiritimatiellia bacterium. GTDB lineage: Bacteria > Verrucomicrobiota > Kiritimatiellia > RFP12 > UBA1067 > RGIG8368. The sequence continues at coordinate 9,595 of JAFYDR010000342.1, forward strand.
GGCACGTGACTGCTTCGGGTTACCGCAAGGTGTTCCATTGATCGGAATGGTCGCCCACTTTATCCCGTGGAAGCGACACGACCTCTTTCTGGAAACTGCCGCACTCATTCATTCACGGATTCCCGATGCTCACTTTGTTCTGGCGGGACAAGACCTCTTCCACGAAAACGCCAAGTACCTTGACACCCTCAAAAAGCAAGCGGAAACGCTCGGCATTGCAGATCGCGTACATTTCATCGAAGATTGCCAGGCGACGGAAACGCTCTTCCCCGCTTTTACCGTCCTGCTCCACCCACCGATCGGAGAACCATTCGGGCGCGTAATCTGCGAGTCACTCGCCTGTCAAATTCCTGTTGTTGCGGCGGCATCCGCCGGGCCGGAGGAAATCATCGCAGGAACAACCAAACTGCCGGAAAACAAACCCCTTCCGGGAATCCTGTGCGAACGCAAGTCGGCAGATGATTTTGCTAACGCCGTCTGCAAGCTGATCGCGGAACCACAGACGCGGACGCAGATGGGGACGATTGGTCGGCAGCTAGTCTGCGAGCGATACAGCATTTCCCGTGTCGCAAAGGAACTGCATACGCTCTACCAAACGACGTTGCATGAGATCGCCGAGGACCTTCGTCGCGCAACCATCGATACTTAAAGCCTCATCCCATTTCGGGAACGGCGCATGCTAAAACACCATACCTAACAGAAAGAGTTCACCATGACAATCTTGCTGACATCCCTTGTATTGGCAGCCTCTTGGCCGCAACCGACCGCTGAAATGAAACCGTGGGCATACAACTGGTGGATGGCTTCCGCCGTTGACCAAAAGGGATTGGAGTTCCAATGTACCGAGATGACCGACAAAGGATTCGGCGGTTTCCACGTGATTCCGATCTACGGCGCGAACGGTCCCGGAAATTGCTATCGCAAACAATGGAAGGAACTGCTTTCCTCCGATTGGATTGAAACGTGGAATCTGGCGGTGCGTATCGCTCACTCCAAGGGACTCGGCATCGATCTCACCATGGGCGCCGGCTGGTGCTTCGGCGGACCGTGGATCGACAAGGAACACGCTGCCAGTTCCGGCATGAAGGTGAAGCGCGCAGGGCCCGGCGGCCAAGGCTATATGATTGACCCATTCTCCCCTGCAGCCATGTCCAACCACGTTGCGCGCTTCGATGCCGTGTTTGGGAAGGGCGGCACGGCGGAACGTCCACGAGCCTTCTATCACGATAGCTACGAGTACTACGGAGCCGTCCCGAAACACGGGGAGGATGTCGATGAATCGTTGCTCGCCTGTTTCAAGGTCTGGACCGACTGGTGCCATGCAAATGGTTACCTGTCGCGTAACGAGGCGCACGGAGCCCCAGCGAACTGGCTTGACTTTTATGCGCTCGCCGACATCCCCGAAACGGAAATGTTCGGCAAAGATTGCCGCGATATCCTCATCTCCAAATTCGCCTCTTCCGTCGCGCATGTCAAAGGTACCAAACTCGTCAGTGCGGAGAGCTGTACATGGATTGACGAACATTTCTGCGAACGCCCCAGAGAAATCAAGGTATTCCTCGACAAGCTGTTCCTCGCGGGTGTGAACCATGTCTTTTATCATGGACTTTGTTACTCGCCGGTCGATGCCCAATGGCCGGGATGGTGTTTCTATGCCTCACTGGAAATGAACCCTCGTAACCCGATCTGGCGTGAAGTCGCCGCAATCAACGCCTACATCACGCGCTGCCAGTCGATTTTCCAGACTTGGACTCCTGCAAACGATCTGCTGGTAGTGTGGGATCCGACCAGTTACCGCAAAAAACCAGGAAACGCCTGCAAGCAAATGTCCGTACACAACAGTAATTGGTTTTACGGCGAACCGATCGGCAAGACTGCGAAACGACTCTACGCCGAGGGTTTCTGTTTCGACTATGTTTCTCGTCGGCAGTTGCGCGAACTCTCGCTCTCCCGTTATGCGGAGATTATCGACCCCGAAAAGAACGAGTGGCCGAAGGTAGCGAAACCTTGCCCGTTTACCGCCGCAACCGGTATCCAAGCGACACGCTGGACGAAAGACGGACAAACCCTCTTCTTCGTCGTGAACACCAGCGCACAGGAGAAGGAAATCCATGCGGATAAACCGTTCACAATCATGGATCCGCTTTCCGGAAAGATTTCGGAACAAACCGCCGCCTTGATTCGCCGAAACCATTCTCTCTTCCTGATTGGCGATGGTTTTACCGTCTCCAACGCGAAGAATGAAAAACGCGAAGAACGGGAAATCACAGGTGAATGGACGGTGACACCCATCGTCGGCGGTCCCGAAATGACAGCGAAGAAAACTCTTTCCTCCCTCGTAGGATGGGAGACTTGGGACGACGCTTTTTCTGGCACAATGCGGTACACCATCACCTTCGATGCGTCCTCCACAACGGCGCAAACGCTCTCGCTCGGCGATGTCCGCGAAATCGCGCACGTACGCCTCAACGGCAAAGACCTCGGCGTGTGTTTCATTCCGCCCTACCAATACGAGATTCCATCTGGAACGCTGAAGCAGGCTGGGAACCAGCTGGAAATTGAAGTCACGAACCTAGGCGCAAACCGTCTGCGCTGGAATGACAAGAACGGCGTAAACTGGAAATACTTCTCGGACATCAACATCGTCGGAAGCAATTACAAGAAATTCGACGCTTCCACTTGGCGTCCCCTGCCCTCCGGTCTTCTTGGCCCTGTTACGATCTGGTAAGCTGGAGAAGCGTGTTAGGTGTGTTAAGCTGAGAAGCCAGGCGGACAATGACGGTTGGTTGGGGGTATGCAGAAGTCTGAAGTCCAAAGTTTGAAGTCCTGTTACGTTCGCAACAAGCGTACACCAAAGCCGCATAGCGGCAACAGATTACAGACGATGCGCTGCTCGCGCCGTGTGCGGGAATATTCATGGCGATAGCTTTTGACAAGCCTCAAAGGTACAGTGTTGACGCTGCGCTACATTGGGGGCATCGTCTTCGTTACCCGCGATGGAACGGACTGGCAAGACTGGCTGCCCCCCCCGATCCAACTGTCCTCATTGTCCCCATCGTATCTGCTTTTCAACCTCTCCATTTCGCCGCTTCTCAACTGGCGTATCTGCCGCCAATTTTAAGCCGAGAAGTAGCGATTTAACCTTTTAAATTTTTAATCTTTTAATTTTACTTTTTCACTGGCGGCTTTGCCGCCCTCCCTACTGCCTACTCCCTATTTTCCCTTCTGCCAACTTTTCTAGCTCGGCGTGATGGGCGGCGGCAGCTTCGATTCCGAGACGGATGCCTTCTGCGCCACGATGGAAATCTAACGTGGAGATTTGTCCGACAGCGGGCTGAATCAGAATGTCGGGAGGAAAGCGTTCCAAATCGCGCTGGGTGATTTTATTTTCGGCAATGCGCATCGTGCGCGTCAAGATTTCAAAAATTGAGAATGTCTTTTTTTCTTCCGTTCCGGATGACTCCCCGTAGCGCAAGTTGATATCAACACCGATCACCACATCCGCGCCCAGTTGCCGACAGACGGACGAGGGAAGCGGAATGGCGAAACCGCCGTCAACCAAATGGCTTTCCTGATAATCGGGAGGTGTGAAGATACCAGGAATACTGATGCTGGCACGGATTGCCTCCAGAAGATTCCCTTTTGAGATCACCAGTTCCCTCTCCTCTTCCAGAACAGTCGCCACGGCGGCAAACGGAATCGGCAACTCGTCAATCTCCGTTTGCGGAATCAGTTTCTGGAGGAACTGAAGAATTCTTTTACCGCTAATAAGTCCCGTACTTGGCCAGTGAATTTCCAGAAAGAGCTTGGCAACCTGCTGCCAATTCATTTCCTGCGAAAGCTTCACCAGTTCATCGAGATTGCCAGCGGAGTAAACAGCACCGACAATGGAGCCAACGCTGGTCCCCGCGACGCAATACGGACGAATACCGAGCTGGTTCAAATATTGCAAAACACCAACATGCGCCCAACCGCGCGCACCGCCACTCCCCAGTGCAATCCCGATCTTTTTCATTTGGGGCAATTGAACCAATTTCAAAACCTTTCAGTCGTCCAATTTTTCAACCACAGACTACACTGAAAATCGCGAATTCCCTGAAAACCCATCCCGTGAGTTCCGCGAATTTCGAAGTTTTGAAGTTACCTCATTTACGCCCCGGTTGCTGGGGGCGATTTCTGAGAGACGGCGGAAGATTACGAGACGGCGCTACGGCAGGAGATCCGTACTGTTGCGGCGGAAGTCCGCCACTGCGGTGCTCCTGCACGGAAGAACGGGCGGCACGATTCGTTACAAAGATGAAACGAGTAAAACCGCCCTGACGCAATTCGCCGGCAATATGCCCCATGAGCTTGCGGTCTTGCTGTTTCGGAATCAGGATACGGATCTGTTGATCCTTCCGAATGTCCGCTTTACGCAAGGCACGAGCCAGCTTTCCCGGTTCGATCTGCCGCTCCTGAAAGAGAATGCGACCATACGGATCGATTTTGACTTCAGGCACTCGTGTATCGCTCACAACGCGATGCTCCACACATCCGACCGTCCAAAGCGACAGCCACATACAGACAAACAGGAAAGCCAGTCTCATAAGGGTATTTTTCGCTCCTTCTCGTTACTTCTTGTGCTTCTTCGGAGGCGGAGGAGGCGGCTGCCCGTAACGCCAGTCATGGTTGCTGGCGGGAGGCGGGGGCGGCGTACCGCGCTCGTAACGGCTGTCGTGATGGCGATCATGCCGGTGGTGGTGGTCATGGCATCCGGAGACACCCCAGCACACGGTTGCAAGAATCAGAAAGAAACAGATCTTTTTCATTATTCGTTCC
>JAFYDR010000343.1 GCA_017544725.1 Kiritimatiellia bacterium
ACTACTTCGCGCAGCGAAGTGATAGGCAAGTGATACGGGACCGAGAAGACCGGCTGGGCGCAGGGGGTGATCTGCCTTGTAGCCGCCTGTTGACATCCAAGTCGGACGCTTGTCTTCCGGCAGGGAGGCGTCACCAACCAGTCGGTTCACCCAACTCGTGCAGACCTCGACCTCCAGCGTGTTTTCGCCGTCCACAAGCAAATCGGTTACGGGCACGGCATACGGCGGTGACCATACCCCGCCCGCGTCGCGACCGTTCACCTTGACTCGTGCAATCTCGCAGACTTTGCCAAACGACAATGACACTTGTGTCCCTTCGTTTTTGGGTTTCGCGGCGTGGAAGGTTGTCTTGTACACCACCGGACCGGAGTAGTACTTGATTGCAGGATCGTCACTCTTTGACAGGTCGAAAAGTTCAGGAACGGTTATTGGTTGTGACGGTCCGCGATGCAGAGGATCGGAGAGGAAGGAAAGTGTCCAAGCGCATGTCAGTGGTTTAGGCTCGGCTGGTGCAGCATTGCCTTTGAAAACCGTTCCTGCAGGAAGTGAGAATACAACAAATACGCTTTCCATTGGAGCCAATTCCACACGCACTTCGGTTTTCCCCTCAGACCTGTTCCAGTTCGGAGCAGCCACAATTTCTGCAGTCGTCGCACGCCAAAGTTCGGGAATTCGTCCATCCACCCGGAATTGAACATTCTCGGAAATCTGTTTATCAGACTGATTGGACAGGAAGTAAATCTCCGCATTCGGCATCGTGCGATGGGTGTAGAGGAGCGGGACACCATCCTTGAAAACACAGTCCGGAGCGGAACCGCGCATGGCAAGCACGCGGTCAAGCGGGAGTCCCCAAGCGATCGTCCCTTTGCCCACTTTTCTATACTGGACCTTCTCACCATCGACTTCACCCCACAGACGGTCAGCAATCGTTTTGACCGTCAAATCTGCCTGCGGTTGTCCAGCTTGACTCGGCGAGCGTGTCGGTTTCGGTCCCAAGACGAATGCACCTTCCTGTACAAGCTCCTCGATCCGGCGCAACAGTTCTGGGCGCATCGTTTCGAGTTTCGGGAGAACCAACACTTCGTAGCAGGTGCCGTGGGGCAAGGCGAGTCGCCCCTTTGCATCAACAAAGGCAGTCTCTCGCAAGACCTCGCCGTTGATGTAGTCGAACTGACGGCCAGCGGGTGGTGCAGGATCGGTGACGCCCGTCATTTTCGGCACATCTTCTCCAATGAAGTAGGCGATGTCCGCGACATTCAATCCCTGTTGCAGCAGGTAATTGGCGCGTTTCAGATATCCCGTAAAGATGTCCATCTGACGGAACCAAGTGTTGTGACGGTTGAACTCATTTCCGAACCAAGCCGTGATGCCCGGCTGACGTTCGTACGCCTGATGGATATAGAGATGCAGGAGCGTGGCGTTGATTCCCTCCGTGAAGAAACGATCTGTGCGTTGTTTTAAATCCGCTGGGGAACGTCCATACGGACGACCGCCGCAGGTATTCGACTCTGCCCAAATCATGCGTTTTCCGTAGATGTGCCCGCAACTCGACGCGGCGCGGTTCTCAATGTCGCCGAGACTCCCCTCACTCCAGAACTCACCGCTGATTCGGTCGGACTGGCCACCGTACTGGAGGAACTCGCCCGGAAAGCCCCAATGCCCGTAGCATTCCAGCCAGGTCTTCATGCCGTGTGCGTTGCTCGCCGCACGCAGACCGCCCACATACGAGTAGGCGACCTCATCCGCAATAAATCGGCGAAGGTCCCAGAGAAATCTGTCGGAATCAACACGGTTGCCGACGGCCATTCCGAAGACGGCAGGGAGGAAGGGCACCGGATCATAACCGAAGGATGCTTGGAACCGTTTGGCGAAATCATCCGTATAGTTCTGCCCGCCCATCTCATAGCTGTCCAGAACCGTGTAGCGAATCGCCTTGCGGTACTCGGGAGGAGTTTTCGCAAGAAAGCGACCGACATAGGCGTCGAAATGCGCGGTCACATGTTCGCGGTTCATCTTGTCCACTTCGTATCCTGTCGCCTCCGGATTGGCAGGACCATTCTTCGTGCCAGTGGGCGCAGATGCCATGCGGTAGATAATCCACTTCCCGGCAGGAACCCGCCAGTCGAGCGTTCCGTCCTTGCGGATCTTGTTCCGCAACACGACAGCCTTGGTGGGATCGAGCGCGCTTCCCGGTATATTGGCCGGTTCGCGCGGCCACTGATAATCCTTCCACATGGGAAGCGGAGTTTCGAACATCTTGGCAAGAGTCTTCTCGTAAGCCCGCGCAATGAGCGGCGCACCACATATCGAAACCGATGAGAAACGAGATCTGTACCTCTTTTCGTTTGCGGTAACCGTCACGCGGAAGCCACGAGATGTCACGGGGGCGAAGGAGACCAGCACGGGGGCGTGCGGCGAGAAGCCGACACCGTTGGCTGGATTGGCACGCCCGAACGGCATCTCCGCAATCTGTCGCCACGTGCCGCCGTCTCCTTCAGCCTCTACCGTCACTTTCCCCGCGATCGTACCGTCGGCAAGAACCAGCTCGGCGGATTGTGCGGTAAACAGTTCGGACGATGTGAGCACAACCACAAGTTGCTTTCCCTCTACTTGGATAAGCGAATTCTTTTCATCGCGAGCGACAAGACGTTCCGTGTAACAGGAGGGAACGGGAAAGGCGATGGCGAGACAGTCGCGGAAATCCTCAGCTGGTGCATACTCGTATTTCGGTGCAGGAAGCACCACGCCGTCCTTCGGACCGTCAACAAGGACGGAACTGGAAACGAAGCGGCGCATCGCCTGTTCCGGTTTGACCCAAGGACCTCCCGACTGACTCCATCCGGGAGAATTGAAAATGCCGATCTGCATTCCCAGACGACTCGCCGTTTCGAAAGCAGTTGCGAACGCCTTCTCCCATTCCGGCGAGAAAGTGCGTACGGGACCCTGCTTGTTGCCACCGCCGCCGATGTCGCCGATATACGCATAGTCGATCCCGGCGCGGTGCATCGCTTCCAAGTCTTTTCTCACGCCTTCGCAAGAGATATTCCCGGCCATCCAATACCAGTACACACCCGTCGGAACCTTACCGAACGGATTCTTGAAATCACGTATCAACTCTTCACGGGGAGGGTTCGTCGGGCGTTCGCCTGTCTCCTCCGGCATCGAATGCGAGAATGAACGTCCCGCTCCGGACACATTGCAGACTACGCATGATGAAACAACTACCGTAAGAAACAAGAGACAATGTCGAATCATGTTCATTAGAACCAACCTTTCTCAACAGAAACCAAAGAAACAGCACGTACTTCTCCGAGCTTACACAGACCTGCACGGAACGTTTCAATTCTACCATTTACTCCTTAGCCCCGCAATTCCGTTTCTCTTGACAACTTCGCTACGGGGCTGCAAGCCGCCAGTGACGAATGACGAGTGACAAGCCGCCTGTGACGGCAATGAAGAGAGAAGAATGAAGAATGATGTTTCGACCGCTCTCGATTGCAATCGACTGACACGCGACACGCCTAACCAGCCTAACACGCTTTCTCTACTGCCTTCTTCTCTGCCATTCAGCTTGCCCACTTTTCAACTGACGCGAAGTGCCCTTCCTACTGCCTACTGCCGTCTTTGCTTCTCTGCTGGCGGCGTTAGCCCACCAAGCAAGCCTCCGCGTGAACCAAAAAATTCCTTGCGTCGTTGTTTTTTGACTTGATATACTAAAGGCACTTTTGAGGGCGGTGTCCGTTTGGGTGTGCGTTCTCAAAGGTTTGAGTTGCTTTTGAGTGGAGAGTTCTATGAAATCGTTCGTATCCTGTGTTTCTGTTTTGTCGATGCTGACGTTCTCGGTCAATGCCGCAGAAATCGATCTGGCGGGTGAACCGCTGACTGCAACTGACCTGACTGCGGATTACGTGAACAATTCGGATACTGCCGCGACGCTGACCTTCGACGTGTCGGAGGATGCCACATTTAGCGGTTCAATCTCCGGCAACATCTCGGTTGTGAAGATTGGTTCCGCCACACTCACACTTCCGTCTGCCAATACCTACATGGGCGGCACCACGATTTCGAACGGGCTGCTCTCGATTTCTTCCGATGATGCCTTCGGTAGCGGAGGCGTACACTTTGTTGGGGGAGGAGTCCATTTTACCGAGACGACGAACGCCTCCAAGATCTACTCGTATGAAGC
>JAFYDR010000344.1 GCA_017544725.1 Kiritimatiellia bacterium
ACTGGTCGAACATCTTCAGCGAACCGGACTGGGCGACCAGTGCAGTGGAGAGTTGCAACGCCGCATAGATTCGACGGAACTGCGGAGAAAGGCGCATGCCCAAGCCACTCCCGGGCGCAGAATCCCCTTGGAAGATTCGATTCTTCGATTCAATCCAAAGCCGTTCACCGCAACCGAAACGCACGACATCCACCCCCTTGAAACCGACTTGGTCAACGGAAAAATAAAACTTGCCGCCAGCCCCGCAACGCAATGCGCAGAACGAAGAATAGGTTTCCTCCCCCTGCTCCGTCACGCGGATTCTTCCGGCGACCTCATACGCGCGTCCAGAGGCAGGTTCCCAAGAGACCAACTTGTTGATTTGACCGAACACGCGTGCAATCACCTCTTTCTTGGACTTGGCCGCAGGCTGTTCTTCCGGTAACGCGCGCAACTTGCCGCCTCCGAAAAATTCAGCCGTTTCCTCCAGCAGATCCGGCAGTCCCGTGATTGCCGTGTAGTGGCCGACATTTGGCAAGACGCGGAAACCGGCGCCCTGTTTCAGTCCGATCGCATCCGCCAACTCCTGACTACAGGCGAACGGAACGACTTCGTCCGCACCGGCGTTCACCATCCGAACCCGTCCGTCCGCAGCCATCTTCTTCAGGCGTTCGGTGAACCGCAACGGTTCCACCCCGTGCAGGGCGTCGTCGATTTGTTTTTTCTCCTCCGCATTTGCACGCAGAATCGTCTCACGGATTGGCTGCACTTCGTGATTACGGCTGGCGAGCAATTTTGGCAGGTTGCCGCCTGACAGAAGGAACATCGCTTTGTCGATCCGTTCGTCACTTCCCGCAGTGGAAACCGCAAGGATTCCTCCCAACGAGGTACCAATCAGATTGACATGTTCCGAATCGACCTCCGGGAAAGAGGAAAGAACATCCAGACTCCGCCGGATGTCCAACGGACACGAGTGAAAAACCTCACCCAACAAACGGGGGCCGTCCGCGCTTCGCAAGGCCACCAAACGCCCGCCCTGCGGATTCCGGTCGAGAAACATCGGCATGATCGGCATCAGCGCCGGCATTCCCCGTTCCGCAAAGTATGAGGCAATGGTCTTGGTGATCTGTCCACCCCCGCCGAGGATGTGCAGGCAGAGGACAGCGGGTTGCCGTCCCCCTTCCGGCATTCCGTCCGGACGGTAGTAGTACGCGATGACGTTCTTCGCCTCCGGGAAGGAAGGCGGGCTGATCGCCGGATAGGTCAGGCGGTACACGGTGTATCCACGCCGGGTTTCCAGCACTTCCGAATCGTATGCGAACGGCTGTCCGTTCCATGTCCGCTCGACAGATGTTCCCGCGAACAGCAACGCCGGAAGAAAGAACAAACTCAAAAACAGACGGCCCATCGCACGCTCCAACTGATGTTTATTTGCCTCGCGAAAAACGGATGCGGTACATCTCCGCGCCGACCTTTCGCGCCGCCTCCACCAGTTCCGGATAGGGCTGATCGCAGACATCCAAGAAACCGATCTGATAGTTCTCCGCATCGAAGCGTCCGGTCAACGGTTGATCCTGCCACTGGAACCAGTGTGTTCCGACATAGCGCGGATGGCGCAACGCATACTCCACATACTTACGGTAACAAGACGCGCGTTCTTGTTGGCTCGTTGTGAGGACAAGTCCCGTATGCAACATCCCGCGATCCATCGCACCGAAATGGAACTCGCCTACGATCATCGGTTTATCGACACTCCCTTCCGGCAGATCGCGTACAGGCGTCAACTTGTAGGTGTTGACGCTGACCACATCACAGTACTTCGCGGAGATGCGGAAGATGCTCTCGCGTCCCCACGCGATGCGGCATCCCAGATAGAGGCGCTGCGGGGCGACGGAATGAATCGCGTCGGCAATCGTCTTGAAGTACTTCTCGGCGACCACCTGATGGAACGCCTCCAAGTCCGCCACGCAGAGCTTGGCAGTCGGAACATTGGTGCTTTCCATCATCTCCGTCCAGCTTCCGTACTTTGTTTCCCACGCAGCGTTCAGCTTTTCCGTTGTACCGTATTTCTCCTGCAGCCAGCGCAACATCCGCTGTTTCGCGGGCTGCTTCGCGGGAGAACTGACGGTGGCACGTCCCAACGAATCCTCCTCATCGCCCCATGACAGTTCGTTATCGACAAAGAACCCGATACACCAGGGATCGCTCGTCGTGCCGTCCTTCCGCTGCTTTTCCACCTTGGTCTTCAGGGACTCCTCGAACTCCTTGCTGAACGGATCGCGGAACTTGCCCCAGTATCCGCCCGACCCTTCAATCATCGGTCCGTGCGGCGAGAAGGTGACTGTGTAAGGTGTCCGATGCATCAGATACACGTTCGGGTTCGACCAGTTGGCAACCGTGTTGACACCCCACGCCTTGAGACGGCGATGAGCGCGCTCGCAAAACTCCTCCAGCCACTTGTCACCGTAGATGCGCATCCGATTCGCCTTGTGGAAATCGTAATTACTGTGACGAGTCCCCGCCTTATACACGCCCTTGGTTCCCCAGCCCCATCCTGTTCCGTAGCAGGACTTGAAAGGGCCATTCGGGTCGGGCAATGTTTCGAAGTATTTCTCGCGTAACCCCACACCCGTCTGTTGTCCGAAACCAACACAATCGATCCCGTGCGAGAAAAAAAGCCGTCCGTCTGGATCAACCAACCACCACGTTCCGTTGACCTTCTGCGTTCGGAAGAAACCTGTCGCCTCTAGCTTCGGTCCCTTCTCCCATCCGCCCCACTTGTCGCGGTCTGGAAAGTCGTTGCCGTGCTGGGTAAGCCATCCATCCTCGCGAACCTTTGCCTGTTTCAGCTCCGCCTCGCTGTGGATCTTGCCGGGCCACTCCACATGCTTGAACTGGCCGAACTCATCGACGAACGGGAAGAAGGAATCCGACTTCAACATGACCTGCGGTCCGATCTTCCCGACAGCCACCATTCCCAGCAACGCGAAAGCCTTCTCCTCCTTCGGTTCATTGACAAACACATGGACGGATGCGATGCTGCCGGCGCGGAAACTGGTATCGGTCAACGCCTTCGGATACCCGCGCATGTGCTCGATCTCCAGCGGCTTGTCCAACACGACACGTTCGTAATGAATCGGGTCACGCACGATCCCAAAACCGTATGGCGGCAAGTCCACGCTCGAATCGCGCTGCCCATGCGGATGGCTCTTCACGCTCACGCAAACACGAACCGGCTTGTCCGAGAGGTTGGTAACCGCCGTCATCACCTTCTCATAGGTACGCAAGTCCTTCCGCTCGGGAAAGGCAACCGTAATGCCCGGCCATTTCTCTTTCGAGTCCGACTTCTCACCAACCTTCACGCACACGCGATCCCCATCCACCGTCATCGAACTGTCCCGATGGGCGGTAACCTGGCTCGCATCCGATGGCCACAGAATCAACTTCTCTGCAGCACCCGACACCATGCAAAAGCCAGCGACCACCAATACCGCAATCCTTCTCATACCATTCTCCCTTCTTGAATCATCAGAAACGGCTGTATTCTCTCACAAAGAACGCCGCTTGGCAAGCCCACCGATACCGCGAAGCTGTAGGGGCGGCAATGAAAAATGAAGAGAGAAGAATGACGAGTGACGAATGAGGACGGCAAAGCCGCCAGCTGAGAAGCGGAGGTGCTTCGCACAGTGACGAGTGGCGAGTGACGAGTGAGGGGTGGCAAGCCGCCAGCTGAGAAGCTGGGACAATGGGGATGGGGCGAGCCGCCAGTCCAACCCGACATGTCGCGTGTTGTTTGTCGCGTGTCAGCGGTAACTATCGATTGCTATCGAATGCTATCGAACGGGAGGGACGCGCTCCCGCGCGTCCGCTTAGCCGTGAAAGGGCACCTTCTGTCGCCCTTTCTACGAGACTCTTAGTACACGCCGCGCTGGCTTGTTGCGAAGAATTGGAGAAGCGTCTGGATTTCTGGAATCGGCTCGATTTCGAGACGGATTCTCTCCAATGCCTGCGAATGGTTCAAGCCTTCGCGATAGAGCAGACGGAAAGCGTCCTTTAGAATCGCGCGTGTTTCCTTTGAGAATCCGTGCCGGTCGAGTCCGACGAGGTTCGGGCTTCGGATGGCCATCCCGACATCTTTCCCCTCCGCAATCATGTACGGGGGGCAGTCCTGACGCACCGCACTGGCACCGCCGATCATCGCGTAGGTGCCGATTCGGCAGAACTGATGAACCGCCGTCAGACCACCGATAATCGCATAGTCGTGCACTTGCACCTCGCCCGCCAATGTTGCGGCATTCGACATGATCACATGGTCGCCCACGTGGCAAGCGTGTGCGATATGGCAGTACGCCATGACCAGACAGTGTGAACCGACATGCGTCACTTCATTCGCCCTCGTTCCCAGATGCAAGGTTGAAAACTCGCGCATCACGGTGTCGTCTCCGATCTCCGCATAGGTGATGTCACCTTCCTTGTACTTCAAATCCTGCGTCTTCATGCCGAGCGCGGCGAAGGGAAAAATCTGGCAATGTTGTCCAATCGTCAGGTGACCGCCCAGATAGGCGTGACTCTGCACAACCGTGCCCGCGCCAATCTTCACATCGGGTCCGATGACCGCGTAAGGGCCGACCTCGACATCGTCCGCCAATTCCGCATGGGCGTCAACAATCGCTGTAGGGTGAATCTTTGCCATAGTCCGTTTTCCTTTCTCCAGTTCAGTCCAGTTCCGTCAGAGGTTTTTCGGTATCAGGTAACACGCCAAAATCCCGCAGATCAAGACGGGGACCCAAACCAAAACGTAAGGTTGCAGGGCAGGCTGTTTGTCCAGTGCCTGCGCTAAAATCACGAAGAGGTAATAGACCAGCGCGACAACAAGACTGACTGCCATGCCGATGGTCGATTCTTTCCGCTGGGTTTTGATGCCGAGTGGTACGCCGATCAAGATGAAACAGATACAGGCGACGGCATAGACCATTCGGATGTGGAACTCCGTTCTCGCCTGACTGAGGTTCCGGCGGGCCTTGGTGCGGAGCTTACGGTAGTCACCC
>JAFYDR010000345.1 GCA_017544725.1 Kiritimatiellia bacterium
AGACCAACGTCAAATAGGCCTTAGCCTCGACAATTGCCTCCGGCTTCGTCCAATCGCGCGAAATACCATGCCGAAGATACTCGATCCGCTTCCCGTCATCGCCGATGCGGATCAGCTTCTTCGCCACTCCCTGCGCAATCAAATCATCACTTTGTGTTATCAGTTTTTTCTTCATATTGCCTGCTACCTTTTACCCCTATTCAACGCGACCAAACCAAGCCTCGTCAACAAGCCAGCACAATCGGATCTTCGCACCCATAGCCCGTCTGATCCAGAAACTCCTTCGCGTAATCGTCAACCGCCCACGGGCTGATGTGGCAGGCGCGAAGGGCTGCCGCTGAACAAAAGTTCTTCGTCCTGTACCGCGTGAGGATCGGACCAAGCATGTCAAGCACACGGACATACGACGCGGCCTTGCCGCCCCCGTCCGTGTTCGTGGACAAGATGAAATCTCTAAATGACTGCTTTAACATGACGGTTTTAGTGTAGCAAATCACCACCACAAAGAAAAGCGGAAAGAGAAGGTGAACGATTACCTGGTTGTGTCACCGGTGGTGTCACGAATTGCGGCATCAAAGTCTAAGGTCGATGTCCACGAGCGCGGGGATCGGTTCAGTCATGCCGACTCAGGAAAGAAGCGACGTGGCAGGCGCGAGGTCGCCCGTCTTCTCCATAAGATTTTATTACGTAACAACAGAGGAATTTAGATTGATCCTTGATTCCACTCTGCAGACGAAAATTTCGTCAGTTGGCGACTGACGAATTGCCGCAACTGTTTTATCGGGAACGTTCTCCGAAGACGAACGGGAACAGTTCGCGGTCTGCGGGACAGACGGGAAGGGTGTCCAGTTCGGACGGGTGGAACCATGCCACAGCTTGCCCCTCTTGGGGATCCGGGGAGGAACCGGGACGGATACGGCATTCGACGAGGATGAGGCGGATCGTCTTTTCCGGATAGCTGTGCACGACCGACCGGAGAACGGTGGGATGTTCGATGTCGAGCCGCAACTCTTCCCAGCATTCGCGAGCTAACGCCTGTTCGGGCGTCTCCCCGCACTCGATCTTTCCGCCCGGAAATTCCCAAAGCCCCGCCTGTGTTTTTCCGGCGGGACGTTGTGCCATGAGAACCCTTTCCCCGTCGCGGATCACTGCACCGACGACCTCGATTGCGGGAACAGAACCTGTCGCATTCATTCCTATTCCTTTTCGGCTTTGGTTTGTCCGGAGCGTACAGCCTCGATGCCCTCAGAATTGAAACAACGATGCCAAGGGCGTCGTCGTTACGCACCAATGAGGCGGATGGGATTTTCGATTCCGATAAGACGGAGTTCCCGTTCGCTCAACCCGATACGCCGCTGCAACAGCGTCATCATCTTCGACATGGGAGCAGTTGCACCGACCAAGCAGTTGCGTGATGGATTCCAGAGGAGTCCGTCTGGCTCTAATCGGGCGTGTGCACCGCACACCTCGTATTCGCCGGGCGGCATCCCCGCCGGATATTGCGCGTCCGAGACGGCAATGAGCCGTTCAATCGGGACGGCGCGGCAATAGACTTTCAGCATCGTGTCGGGCAGATGGTGTCCGTCCGGAATGAACATGACGCTGGCCCGGTCTTCGGCAAGCGCCGTCATGATGATGTTGTCGTGGCGTGGAATGAGATTGGGGATCCCGTTGCCGAGATGGGTGAATGCCTTCGCCCCTGCCTCGATGCAGGGGGCGATCTGGGCGGGCGTGGCGGCAAGCTGGTGTCCTAGCGAGACGGCAACGCCTCGCTCGGTGAGCGTTCTCACAAACGCGGGCATTCCTTCGATCTCGGCGGCAACCGTGACGAGCCTCACCGCACCTTCAGCCGCCTCGTCGTACCGATTGAAGAGCGCACTGTCCGGACGGCGCACCCACTCGACTGGATGCGTTCCCACGGCACCGGGTTCTGGCGAGATGAATGGTCCCTCCAAGTGAACACCTAAGATGCGTTCCCGGCATTCGGAATCTGCTCGGCGAGCTGCCGCCACGATTCGGATGTTTGCCAACACCACCTCCGGATCCCCGGTCACGAAGGTCGGCAGGTAGTGTGCCGTACCATCTACCGCCAACCGTTTCGTAACCGCCCGCACTTTTTCGACTGTCAGTCCCGGAGAGTTGAAGTCAATCCCCCCGTAACCATTCACCTGCAGATCCACCCAGACCGGTTCCATGTCACGCCTCCAGTTTTTCCACGAATGCGCAGACCGCTTCCCGCTCATCTCGTTTGTCTGGATAGAGAATCGAGCCGAGAATGAGTCCGATCACAGTTGCCGTCGCACCAATGGTGTAGGACGGTATCATCTCACGCAGAACGGGCCACCAAGCTCCAGCGATGAATCCGGAAAGTCCAGCGACAATCCCCAACAGCAACGCCGCCATGCCCGCGCGCTTGGTGACACGCTTCGAGAAGAGACCGACCAACATGGGGATTGCGATCGGGGGAAGGAAGACGCCGAAGACCTTGTTCGAGAGATTGAATAGGTCGTCGGCTCCCTGCGCGTATTGCATCACGAATGTCAGCCCGATGACGGCGGCACCTGTGAGAACGGTCGTCACGCGGGCGGCGATCATCTTGCGCCGAGGAGTCGCGTTCCGGTCGAATTTCGCATACAGTTCATTCGTCATGACGCTGGCCACGGCGTTGAAGTTGCCGGCAAGGGAACTCATGGTAGCGGAGAACATCGCGGCGATCACCATTCCGATCATGCCGACAGGCAGTACCGACTTACAGAGAACCGCATACACGCTGTTCATCTGATCCGCAGGAATCTCGGGCAAGAAAACACGTGCCGCCATCGCCGGGAAGAAGAAGAGCGGAGGTCCGACGAACAGAAGCGTCGCGACCAGATACGCCATCTTCTTGGCATCCTTCTCGCTTCGAGTCGCGTAGTAACGCTGCACCAGCGACCAGTTGGTGGAAAGCGTGGAACCGACCAGCAGGAAGAAGACCAGCATGTATGCCCACGTGTATTTTCCTGCCGTGAACGCAAAAAATCCCTTCGGTACACGATCGAGGAATACGGTCATCCCGTGCGCGAGTCCGCTTCCTCCGTCTAACGCGGCAAGCCGTCCGAGACAGAGCGGCGGCAACGCGAACACGACGACGAGGATCACGAAGAACTGGATGAAGTCGCAGACGAGCGTCGCCTTCAACCCTCCGAGGAAGGTGTAGAGGACGATAATCGCGCCGGAGATGGAGATTGCCCAAGCCAGCGGAAAGCCCAGTCCGACCCCCACGACCGTTCCGATCGCAAGCAGCTTGAGGGCGTTGTCCAAAAACTGCATGGGGAGTCCTAACCACGCAAGCGCCTTGCACATGGCAGGGGTATAACGCTCCGCGATGTAGTCGATCGGGCTTCCTTTCGCGGCACGTCGCCAGCGCACGGCGAGGAATCTCGCCCCTAGCAGAACGGCGGGCACGGAGAGCCAACTGACCGTCACGGGAACCCACCCGTACTGGTACGCGAGCGCCGAGTACATGACGAACGCGAGTGCCGAGAAGCTGTTCATGTAGAACGAGATGCCGCTCAACCACCACGGCACGGACTTGTCGCCCCCGAAAAACTGGTCGGCGTTCTTCGCCCTACGGCTATAGAAAACGCCAACGCCGATCATCACGGCGAAGAACGCCGCAATGACCGCGTAATCGGTGAAGGGAAGTTCCGTCTGCATCAGACCAGTTCCCATCCTTTGGCGTATTCCCTACCCCAGAGTTTCTGTGCGTCGGGATTGTCCACGGGATGCCCCGTGCGCGGATCAGTCTTCACCGCACCGCCTGTGAACTGGGCGATGTTTCCGATGAGCGCGAGGTAGGTTGATTTCACCCCCACCTCCGCGTTCGCGTTCGCCTTCTCTGGAGTCTTGGCACGGATACACTCCGCGAAATTCTCCAGATGTTCTTTCGTGGTGTCGTTCCAACCCCCGCCCGAACGGTTGTCAGTGTTGGTAATCTTCGCCTGAACGGATTTCCTGTCCCAAGAACGGATCACCTTGCCGCCGAGATCGAAAACATCCACCCCGCCAGACGGGGAGAAGAAGATGCTGCCCTTGTCACCATAAACCATCGCGCCCGTAGAAACACCCATGTACGGCTTGATGTTGGTGCAGCAGAGTCCTTCCCAAGTAATGAACTTGCCGCCGGGGAACTCCCAGGAGATGTTCTGCGTGTCCGGCCATTCCCAGTCCGTATCGTCAGGAATCCAGTACTTCCCGCCGGAGGAAACCACGCGTTCCGGGAAATCCTCCACGCCGAGGCACCAGCGCGCGACATCGACGAAGTGAACGGAGTTGTTCCCCGCTTCGCCGGTCCCCCAGTTGCGGAACCAGTGCCAGTTGTAATGAAGCAGGTTGTCCCGCAGGTTTTGACGAGGCGCGGGTCCCTGCCACAGTTCCCAGTCCAACCAGTCTGGCACAGGGATTTGCACACCCTTCCCGATCGGGGCGCGGCGCGTCATGTACCATGTCTTGCCCCACTTCGGAGTGCCGATCAACCCCTCGTTCCGAACCGCATCCATCGCGGCACGGAAGGAAACCGAACTGCGGCGTTGCGCCCCCATTTGGAAGACAAGCCCCGTTTTCTTCCACGTGTCGAGAATGATCTCCCCTTCTCGAGGACAGAACGCACAGGGCTTTTCCACATACACGTGTTTCCCTGCGCGCATCGCCAATACGGCACTCATCGCATGCCAGTGATCCGGCGTTTCGGAGACAATGGCGTCGATACCGGGATCCTCTAGGACCTTGCGGAGATCCTTCTCTTGGCGGGGCTTGTAACCCGCAAGTTTTTCCACGAGGTCTGTCGCGAAATCGCGCGCGCGTGAATCGACATCACACAGCCATGCAATCTCCATGCCTGGTACTTTCAGTAACTCTTTGATGACGACCGCCCCGCGTCCCTTCTGGTGGCATCCAATCACGGCGACACGCACGCGGTTGGACGGCGCACCAGCACCCAATGCCCTACCGGCTGCCGCAAGGAAGAAGGCTCCAGCTCCCGTCTTCATGAAATCACGTCTGTTCATATCGTTCTCCTTTCTGTTTCTAAGCCCTTATGCTTCACGAGGCATGGCGGCGTCCACCGCATCCATAAGCCCCTTGAAATACCCGATGGAAAGCGGAATCCACGCCGGCATCTTCGGAAAGGCGTTTGCCAGTTCAATGCCACACGCACCTTCGTACCCGATGTCCGCAAGCGCACGGACAATCGGGAGATAATCGATCACGCCATCCGAGGAATTCACGCCAGCACTCCCGTTTTTCGGATCGGAGATGTTGCGGAAGTGGCAGTCGAAGATTCGTCCGGCGTAGGAGCGAATTACCTCCGCCGGATCGAATCCGTCTGCAAAGGTGTAGGCGACATCGATGCAGAATCCCATCCGCTTATCAAGATCCTTCACGATTTCCCAGACGTCTGCCGGTGCTCCGAAAAGCGCAGGCGAACCCGTCTGCGGATTCCGCCCGTGGTTGTGAATCGCGAACTTGAGATCGTACTGAGCGCAAAGTTCCGCAACCTTCGCGCACAACTCCGGCGACTGGCGACGCTGGTTCCACTTCGTACTGCCGTTCGCGTCTGGTTTCCAGGGAACACCGACCACAACCGGAACGCCCAGCGCGGCGGCGTATGCGAAGGCCCGTTTCGCCTCGTCCTCCGTCTGCATGTAGATCGGTCCCACGCCGTACGGCGTCACACCGTGATCAGCGCATTTTTTCCGGAAGGCTCCGATTTCAGCCTCCGTCGATTGAATCGGCAGATGAAAATCCTTCACGCAAAGGTGATGGACACCGAACTGTTCCAGCTCTGCCAACGTCTGGTCGATTGTGAACTTGTTGTAGGTGTATCCCGCCATTCCTAGATGGAACCGGATTCGACGGGGCTTCTTCGCGGATACCCCAGTCGCCGCATAAGAAACCTGTCCTGCAGAAACCAGCGCCAGCGCACCTGCACTCGCTTTGAGAAAAGATCTTCTGTTCATTGTATCGTCTCCCGTAGATGAACCGCTTCGTCAGCTCAACTTCGAGGCTGCGGGCGGATCGAGGAACATCGCGCAGTCCGGATGCAGTTGCAGGACGGAAGACGGGCAACGGTTCGTCACCGGTCCTTCCACTGCCCCCTTCACGGCATCCGCCTTGCGCGCGTCCGGTACGGTGCAGACAATCGCGTGCGACCACATGATCTGCTTGACGGTCATTGAGAAAGCATAGGCGGGTACTTCATCAAGAGAGGCGAACCACCCTTCGCCCACCTGTTGCATCCGGCACTTCTCATCCAGCGGCACCACACGATAGGCCGCATTCGTATCGAAATCGGCGGGCGGATCATTGAACGCGATGTGTCCATTCTCTCCGATTCCGATGCAGGCCACATCAATCGGAGCCTCGCGTACCAGCGACTCCAAACGTGCACACTCCGCCGCCGTATCGGGCGCGTTCCCGTTGACATCGTGGAACACCTTCATCGGCTGCGGGGTTTTCGAGACGAAACGTTCCCGCATGTAAGCGCGGAAACTCGCGGGATGCGTGACAGGCAGCCCCACATACTCATCCAGGTGGAACCCTGTCACTTTCGTCCAATCGATTCCCGGTTCCTTCACCAGTGCGGCAAGGAATTCGAATTGACTCGCGCCGGTCGCCACAATAATCCGCGCCTCACCACGTTCGGCAATCGCCTTACGAATCACGGCGGCAGCCGCGTCCGCAGCACGCCCAGCCATATCCAGCTTGTCAGCCCCGATCACAATCTTCATTTTTCTCCTCCGTTGAACAAGTAAGAAAAGGGTATCACAACATTCCCCCGCCGTCCATTGTAATGTTGAACGAAAAATCGCGCCGAATGAAAAATGAAGAGAGAAGAATGAAGAATGAAAAAAAGGCAGTAGGCAATAGGGAGTAGGCAGTAGCGGCGGCGGGCATTTCGCGCCAGCTGAGAAGCGGGGAAGCTGAGAGGCAAGCCGCCAAAGGCGGCAGTGACGAATGACGAGTGGCGAGATGCGGTAATTTTCCAAGTTATCCGCATTTACTTGCGAAACACAAGTGAGGGGGATGAGACTAACAGCTGACAGAGTCGATCAGACCACCGCCGAGCAGTTCTTCGTCGCGATAGAGTACGGCTGACTGACCTTTGGCGGCAGCCTGAACGCCGTCTGGGAAAATCAACGTCTGTTCCCGGATTTCGGCGGGAAGCAGTTTCGCGGCAGAACGAATTTTGACCTGAACATACCCGAACGGGTGCTCGACAATCCAATGACATTCCGACAACGTTACCTCCTTATGTCGCGTATCCTCTTGCGAACCGACGACCACCTCGTTGGCGCAACTGCGGAGTTCCAGCACGTAGTAAGGTTTGGGAGAGGCGATGCCGAGCCCTTTGCGTTGCCCGACCGTGAAATGCCAGAAGCCGTTATGTGTCCCCAGTACATTCCCCTGCAGATCGACGATCTTGCCAGGACGGTCTGGTTCGCTGAGGAGTTCAGTGTGATCACCACTGTAGAAATCTTGGCTGTCACCCTTGTCCTGCACCGCTAGACAGAACCGTCTCGCCAACTCACGGACTTCGGACTTCCGTTTCCCGCCCAACGGAAAGAGGAGTCCCGACAACTGATGCTGCGTGAGGCGGTAGAGGAAGTAGGACTGGTCTTTCGTTTCATCGACACCCCGCAAGAGATGGAAGACTCCGTTCTCTTCGCGGATTCGTGCGTAATGACCGGTCGCGAACTTGTCGAACTCGAGTCCTGCTCTTCTCGCAAGTGTCGGCAACAAACCGAATTTCAGGAATGCGTTACAACGGATACAAGGGTTCGGCGTCCGACCTGCAAGATATTCCTTCCGAAAATTGTCCAGCACGAGCCGTTCGTACTCGTCGCCGCAATCGAAGACACGATGTTCGATGCCCAGTTGACGACAGAGCGATTCCGCACAACGGATATCTTCTTCCTCGCCCGGACCGAAACAGGCGTCTTTCGAACCGCCACGGTATTTCCCTTGCCACAGCTTCATCGTGATTCCGACCACCTCGTGCCCGGCTTCGCGCAACAAGGCCGCCACGACCGACGAATCCACGCCGCCAGATAAACCAACTGCAATCTTCATGTTTGCCTCTGCCGCACAGTATAGCAAGAACTCTCATCAGATGCGAGTAGGAATGAAGGATGAAGAATGAAAGGCGGCTGACGCCGCCATTGAAAAAATGAAATGTTAAATCGCCACTGCGCGGCTTGAAATTGACGACGCGATCCATTGAAAGGGCGAAGCCCGATTGAATGCAGTCGAAGACTGCGATTTAACCATTTCATTCACTACCATGCAATAGCGGCACATAGTCCCGCAGGTGCCTTTCCCCGCTGGCGGCACCGCTGAACGGGACTATTGAGACAACCGGGACGAACGCGACAGGCGACAAACGACATGCCTCGCTAAACTGGCGGCTCCAAGCCCTCAACGGCTTTTTTCCTCCCCCGCTTCTCAGCCTCTCAGCTGGTGAGGCGGAGGGAATATTCATGAGAATAACTTGGAAAAACTACCACATCTCGTCACTCGTCACTCTTCACTCGTCACTGCCGCCTCTGGCGGCTCGAAGTTATAGGCAAGCGCCCCGCCCGCGGTGCGCGGGAACGTTCATGTGGATAACTTTCGTTTCGACGATGATGGTGTCGTCGTTACGCGGTGGACGCGACGGAGCGCGTCCCTCCCCATCCGTCACTGCAACC
>JAFYDR010000346.1 GCA_017544725.1 Kiritimatiellia bacterium
CGCCATTGCACGAAGATTCTGCCGTCGTTGGAGTCGGCGATTTCCTATATCCGCGACAATTTCATCTCGCGTCACGTAGAGTAGCGGGGGCGTTTGCTCCGTGCCGCTTGCCCCAAGGCACCGCGTCGCTTGCGGCGCGGTGGGCGGTGGATCAGCCGCCGAAGAAGGGGGTGAGGATGCGGGCGACGGACACGGGATCGGATTCGGGCTGGAGGATTTCCCGAAGGATCTCCAGACTTTCCGTCCATAGGGAGGCGAAACGGTCGGAGAGTGCGTCACGGGCGGTTTGCGGTTCCGGTTGCTTCTTCTCGATCGCCCACGCTTTTGCCAGCAGGGTGATCGTTTCGCAGAGGGGTTCGCGGGCGTCATCAAAAGCAAGTGAAGTGAGACAACGCCGAGCCTGCCGGTAGGCCATTGCCGCTTTGCGCCGGAAGGTCTGCACACGTTCCCGATCGCTTTCTGGCTTGAGCTTCGGTTTCCCTAGACCAATCTCTCGAAGGAAGAGCGTACGTCCAGTTGTGCGGGCAGGGAAGAGCACGCCCGTTGTCACCAGCCGTTTCATCGCCTCGTAGGCGTCTTGGGAAATCGTTTCGACGATCGGGGCGCGTTCGCCCCGGCAGGCGCCAAACCAGTCGGCGCGGATTCGCTCTGCACAGGCATCCACCGTACGCTTGTTCTCCTTGCCGGACGTGACAACAAGCAGAACCGGGTTCGCGCGTTCCGGCTGGTAGTATTCACAGGCAACGAGTTTGTCGCCGACTTGTTGGGAGAGGACGGCGGCGAAACCAAGTTCAGGATCCGTTGTCCGCAACGAGTCGATTTCGGGAAGTGACTGTTGTGCGGAGTGCGGAGGGGGAACAACTACGAGTTCGGAAACCTGCTTGAGGAACGCCTGACGGCTGCCGACGAGTTTCTGTTCGTCGATTGTCGAGTTCTCATCCAGCACGCCCTGCGCCAGTTCTCGCTTACGCGCCAGCACCTCCATCATGCGGGATTCGATGGTGTCCTCGCTGACGAGATTGATCACGGTCACGTTGCGGACTTGATGTTTTCGCCAGACTCGGGCGATACGCTGTTCAAGCCGCGCTGGACTCCACGGCAAGTCGCAGTTGATTACCACGCTCGCCTGTTGCAGGTTCAGTCCCTGTCCTCCCGTGTCGGTCGAGAGAAAGATGCGGCAGGTTTCGTCGTTCTTGAATCGCCGAATCTCTTCCCCACGTTTTTGTTGCGGAACGCTTCCCGTGTGCCAGACGTACTGCCATCCTTCCGTGTCGCAAAGTTCGCGCACCAGTTGCAACATCTTCTCCCACTCGGAAAAGACCAGCACCTTGCAATCGGGGGCGGAAAGGACGCTTTCCATCAGATGGCGAAGTTCATCGAGCTTGGGGCAGACGCGGTTCTGTTCATCAAGGATAAACGGCGTGTCGCAGATCATGCGCATCATCGCCAACTCTTGTTGCAGGATGTCCGATTCCACCTTGCCCAGAGGGCGAGTCCGCATGGTGCCGAGCAGTTGCGCGACGCGCTGTTCATGCGCCCCATACGCAGTGCGCTGGGCGGCATCCATCGAGACAAACACAATGTGCTCCGAACGTTCCGGCAGTTCTTTTTCGACCTCCTCCTTGCGGCGACGCAGGATGTAGGGCGAAAGTACTTTGCGCAAACGAGAAAGGTTTTTGTAGCCGACCGGTTGCCCGGCAGCGTTCAACTCGTAGTACTCGCGATTGAAACGGAAGAGGGGACCCAGTACCTGCGGATCGATGATTGACATGAGCGAGTAGATATCATCGATCCTGTTTTCCACTGGAGTCCCCGTCAGGACGAAGGCATAGCGGCCGTGGAGGTGCTTGACGGCCTGTGCGGTCTTGGAACTCCAGTTCTTGATACGCTGCGCCTCGTCGAGAATCACGCAGTCTGGACGAAGCAAGGCGTTCAAGTCATCCTCGTCGCGCAACACCTGTTCGTAATTGGCGAGTGTGAAGAACGGCGCGTTCTCGTAGGCGGCACGGCGCATTTCCGCGTCGCCGAAAACCAGCTGGTAGGGAAGATCCGTGAAGAGACGAATCTGTTCCTCCCATTCCGTTTTCAACGAGGCGGGGGCAACTACCAGAACGCGGTTGACTTTCCCAAGACGGTGCAGGAGGGTTGCCGCCGCAATTGCCTGGGCAGTCTTCCCCAGTCCCATTTCATCTGCGAGGATCGCGCGTTCCGTGAATGCAAGGTGAAGCATTCCTTCGCGCTGATAGGGAAGGAGAGGAACTTTCGTCTCCTGCACGGGATAGAGTCCTGATCGTACGTTCCGTTCGTAATCGCGGCGCAGACGAACCCGCTCCTGTTCCAGTTGCCGCCGTTCCAGCCAAGGATCGACATCTTGGGAAATGCGAATCTGCGGACTTTCCGACTGTTCGAAATCGGCGAGGATTTCCTCGTTGGAGAACTCCTCGAATGCGACGCCTGTAATGTCGAAGAGCGTTCGGAGCGGCTGCGGAAGATCTTGGATATTGCGTTCGATCGCGAGCCGTCCCGTTGCGGGGTCGGGAACCAGATCAATGCGTGTGGATTTCGTGAGGAAGAGATCGTCAAACTGTTGCCGTAACTGGTGCAGGACACGCTCCACATGTTTGCACGTTCCCAGTCCGTTTACGCGGAAATCTACACACGTACAGGAACATTGCAATGGTTTGATCTGGCGGATCTCCACGCGGTAGGACTGGCCGCTGTTGGCGGACTCCACGGCAAAGTTCGAGAAGACGGGGTGTTCGGGCGTCAGGTTACGAACACGCATCTCCTCATGTGCCGCACGCAACTTTCTACGCTCGATTTCCTCTTCGTCGGTCGTTCGCCAGTTGTTCAGTTCACTCACAGTTCGCAGGTCCTTGTTTGAAGTTCAAAGTTCCGAGTGGGGGTCACTTCATCCCGTCCGTTTCGAATGCGATCGATTGCATTCGGTAACTGACGAGCGGGAAGGGTAACATCCTCGGTCTCCATTTGCCCCGTTTTTCCAGCCTACTATGCTCACCTATAACTTCGTGTATTTGCTCTCGCTTCTGGGAGTTTTGGAGGCGAGGAGAATAGGAAAGCTTTTTGAACCTTCTCCCAAACTCCGAAACTCCTAGTCTTCCCGTAACGAAAGCAATCATACCAGTTATCCCCATGAATGCGCCCGCGCGGCGCGGGCGGGGAGCTTGCCGCGAAACAGCTACAGTTTGGCGAGCGATTCGCGGATCATGCGTTCCTTCGACTCGATCGATTCGCAGAGGCGGAACTGTACGCGCGCACGGTTCAGGTTCTGTTCCGGGTATTGCGTTTTAAAGTAAATGTCTCCTGCGAGGTAGTCTTGGAAGAAGCGCAGTCCCAGCTCGAACGTGATCAGGCGGACTGAGTCGTAGAGGTACTCGCGGTCTGCATCGGTCATGAACTGCCGCGCCTGGCGTAAGTATCCCCTACAGAAGGATTCGAAAAGGTTCATGTCAAAGACGACCTTGGAAAGGTTGGATTCTTCCTCGCCCGCGTGGTTGCAGATGGAGCGGAGCGCGTCGCCGAAGTCGTAGTGCACCAGTCCCGGACCGACGGTGTCGAGGTCGATCATGGCGGTACCCTTGCCGGTGAAGTTGTCGATCATGATGTTGTTCACCTTCGGGTCGCCGTGCATCATGCGCAGTTTCAGTTCGCCTCGGTCCATTGCCTGTTGCAGCGTGTAGGCGAACTCGCGTCGTTCGTTGATGAACATCTCCATGCGCCGTACTTCTGTGGAGGCTCGTAAAAGCTCCTTCGCGCGGGAACTATTTTCCACCGTTTCGTCATACTGTCGCAGGTAACGCGGAGTCACATGGAAACCGGGGATCGGCTCCACCATCTGTTCTGTCGGTAGGTCGGAGACCAGCCAATGGAAGTGACCGAGAACCGCACCGCATTCCAGCGCGTGTTCCGTACCTTGAGCGGAGTCGAATGCCGTTGCCGAAGGAATCTTGGTGATGACGCGCCAGAGTTGACCGTCCTCATCGGTATAGAAGTCCTTCTTGTCTTTCGTTTGGACGATCATCGGCATCTGCCACACGCGGTCTGCGGTTTGTTTCTCTTCTTCCGCCAACAGTTTCGGGTGTGCGTGCACGGTCAGCCGACGTAGGTTCCGCATGATCGCCTCTGGTTCTGGGAAGACCTTGCGGTTAATCTTCTGCAGAATCACCTGATGTTCGTCGAAGGTGTTCCGAAAGATCGCGTTGAAGGTGTCGTTCACGTTGCCGCTACCGACCGGGTTCAGGACCACGAGGCATCCGGGCACGTCAAAGAGGTTAATCAGAAGGGATAGTTCCATTTGGTGGAGACCTTTGTTTTCAGCAGTCTGTCATCGACCAAGACAACAGAGGATGGTTGATCGGATAGTTTCGCCAGATGCTCCGAAACGGTTAGCGGGTCATCGGGGAAATGGAATGACGGCTTGATGTCCGCCAGCGGTTGCAGGACAAACCGGCGGGAGAGCGCGCGGGGATGCGGGAGAGTCAACTCCTCCGTCTCCATCCGAACGTTGCCGAAGGTGATGATGTCGATATCCAGCGTACGCGGCGAATTCGGAGTATCTCCCCGAACCCGTCCCGCCTCGTGCTCGATGCGGTGGATGAAATCAGAAAACTCCTGCACGGAAAGGTCTGTTTCGCACGCGACGATCTCGTTGAAGTATTGGGCTTTTGAAAACTCCGGCAGCACATCCACCGGCTCCGTCTTGTACACGGGGGAGACGGCTGTCACCTCCGTGTGCGGGTGCGCGGAAAGAACGCGGACGGCGAACGCCAGCCATGCCGAGCGATCTCCTTGGTTACTCCCGAGGGAAAGGATCGCCTCTGTCTTCTCTTCTTCTTCTTTCATCTCCTGCCTGTCGCCTGAAGGATTACGCGAAGCCCAACACGTGCTTCATGTTGTAGAGTCCCGGAGCCTTGCCCTGGAGCCACCCTGCGGCGCGGAGTGCACCTTTCGCGAAGGTATCGCGGCTAGATGCCTTGTGCGTGATCTCTACGCGCTCTTCGTCCGCCAGGAACATCACCGTGTGGTCGCCGACCACCGATCCGCCGCGCAACGCATGGATTCCGATTTCCCCGACGGGACGTTCGCCGACAATCCCCTTGCGTCCGTAACAGGCGACGTCCTCGAGCTTGACCTGCCGCCCTTCGGCGGCGGCCTCTGCAAGCATCAACGCGGTTCCGCTCGGTGCGTCCTTCTTCAGCCTGTGGTGCACCTCGGTGATTTCGATGTCGTAGTCCGTTCCCAGAATGGAAGCGGAACGCTTGACCAGTTCCAGCAACAGGTTTACGCCGGTGCTCATGTTGGAGCTCCAGACTACAGGAATCGTTTTCGTCGCATCCAGCACAGCCTGTTTCTCCTCGTCCGAGAGTCCGGTCGTTCCGAGAACATACGCCTGCCTGTTGGCGACCGCATTGGCTAGATTCGCCGGTACGCCCGTGTGGAAGGAGAAATCGATGACAACATCTGCTTCCTTCGACCATTCGGTTGTGTATGTCAATGGACGCGAAAGGCCCTCGATCTTCACCGGTTGCCCAATCAGCGGCAGGTCTGGACGCTCGACGGCGGCAACTACCTCGCAGTTTTCCAATGTTGTGGAACAGCGCATCAGCGCCTGCCCCATGCGCCCGGCGGCGCCCAAAATCAGTAGCTTCATGTTCCCTCCGTTAAATCAGCCCGTACCTCGTCAACGTCTCCGCGAGACGTGCGCGAATCTCTTCCGACGGTTCGCAGAGCGGCAACCGGAATGTCGGGCCGATGCGCTTCATCATCGACAGAGCGGTCTTGGCGCAGATTGGATTGGTATCCAAGAAGAGATCGTGGAAGAGCCGATAGTACTTACGGTGCATCTCCCGCGCGGCGACAAGATCGTTCGCTAGCGCGAGCCGGATGAAGTCCGAGAATTCACGCGGAATCACATTGGAGGCAACGCTGATTACACCGCATGCGCCCACGCTGATCATCGGCAACGCCAGACTGTCGTCGCCCGAAAGAATCGTCAGCTCGCAGCAGTCGCGAATCGCGCTGACGCGCTCCACGCTACCCGCCGCCTCTTTGATGGCGATCACTTTCGGATGCTGGGCGAGTCGGCTTACGACGCTCAACGGGATTTCTTTACCAGACCGTCCTGGTACGTTGTAGAGTACGACCGGAACACCCACGTCGGCAACCGTCGAGAAATGACGGTAGAGCCCTTCCGCGTTCGGTTTATTGTAGTAAGGCGTCACCTGCAACGATGCATCGACTCCTATCCCGACGACTTGGCGTGTCAACTCGACTGCTTCTGCGGTCGAATTTGCGCCGGTTCCAGCGATTATCTTGACACGTCCCTTCGCCTGTTCGACCGTTGTCACGATCACTTTCAAATGCTCGTCCACGTCCAGCGTGGGCGATTCTCCTGAAGTTCCGACCGGAACAAGTCCCTCTACCCCATTCTCGATCTGCCAGTCGATGAGATCCCGCAACGCGGGATAATCTACACTCCCGTCCGAGTTGAACGGGGTTACCATTGCCGTGAAAGTACCTGTTAGTGTCATAAAAAGCCCTTCAATGTCACGCCGATTAGTATCCAAGATTTTTCCTTTCTGGTCAATCCCATTTTCACATTTTCAAGTACCCCGATAGAAAAAGCGTGTTAAGCTGGGTAAGCTGGTTAGGCGTGTTCAGTTGGGCAACGGGGACGTTGCCCATCCTATTCGCGGGTAAGTGCCCCTATGGGGCTAAGTGTCCCCGCGGGACTAAGTAGCGACGCCCCATTTAGAGCCAAAGGCTCACTTAGGGCGAAGCCCACTTGATTCCATCTCTCGTCACTTGTCATTCGTTGCCGGCTACTTCGTCGCCCCGCTTCCCAGCCTACCCAGTTTTCCCGCTTACCCAGCTGGCGGCGTTAGCCGTCCCACGACTAAACGATACGGTCTCCCCACAACGGCATGACAGCCTTTCCACCTGCCTCTGCGACGGCATCGATCGCCCGCTTCCCATCGGCGAATGACCAGCGCCAACGGTTACGTGCGTGTCCCAGCTCTTGCAGGTGTGCAATCACGGTCAACTTGGGTGCGAACTTCTTCACGCCATCAGCGGCTTTCAGCCCACAGTACGGATGGACGATCCAAAGGTCGGGCGTTCGTGTGGGGGAGAGCTTCCCGATATTCGCCGAGTCTCCGGTATGGAAAATCGTGTAGTCTCCGACCGTGACTTCGAACGGCATGGTGAAGTCCACGAGATATCCGTTATGGTCGGAGAGCGAGGTCTGGATCTGCACGTCGCGGAATCGGAAGGTTTTCGGTCCGTGCGTGTACCCGCCCGGATGCTTCTTCGCGAAATATGCGCCGTAGTTGTCCGCGAAATTCGACACCACAGTCTTATGCTCTCTCCCGTTCATCGCTTGGTAAAAACGTTGCGTGAAGTGATCGCCGTGGTTGTGGGTAATCAATGCAAAATCCAAGATAGGGGATAGTCGTTCTGCAAGACGGTGGTGTAGATCGATGGAGAAGAACGACTGCGGCGTTTTGATTAGGATGCCCATGTTGTAGATGAACCAGATGGCAGGCTTGTCGGTAACGACGGTATCCTTCGCCTCCGCGACCGCTTTCTCGAAAGCCGCATCGTACCGTTTCAGTCCCGGAAACTCCACATACGCCTTGTCTCGCACTGTGTCCGGCAACTCTACACCGGGGAGGAAAAAGTTGCGGTAGGTTTCAGGCGTGATGGCGTCCAGCTCCTTTTGAAAAACCTCTAGCTCATCGGCGGGCTTGGGCGGCTCCTCCGCCCACGATGTGCCCGCGAACGCAGCCGCAGTAGTAATGCCCAAAAAAGTCTTTCGTGTCATGGGTTCTGCGTTTCCAAATGACGTTTCGTACTTCTCCATTTTTCCTCCTTTTCATCGGGCATTTCCCATCCCGAACAAAGACGTTTTCAGTGTACCCATTTTACCGATTGCTGTCCATTCTGAATTTGGGCAGGAAAATCTGCTGGCGGCATCAGCCGTCTTGCGTAACGACGATGCCTTCGTCGTTGCCTAGAATGGCTATATTGCGTTGGACTAGCAGGGGGGGCGGGACTGGCGAGACAGGAGACTTTCCCTTCAATTGTCACTCTTCACTGGAGGCTTGCCGCCTCGCTTCTCAGCCTTTCAGCTTCCCCGCTTTTTAGCTTATCCGGCTAGCGGCAAAGCCCTAAAAAATCCCTTTTGACAGGCGGTTTTGTTTTCGTGTACAATGAAAAGCGTTTTGAGGAAAGGATACTGGTTATGTCTTATCAATTTGGAAGAAGAGGTTTTTTGCGGGGTTTGGCGTACGGCGGCGCGGGCGTGTCGCTCTCCGGAATGATGTCCGGATGCGTTTCGTTCGGCGGGGCGTATGAGGACTTGACGGAATTGCGTTGCACGCCGCTGCAGAAGGTGCGCGTGGGCGTGATTGGTCTCGGCATGCGCGGACCCGGTGCGGTTCACCACTACTCCGGTTTGCCTGGGGTTGAGGTGACTGCGTTGTGCGACTTGTTGCCGGAGCGTGCCGAGCGCCAGCGTAACTGGCTGGTACAGAAAAAGAAGCCGGAGCCGAAGGTCTATGCCGGGCGCGAGGACTCTTGGAAGGAGTTGTGCGATTCCGAGGACGTGGATCTCGTGCACATCACCACCCCGTGGTTGCTTCACGCGCCGCAGGGAATTTATGCGCTCAAGGCCGGTAAGCAT
The DNA here is from genome assembly GCA_017544725.1 of Kiritimatiellia bacterium. Lineage (GTDB taxonomy): Bacteria > Verrucomicrobiota > Kiritimatiellia > RFP12 > UBA1067 > RGIG8368. Next base: position 8,705 of record JAFYDR010000346.1, read on the forward strand.
GCGGTCAGCGAGGTGCCGTGCGCCGTGACGTTGGATGAATGCTGGGAACTGGTGGAGACGGTAGAGAAGACCCGCCGCCATTTCATGATGCTGGAAAATTGCTGCTACGGCGAGAACGAGATGCTGGCTCTCTCCCTCTGCCGGAACGGCGTGTTGGGTGAACTGTTCCACGGCGAGGCCGCCTATAATCACGATCTGCGTTTCTTGCAGTTTGCGAACTTGAAAGAAGGCGGTTATCACGACTACTGGCGTTTAGAGTACAACGCGAAACACACCGGCAATCCGTATCCCACGCACGGACTCGGTCCCGTCTGCCAGTACATGGACATCAATCGTGGCGATCGATTCGAGTACCTGACCAGCGTCAGTTCGGACGAGTTTGGTCTGCGCGACTACGCCGCTCGGAAATTCGGTCCGGATAGCGCGGAGGCGAAGCGGAAGTACGCCCTTGGCGATATGAATAACACCATCATTCGCACGGCGAAGGGGAGGACGATCTTGGTGCAGCACGACACCTCCAACGCGCGTCCCTACACACGCCTGAACCTGATTCAGGGGACGAAGGGGATTCTTTCCGATTATCCGTTGCGCGTGGCACTGGAACCGGATGCCGAACGCTGGATGGACGAGAAGAAGCTGGCGGAACTGAAAGAGAAGTATGCGCATCCGCTGTGGAAGAAGAACGGCAAGGCCGCCATTGAACACGGCGGGCACGGCGGCATGGATTATCTCCTCCTGCGTCGTCTCGTGTACTGTCTGCAGAACGGTCAGCCGCTGGACATCAGCGTGTACGACTCCGTGCTATGGTGCAGTCTGGTCGAACTCACCGAGAAGTCTGTCCGTAAGCGCGGTGCTTCCGTCGATGTGCCGGACTTCACGCGCGGTGCCTGGAAGACGGCGCAACCGCTCGGTCTCGTGGATGTCGGATGATCGCCATGAAAAGGCTGACGGGAAGTTGTTTGGTCTGCGCCTGCTGTCTCGCGACGGCAGGTGCGGTTACGGTCCGCACGGCGACACTCGCCGTGCGGTTGGATGACCGCAATGGTGGGATTCGTCATCTGGCGGTGCCTGACGGAACAGGGGCGGAAGCCACTGTTCCGTTCTGCGTTTCCAATTCAGTTCCGCTCTTCACGCTTGCCGTCTGCCAGACGGAGAAGATACCCGGACCGGGCGGACCGCGCTATCTCTCCGCGAACGAAGCAGGGCTCCTGCTCGTCAAACCTAAAGACGACGGGTACGTGTTGCGTTACACGGACTTCCCAGAGGCGGTATCGATGGTAGAGTGCAACGTTCGTCCGTCACGCGATGACGGTCAGATTCGGTGGGGGATGATCGTGGAGATGCAGACTGGCTGGACGCTGGAATGCACGGAATATCCGAAGATTCCGCTTGCGTTGTTCGACGGACAGGAGACTGCGTTTGTCGCTGGCAACACGAAAGGTGGCGTTCTGCGAAATCTTCATCAGCAGAAAAGTTTTACTTACGAGTGGTTGCAGCCGGGTTCCCTCGCCGCCTGTTTTGCCACCTACCTCGTTGGCAACTCGGGGCTCTATCTTGGCGCGGAGGACTCCGGATTCAATCCCAAGTCTATTCGTATCAAGCGCGAAGACGGCGGGATCACCCTGACTGTTCTGCGTCCGACCTGCGAACAGGAGAAGTGCCAACAGGGATTCGAGATTGCCCTCGGCGGATTCTCGAGCGAATCGGTCGATTGGCGGGATGCGGCCGATCTCTACAAGAAGTGGGCGGAAAAGCAGGAGTGGTGTGCCAAGAAGTTGACAGAACGTGACGACTTGCCGGGCTGGATGAAGGACGCACCGACGCTCGTGCGGTTCAGCGGACGGAGCTGGTTCGAGAATCCGGAACAGACCGTGCGGTGGATCACCGAATACGAGAAGAAGTTTTATCCGCAGACTCCGATTCTCACTGCGTTTTGGGGATGGGAAAAGGTTGCCTGCTGGGTGACGCCCGATTACTTTCCCCCCGTGCCGGACAACGAAACCTTTGCGCGGTTGGTTGCCGATCTCCGTGCGCAAGGATGCCACGCATTCCCGTGGCCGTCCGGGTATCGCTGGACGCTGTCGTACAATCGTAGCAAAGACGGAAGCGTGCAGTACGAAGATTTGGAGTCGTTCGCAAAGAAGGGAGCCGACCATGCGGTGGTCATGCGAAGCGGTACGATGTTGCTGGAGCGTCCCGGTTGGTTGCAGGGCGGCACCTGCACGTGGATGTGCGGCGGAGACCCGTGGACGCACGGCTGGTGGAACAACCAGATCTGTGCGCCTTTGACGAAACTCGGATGCGAGATGATTCAAGCGGATCAAACAGTGGGCGGAGCCTTCCGTGACTGTTACAAAGCGCATCACGGTCATCCGCTCGGACGGGGAAGCTGGAAGGGCGTCGCGTTCAAACGTCAGCTGATCAGCATGACGGAGACGATGAAAAAGATCGAGCCGCAAAGCGTGGTCTGTATCGAGGAGCCGAACGAATGGTACAACCATCTTGTCGGTATTCAGGATTACCGTGACGAAGAGTGTCGCACGGAATGGGCATCCGTCTTCAACTATCTCTACCACGAATACCTGCCGCCGTTCCAGAGCAATCCCTCGCGTGGAAACCGAGTTCGCGAAGCGCACCAACTTGCCGACGGACAGATGCCGTTCCTTCTGCCGACAGTGAGTGACCTTTCCGACGAACTGCTGGTCAACCCGTCTTTCGAGTCGCATGTCCCGAACGGAAGCGCCTACGTGGGATGGGAAAAGGTGAACGGCTATGCGGGCGTGGCTTGGAACGGCAAGGCAATTTCGGATTTCGACGAAAAGCACGGCGGCAACTCCTCGTTGCGGTTAGAGAATAAGGCGGGTGAAATCGTGCAAGTCTCGCAGAACTTTCTTACCTCCGAGCTAGATACGACTCGGACATACCGTCTCACTGCTTGGGTGCGGGCGGAGGAAGGAGCGACACACGCCAGTGTGGATTTCTGTTTCCGCCATGCGGACGGACGGTTTATCGGTCCTGCGAGCGGGAGAAACCACATGGGATTCCCGGCTGACGGCACGGGATGGAAACGAGTCTATACCGATTTCACGATTCCCGCGAACACCTCCTATTTGCGCATCATGCTCAACCTGACGCAAAAGGGACGCGTGTGGATCGATGACCTCGCGTTTGAAACCGTGCAACCGGACGGGACAACGAGTCGCATTACGCGCAACCGCAAGGACAGCTACCAACGGTTCATGAGTCGGTGGATTACGCTTTATCACACAGAGGCGCGCGACTGGCTGGCATACGGGAAGATGCTCCATCCGCCCAAGCTCACCTGTGCGCAAATCAAGCAGGGAGAACGTACGTTCCCTGCGATTTTCCACAACGCATTCCGTGCATCGGACGGGCGCGAGGCGGTTGTGCTGGCAAACGCCACGCACGAATCGCAACAGGCAACACTCCAGTGGAAGGGAAAGATGCGACAAGTGACCGTCAACGCCGATGATGCCATTCTGGTTCAGTAGAGGCTGTTAGGCTGGATAAGCGTGTTAAGCTGAGAAGCGGGGACGATGGAGACAATGGGGACGGGGTTTAGTCGCCAGTCTCGCCAGTCTAACGCGACCGCAGCGTAACGACGATGTCCCCATCCTCGGCTGCAAAAGCTAGATGCCACGTTAGATTGCCGCGACTGGCAAAACCGGTACCGTCTTCTCAGCTTAACTAGCTTAACACGCTTAACCAGCTTACCCAGCTGGCGGCAAAGCCGCCTTACCAGCTTTACTCGACGTACATGGGAGGAGGAGGGAAGTTGGCGGCGCCTTCGCGAATCGTTGTCTGGTGATCCGTCACGCGGAAGATCATCCGGATGCCAACCACCAACAGGATCGCGACGAGCAATCCCGCACCGGTGTAGAGCCATGCCTGTTTCGTGGAGAACAGCCGTTTGATCGGCGCGAAGGATCTTTGGGATACCTCGACGGAACTCTGCGCGGTCTTCGAGATCTTCTCCATCGAAATTTTGACTGCTTGTTTGAAGACGACCGAGAAAGGCGTCTTGCTTTTCGCAGGCTTTTCTTCCGGTTCTTCGCGGGGAAGCTCGGTTACCGGTTTGCGGACTTCAGGGACGGTTGCCGGATCGTCCGGTATCTCCGTGGCGCCGCCCTGCCGAATCGAGACAATCCGGCGAGCCATTGAGAAGAGATCGTCCTCATCAACTGGCGTTTCCGTTTCTTCCATCTCGACAACTGGTTTGGAGAGATCCGGCTTCACGGGTTCCGGCGGTTGTTCCTCAACCACGGGAATCGGGGCGGGCTTCCTCACTTCGGGCATGGGGGCAATCGGGGCTTCGTCAACTTTTGGCCCAACCGGTTCTTCCATCGACGTGGGAACGGCGGCAGCTTCTTTCGCAACCGGCTTCTCCTCCACGATCGGTTTCTCCTCCACGGGAGACGGAACGGTGGTCTGCACTTTGGGAGGTTCGACGGAAACGAGCGGTTCTTCTTCCAGAGCGGAAACCGTCTGCACGACAGGTTCGGGTTCCGGTTGCGGCTCCAAGGGCGTCTCGACAATTGGAGTTGTGGTAACGGGACGGACGACGGGACGTGCGGGGAGTGGTTCCTCCGGAACGGGTTGAGGACTAGGCGGCAGCTCGACGGCTATCGGCGCGATCGGTTTCGGCGGCGTCACGACGACACGTGGTTGCGGGACTGAACGCAACGTAGTGGCTGGCGTCGGCTCGCGTTTCGGTGGCGTTTCGACAATCACGGGACGTGTCGCGACCGCAGGAGCGGGCGGTTGAACCGTTCGCATCGCTGGTGCAGGGGGCGAGGGTGGCGTAGGTTTCGGTGCTGATTTGGGCAATGGGACGGACTTGGTCTGCACCTGCGACGGCTTGGCACCGTCATACAGCATCGTGAACTCGCGGATTAGCAACTTGATTTGTTCCTGCGGCAGTCCGACACACTCGGCATAGAGACGCACAAAACCTTTTCCGTAAATGGCGGCAGCGATTCGGTGGAAGTCGTCCTTTTCCAAATCATCGACAATTTGCACCAGAAGGTTCGTGTTTTCCGCGACGTCCTTCTGCGTCATGTTTTTTTCTTCTCTTGCCCGTTTGAGTACTTCACCTAACATGGCATCCCCCTTTCCTAATCTAGGTCATCCGGCGAGGGAATCGCAGAGATGGGAATGTCCGAATCGTCGGAATCCCAATCCCCGTTTCCCGCGCCTTGACCCGGATGCGTCGGAATCTCGTTCTCCAAATCGACCAGGATTTCACGCGGCTTCGCTCCGTTCGACGGACCGATGTATCCACGCTCCTCCAAAATATCCATGATGCGGGCAGCCTTGTTGTACCCGAATCCCAAACGACGCTGTAGCGTACTGGTGGAAGCGCGGTGCGTCCGGCGGATGACATCGAGTGCATCTTGGATGTTCTTCTCCTCCTCCGAGTCCTCGCCTTCCCCCGCCGATGCTCTCGGCTCGGAACCATCCGCACTGTCCGGCGCTCCTTCTTCCATAATGTCTTCGGGCGTATCTTCCTTGATCGATCCGATCTTCATCGCCAGTTTCTTGTCGTAGCAAGGGCGGCAGTGTTGCTTGATGAAATCGACGACACGCGCGATCTCCATGTCATCCAGGAACGAACCCTGCGCGCGCATCAACACCCCGTCTTTCCTCAGGTAGAGCATATCGCCCTTGCCCAGCAGTTCTTCTGCGCCGGGGTTGTCCAGAATCGTACGGCTGTCGTTCGCCTGCGACACTTTGAACGCGATACGTCCCGGAATGTTCGCCTTGATCGTTCCGGTGATCACATCGACCGATGGGCGTTGCGTGGCAAGAATCAGATGGATGCCGACCGCACGGGACAATGCACACAGGCGGCTGATCGCAGGTTCGATCTCCTTGCCGACTGCCGCCATGATATCCGCGACCTCGTCGATAATAATGACGATGTACGGCAGCTTATCTGGATCTCCACCGTTGATGTTCTCATCAACAACTCCACCCGCGCGCAGCGCGTTTTTCTCTGCATACTCGAACAGTTCACCCTGTGGCTCTGGCTTGCGAGAATTGTAGGCGATGATGTTCCGGCACTTCTTGCTCTGGAGCAGTTTGTATCGCCGATCCATCTCCACCAGTGCCCAACGCAAGCCGAACGCCACTTTCTTCGATTCGTTGATGACAGGCACGAGCAGGTGGGGCAGATCCTGAAACGCGGTAAATTCGACGCGTTTGGGATCGACGAGAATCAACCGCAATTCTTCCGGAGTTCTCGACATCAATAGTCCCGTGATCATTGAGTTCAGACAGACGCTCTTTCCCGATCCAGTCGAACCCGCCACCAGCAGATGCGGTGCCTCCGCCAAGTCGATTACGAGGTCGTTCCCCGCCACGTCCTTACCCAGAACCAGAGGGACGGCCATTTTCTCGACCGCGCGTTTCCAGCCACTTCCGGTTAGAATCTCGTGGAATGTAACCGGTGTCTTGACGCGGTTCGGAACTTCGATTCCGATCGCCTTCTTTCCGGGAATCGGTGCTTCAATACGCAGACTTTCCGCACCCAATTCGTACTGTAAGGTCGCGGAAAACGACTTGATGCGATCCACCTTGATTCCCGCACCTGGACGCAACTCGTACTGTGTCACCGTAGGTCCTGGGCGCGTGCCAATCACCTCTACATCGATTCCGAACTGCTTCAACACTTCCACCAGCTTCTCGCAGGTTTCCGTGATGTTGTCCTGCATGTCCAACTTCGTTTGGGGAATGTCGTTCAACAGCGACAAAGGCGGGCGCGGATATTCTTGGTCTTCGGGACGCACCGACATGCTGATCGCATCGGGTTCCTTCTCTTTCTTCTCTGGCTCTGGCGTTGCGGGTTTTTCGGGAGCCGGTTTCTTTCCAAGTTGCGTGGGCACGACAATCGGAATCTTGCCAGTGACGGGCGGGATTTCCTCGCCGAACGGTGGCGGTGCGGGCGGCTCCTCTTCGGTGCGCGGTCTCGAAGGTTGTTGCGTACGTTCCTCCACCGCCTTCTGCTTCGACCGCTGAATCAGTTCGCGCAAACGTTGCTCCCGACTCTCTTGCTGAAATTTTACATCGCGCCGCTGCTCGTCTTCTTCACGCTGCTTCCGTTTGTCTTCCTCGGCTTGCTTCCGTTCCTCGTCGCGTTTCTCGCGTTCCGCCTCCTTCTCGGCACGCTCCTTCGCGCGTTCTTTCTCGCGCTCCTCACGAAGCCGTTTCCGCTCCGCATCTTTCTCGGCGCGCTCCTTCGCCCGCTCCTCCGCTCGGATACGTGCGGCCTCTTCCCTCTCTTGGCGTGCCTTCTCTTTCGCTTGCTGTGCCTGGATACGGGCACGTTCCTTGTTGGTCAAACCGTCCGGCGAATTCTCGCGTTCCTCCTGTTCCCTTGCTGCGATTTCCTCTTTACGCCGACGGTACCAGTTCGCGATCCCGCCGAAAAAGAGGAAGAGTTCCCGGAAACCGATCGCGAAGAGCAGCGAAAGGAACATGATACAGGAGAGCAGTACACTGGCGCCGACCGGGCTGAACCAGCGTTCCAGCAGACAGGTCATCAGCCAGTAGCCGACCGCGCCGCCGGCATTCGGCCGCATATTCAGCTTTTCCAGCGTGCTCGCGAAGATCCCGTCGCTTCCCAATTGCAACAGACAGCAAAAGGCAACCAGAAAAACCAGCATCCAAAATGCACGGCGAATCATGTGCGTGATCTTACCGTAGATCAACAGGACGCTGAACAACAGGACAAGGAAGGGAATGCACCATTGGGCGAGGCCGATGATGCTGTATCCGATGAAAACCGACCACGCGCCGAAGACGCCGATGAGGTTTGCCGGCGGGGTCAACGGCGGCATCATCAGCATCGAGACGTCGCGCCAGTTGTAGGAAATCAGGCTGAAAAACGGGAAAAGGGCGATGGGAAGCAACAGGAAGCCGATGACACGCCGCCTCACGCGCCGCTCCTCCTCTTGCCGTTCCGCCATACGATTGGATTGGTTTTCGATCATGGGAATCTCTCTAAATAGAAGAGAACTATTTTGACAAACTTACCAGCAAAAATCAAGGATAGAAAAGAGAGTTTTGGGCTCGGGCGCATCTGCGTTTTTCGCCAGCAGTTTTGGTTTTGCCTCAGTTGTTCTGGTTGCCTGTATTGCCTGCTTGTCTGCCCCACGCATAGTCCGCCAAGCCGCGACGAAATTCTGACCACAAAACTTCGTGTGCTTCGTGAACTTTGCGTGAGCTATCTATTTACATATTGCCTTAAGATGGGTGAATTACGCAGATGCGTTCGCGCACCGCCCACTCTCGCAAAATGGATTGACAACCTTTCGCCGAGCGTCGATAATGGAAGCGTTTTCCGATGATGCCGAGCATTGCGCGGGAACGGGCATCCGAGCGGAAATCGCCCGTTCCCTGTGAGGTTCCTGTTATGTCCGGGGGACGGGAAACGACTTTACGCGGGATTCGATTTTGAGCAGGAAGTTTACGGATGATTGACTTGATTGCCCAGTCTGCACGGCGGGTCATAGATATGCTGACACCGTTGCTGGTCGGCATGACGGCGGCCTTCTTTGTCCTGTGGCTCGCCTCGCTCTGCCGCAGAGCCGCTCCGCTCGCGAAGGGGACCGCGTGGTTCCGCGACCTCACCCCGCTGCGGAAACTCGCGCTCCTTGCCGCAGCCAGCCTTTTCACTCTGTGGGGAGGCTCGAAGGACGGCGTCCTCTCGCCGCCCTCCCCCCCGAACGGTGTCCCGACGTCCCCGCCGCGGCTCCCCTGCGCCGTCCAGCTGCGGACGCTGCCAGAAGAGGTCTCGACGAACGCGCTCGCCATCACGGGGTTCGGGATCGAACTGACGAATCTGACGGCGTATTTTGAAACGCGATGGGCGAGCAACCTTTTCGACTACACCGACTCCAGCGATTTCTGTCTCTTCGCGTCCACGAACCCTCTGGAGAGGCGTTGGGTCCCGCTCGGCGTTTTCACCATGCCGACCGACACGAACTTCTGCGCCTTTACCGTCGCCACGAACAGCCTGGACACGGCGGCGATTCCCTGGTTTCTCGATACGTTCAACGGCGCAGGATTCTACCGCTTCGGCATCGACTTCGATTCAGACGGCGACGGTCTGACCGACGCCTGCGAGCGCTACTGGACGCTGACCGACCCTGAATCTGCGGACACGGACGGGGACGGGATGCCGGATTTGTGGGAATACTGGAATGGGTTGAATCCGTTGGCGGATGACAGTGGCTACGATCCAGACGGCGATGGACTCACCAACATTTCGGAGTACAGACTGGGAACGGACACACAAAGGAGCGATACGGACGACGATGGATTGCTGGATTGCCAGGAGGCACCAGGCATAGTTGCCGGGGTGGCGGAGAACTGGATGGATACATCGCACGGGGTGAGTCTGCTCTCGATGCTGCCTGTCTCGAAATGGGACAAGGGAACCGTTACGATCCCGCTTCCATTCCCCTTGTCAATGCTTGGAAAAACCTGCACAAATATCACCGTCTGTGTGGACGGGTGGGTCGCACTCGTATCCCCCGGAGAGATACCTCCATCCACCGCATTCAACACCTCCTACAATTTCGAGACGCATTCCATGTCAGGGGCGCATCTGCTTGTCGCCGGATACTGGGATGACCTCAAGGCATGCGAGGATACGAACAGCGATATCATATTTGCTGAAGTTCATGATGGGAGGAATCGCCTCTGCGTGGTCGAGTATCGGAACGTGCCGCTGTATGCGAGGAAGGAAAGTCTTCTTACGTTTCAGGTGGTTTTTCGAGAGGATGCACCATCTCGTGTTTCGGTCCGGTTCCTTCAAGCGGATGGGATTGCAGATGGAAGAACTGCTGGTTTGGCGGTACAGACCGAAGGTGGCGGAACGAATCTAGTGTATTCATACAAGACAAGTGGTTCGGTTTATTCTGGACTCTGCCTTACATACGATGTCGAACCATACACTTCGCCCATCGCTTCCGACACGGACGGGGACGGGGTTGCGGACGGTGACGAGCTTTTGGTTTACGGGACTGATCCCCAGAGTCCCGACACGGACGGGGACGGGATTGCGGACGGTGACGAGCTTTTGGTTTACGGGACCGATCCCCAGAACCTTGACACAGACGGGGACGGGATTTCGGACAGCGACGAAATCCTGTTCTGCGGAACGGATCCATCCGTGTTTGACGATCCCGTGTCCGACACGGACGGGGACGGAATTCCCGACCTAATAGAGCTTTACATGTTGGGAAGCGATCCAGGGAATCAGCAGAGTCCCTTGCGGACTCCAACTCCGTTGCTGTTCCTGTTCCCGTCCGAGGGGGAGGTCTTGCCATGATGATCAAACCTTGTACTCTGTTGTTGTTCCCGATTTCTGCCGCCACGCTTTTTGCCGGTGTTCGGTGGAATGGACCTGTCCCCAAACGCGGGTTCGCCCGTACTGCGCCGACGGGCGACTTCACGACAGCCGCCGTCCGAGAGGCGGGCGAACACGGCGGTGCGCTCACCCCGACAACGGAGGAACCCTCCGCCTTTACGCAGGAGGGGAACGAGGCGTTCGGCGTGTGCATGACGCTTTGGAACCGCCACGAGTGGAAGGCCGCGAAAGATGCGATGGAGGCGTTCGCCGCGTCCCGCCCTGACGACCCCTGGCGGGGTGAGGCGGAGCTTCACGTGGCGTGTTACCACAAGTTTCGCGGCGAGTACGCGGAGGCGGAACGGATACTCGTCCCGCTGTTCGAAAGGAACAGGAACAATCCGGTCGGGCGCAAGGCCCTCGTCCGCCTCTCGCACCTCTACTACGAGACTTTCCGCTACCAGGCGGCGGATGAGGTGCTTTGCCAGCTCTTCTCCATGAACCCTACTGAAAACGAGAAGTCATTCGCGCTCAATTGGCTGCCCCATGTCCGGCAGTCACGGCTGTCGGCGGCGAATGCCCGCGACTGCGGTCCCCGCGCGTTCGCTTTCGCGGCGTGGCTGACATCCCGCCTGCCACGAGTTTCCGCCGACGTTGAGAACGTGGTCGCGCCGCCGTGTCTCCCGCCATCGTCTCCCGATTCCGTCGAGGCTGAATTCACATGGGCGGCCATGAAACCGGGTGCGGAAGGCGCAGGCGTTTCCCTCGCGGGGATGCGCACCCTGCTGGATGGTAACGGATGGACTGTTGCGGTCAGGCGCATTTCCTATGCCGAACTTTGCGCGATGGTTTCAGACGATTTTCCCGCCGTACTCTGCATCCCCGCGCCGGACTCCCCCCTGTTTTCCCCTGATGCCGCAGTGCGTCGCTCCGTCGCGGCACTCCGCGACGGGGATTCCCGTCTCGCGGGGAAAACCGGAGACTGCGACGCGGGACACTATGCCGTTCTTGTCAAGGCGACGGAACGCAACGCCTGGTTCTATGACCCGGAGAACGGGCTTGTCCAGCAAGACACGCTCGCACTTAAAGACCACTGGCTGCGCGGGGCTGCGCAAGGACTTGCCGCATTCCTGTCGCCCAAGGGGAAGGAAAATTCCCACGCACTTGCGGGAACCGCAGTCACGTCGGAGGAGGAATCCGCCTTTGTCGGCGGATGTTGCGGCCATGCGGTGAACAACAACGACACCGGTTGTCCTCACGATGGATCCCCGGACGGGAGCGTGGGTGGATGCCGTTCTTGCCGCGGGATGCCCGAACACAGCGTCAATACCCTCAACATGAACTATCTTGTGACGGACACGCCGATCTGGTCATCCGTCCCAGGCGGCCCGGACCTCGACCTGACACTCACCTACAACAACCGCGAGTCCCAGTACGCGCGCTATCCCGTGGAGGGGGTTCAGGACTCGCCCTTCGGCTACCGCTGGTCTTCGGCATACGACGCCTCCTACGCGCTCGATCCCGCATCCAACATCCTGGTCCGCTTCCCGAACGGCGGCGACGCCTACTTCGACCGGCTGGCGGACGGAACATACGCGCCCCGCGACACCCGTCAGGAGAGGAGTCTGGGACTTGAAGTCCTGCCGGATTGGTCGGTACTCGTCACGACCGGGCACGGGGACGCCCGCTGGCTTTTCCACTCCCTGACGAACGCCGCCATGCAGCAGACGCTGGCACGCATAGAGAACCGTTTCGGCGCGGGCACGGACATCATGCGGGATGAGGACGGACGGATTGTCCGTGTCACCTCCGACACGACCGGTGCGTCGCTTGAATACGCCTACGATGTGAACGGGAATGTGACCGGCGTCTGGGAACGGGCGGACGGTTCCGCGACCGGGCGCAGCGCGGCGTTTTCCTACGAGATCACGAACGGTGTCTCCAGGCTCGCCTCCGTCACGGATGTGGGCGGCTACACGACGGTGTTCGAGTACGGTCAGCAGACTTACAACGTCTATTCCACGAATGGGGTTGGTGTCGTCTCGGAAACGGAGAACGTCGTTTCGGATCATCACGTAACCGGCTACACGTGGCCGAACGGCGGACACTGGTCGTTCGAACTCGTCCAGACGGGATACCTGAACTATTCCCAGCCCCTTCGCCTGACGGTGACCGATCCGGCCGGGGCTGAAACCGTGTACGATTTCTACTCATTCAGCGAATACGGGACCGGGCCGATCGGGAAACGTGATCGTGACGGGAACACCTGGTTTTGGGCGGTTGATACGATCGGCGGGGCGGCACGGGGAAACTACGCGACTCTCGCGAACGACCGCTACTTGGCCCCCTACGTGAGAAGCGGGGAATACCTTGATTGGGTGCGTTACACGGATACGGGACACCGACGCCCGCTGCTGGCGAGAACGTTCACGGAGCCTGTTTCGGGACGGGTGGGGTACTGGATGCCGAAAACGTCCGACGAGTTTGACATGGCCGCTTCCGCACGGCTGGAACGGGCGTTCGCCTACATCGATCACGCGGACGGTTCCTGTTCAGTGACGGTGACGAACTTCGTATATGAACGGGCGACGGGCGGTATCGCGCTGACGGACTCCTGGACGGAGACCTTGGAGCTGGACGCGAACGAGGATCCCGTCCGGATGACAGACAGGAGTGGGCTTGAAGTCACCCTGGAAAGAACGAACCGCCTTGTCACGGCGATTTCCGTTACGCCTCCCGGAGAATCCGGGAAGACGGTTTGGAGAGGAGAGTACGACAATCGCGGACTCCTTCTGTCGAGGACGGTGGACGAGGGACTTTCCGCCCGCATCTCCTATTCCTACGGCGCATCCGGGGAACTGCTCTCCGTCTCCTACCCGGACGGGACTTCCGAGAACTTTGCCTACGATCCCGTTTCCTATTCCGTTACTTCTCGCACGGATACAGCCGGGCAAACCGTTCGTTTCGTTCGCGACGCGATGGGGCGCGTCCTGACGGTGATTTTCCCTGATGGGACGGTCTCCTCCAACCGCTACGGCTGCTGCGCAGCGGCAGCCGTGACAGACCGGCACGGCGTGACAGACCTCTTCGGGTATGATCCGGTCAAACGGCTGGAGACCGCCGTGCTGCCGTCATCGGCTCTCTCCGAAACCTGTCTGCGTTACGGTTACACGGGGGAGGGACATGTCAGTTCCTTCGGGTACGGCGCGTCGTTCACGAACCTTGCCGTTCGCGGCTTCGGCTATCTCGCCACGAACGGCGTAACGCGCCTCGTCTCGCGCACGACGCCGCTTGGTAAGGAGACTGATACGTGGTATCATTCGTTCGCCGGTTTTCCGTCCCGCCATGCGGACGGGCACTTGGCGGTTACGGAATATGGATGGGATGAGGCGCGCGGACGTCTCCTTCATTCCTCATCGGCGAGCTTCCGCGCGGGGGCGGTCTCCGGTATACGGGACACTCTTTCTTACGACAATTCCTCCGATCTCCTGACAAATGTTGCGCGTATCGTCTCCGGCACATCACTGTGGAACGAGGCCTATCAGTATGACAGCCGTTTCCGCCCGGACGGGACGGAGACGGTCATCAGCGGCATTCCCGGACTCGCGGGAGAGTTCCGGTACTCCGTCGCTTATGCCCGCGACGAGCGGGGGCTGGTGACGAACCGGACGCTCTCTGTCGGGAACGCGGTGTACCTGACCTCTTACGGATACAATCCCGACTTCCCTAGACTGGAGTCCGTGTCTGATCCGTTCGCGTCGGTTTTCTATGCGTATGACAGCTGCGGACGGCTGGTTTCCGAAACGCTCCGAAATGCATCGGGAACGTTTGCAACCGTGAGGACGCGATGTTATGACGCATATTCGCGCCTTTCCTCTCTTTCCATCTCCAACGCCGTCTCCCTCCTGCGAGGAGAAACCTACGGATATGACATCGACCGCCTCACGTCCGTCACCGTCTCATCCGGAAACGGGAACGAGAGGGAAACCCGTTTCGCCTATGACTGGCAGGGACGTCTGCTTTCGGCAGACTATTACACCAACGGAATCTCAGTCCACCTCGAACGGTTCCGGTACGACGCGGCGGGCAACCTCACGGACCGCACCTCCACCCCACTCGCCGCGCCGCCAGACCTCCGTGCGGGCGGCGTATCCTTGCCTCCAAACGTGGATGACGAGGTTGCCCTGTATCGGCGGAACGCGGTGGTGACACCTGTCGGTGTCACGGCTTCCGCCAACGCCGTCACGCTTCCTCTCCATCCTGAAATCGCAGTGGAGAGACTGGGCGCGGACGGCTCCGTGTGGGCTTTACCGTTTGTCCCCGTCCTAGGCGGGACGAATGCGTTGAAGGCTCTTACGGTTCGCGTGCAGGAACCGAACTCCCTGCCTGACTACTCAACCGTCCAGTTTTCCGCGAACCGTGCGGAGACGGAGTTGCTGTATGACGGGGCAGGCAATCTCCTGAACCTCCCTGGCGGTCTGGAGCTGGACTATGACGCGGACGGCAACCTTGCCACCGTCTGCTCGAACGGCACCGTCGTCACCGCGTGCTGGTACGACAGCCACGGGCGGCGGATCGCGAAGCGCGAGGGCGGGGTGCTGACGCTCTACCTCTGGGACGGCATGTCGGTCATCGGGACGGCGGACGCGGAGGGGAACCTGCGCGAGTGCTACACGCGGGGGATCGGCGTCGCGGGCGACGTCGGCTCGCTCGCCGCCGAGACGCGCCTCGGCGGGGGAGGCGCGGCGACGGTGTTCTTGCATCCGGACTGGCGCGGGGACGTGGTCCTGGCGACGGACACCGCCGGGAACGCGGTCGCGGAATACGGGTACTCAGCCTACGGCGAGCCGCTCGCTCCGAGCGCGGCGAACGCGTACGCGCCCCGCTTCGGGTTCTCGTCCAAGGAGCGCGACGCGTCGGGGCTTGTCTATTACGGCTTCCGCTACGCGTCCCCGGAACTCTGCCGCTGGACCGCACCCGACCCCATCCGCGAGTCCGGCGGCCTCAACCTCTACGCATTCTGCGGGAACAACCCGATTCAACAAATTGACACGCTCGGTTTGACATATTGGAGCAATATCAAATTTTTGTTCGGGTGGTTGTTTTGTTTAATAGATTCCGACAGAATATATGCAAATCCTGACGGGGGAGATGTTCCGCAAGATTCCGAACTGGGTGAAATGATGAGGTCCCGTCCCGCTTGGGAGCTTCGCTATACCTTTGCTACCAACCACTGCCAGTCGATTCCTAATTTTACCTATCAGACATTTAAGGCGGCCATCGATACCGTGATCAATCCATATACGGCTGATTGGGGAAGTACAGCGGCACAGGTCGGTGGATTTGACGGCGCGACCGCGATCAACAACGGGGATGGGACTGTAACATACACCATTCCGAACACGGCGGGAACACGGTCGTTTTTTTACCATATTCTGTCTGATCGTACATCCAGGCACGGACCGATGCGTTCGGTTCGCCAAACATTTACTTGGACTGAATCCTTGTCGCGAAGACCGGGCGGGAGGAAATAGGGAATGCTTACCGCGGGAAAAAACAGGCAGCGCTCCGGCAACAAGAAATTTTTGGGTTGCTGCCTTGCTTCTTTTGTGAGGCTTGTGGTTTACGGGGCGCTCGCCCTCTTTCTGCTTTGGCTTGCGGCGTTCCTTATTCTTACCGACGCGACATCCCCGTTTGATGTTCAAAAACTTTATGGCGTGTACCGGGCGGAATTGGGCGATATCCGGAAAGAACTCGTCCTCTCAAAGGATATGACCTACAAGAAAACGATCTGGTACGGCGGTATCGGGACAAACTGGGAATCAGGCACTTGGGGATTTATTCCCGACAATCGGGAACTTCATCTGCGGATGACCAATCGCCATGTGGTTGTCTGCTCCAGGTGGAATCCAGGAAATGTGCCCCGTGAATTCGAATGGAGGGAATACACTGGAGGGTTCGCATGGGTATATGAAGCGACCTCTTTCCCGTTCGGACTGATATGTATCGATTTCGCGTTCGGCGAACAGGAGATGGGATACTGGAAAATGCGAACCGATGGAAAAAAGGGGGAATGACGGGAAAATTCCATGTGGAGGACGATTCCTCTTTTAAGGATTTTCTGGGGAGCTTTCTGTGCGATGTAAGAAATGCGGATACATTGAGAGTTTTCATAACAATACGAAGAGGGATGAATGCGAAAAACGGTAAGTCATCCAATGTCAGGTCATCACGATTTGCAAATGTGCATGATAGTCCATATGATGTTTAAGTTTTTGGCTTCCTTGATCTTGTTTCCGATGTTTGCTTTTGGTGTTCTCCGGGTCGTCGGGAACGCGGGGGAGTGGCTGGGCGAGTTCCCGGCGGGGGAAAGCCGCGAGGCGGTGTTCACGCTGCGGAACGACGGCGCGGGAACGGAACGGATCCGCGCGCTGTCGCGCTCGTGCGACTGCGCGGAGGTCTCCGCATCGACCAACGCCGTCGCGCCGGGCGCGTCCGTCACCGTGACGGTACGGACACTTCCGCGGAAAGAGCCGGGACCGTTCAGCGTCTCCGTGTACGTCGTGACCTTCTCCCGCGATCCCGCCTCCCGCGTCATCAAGCTTGCCGTGACAGGCAAGGCTGTTGACGCAAAAACCGAATCGGCTTGCAACGGGCGGGGAGAAGTGGCAGAATAGTTGCCGTCAATGAGAAATTCTTCTGTTGGGAGATCTCAAAAACCACGGAATACACGGAACTCACGGAATGGTTTGGCTCTTCAAAGATTTCTGTGGAAGCTTTCCACATTTTTCTTGGACGAACCGTGTTTTTAGCCACAAAGATTGTGAAAACAGCCAACAACCAACAGCCAATGGATAATGGATCCTGATTATTTCAACAATTCCACAATTACCATACTCATTCTTTGTGGACTTTGCGTTCTCGTTTGCGCCATGCGGCCTGGCTTGGGACATCAGCTTAACACGCTTATCCAGCTTTACCAGCGGGGCGCTTCGCGCCAGCTTGGTAAGCGTGTTAAGCCGGGTAAGCGTGTTAAGCCGGGGGAAGTTGTGAGGCGGGGAAGAAACATAAAGGACGGAAATGACAAAAGGGACGAGTGATCGCGGTCTAGCACGACTGGCGGCGTCAACTCTACTTTTCAGCTTCTCAGCCTTTCAGATTTTCAGCTGGCGGCTTTGCCGCCCTTCATTCATCATTTTTCATTCTTCATTCCGAACGAAGTGAGGCTCGGGGACGTTGCCCTTTCCGAGGTTGCGTTCTGTGCGCGGGCATATTATGCCGCCCATGTCCTCCGCGTGAAGAAACGGCGGTGCCCGCTGGCATGACAAACGACAAAAAGTAAATCCATTCTTGCATGGTCAGGTTCTGTTTGGTAGAATATGCCCGTACTTTAGAAATGCGCGGGTTCCGCGTGTCCCTCGGGAGGATGGTTTTCCAGAGGGAGTGCCTATGGTAAGGAGAGACAAATGAAACGTGTATCCTCTTTTGCGTGTGTGTATTTGTTTATGACGTGTTTGGCGTTGCCGTTCGCTTCGCTGGCTGACGGCCTTGTCCTGACTTGGAACGGCGCACGTGGCGCGGCGTGGGATGATTCGTCCACCGCGAACTGGTTGGACAACGGGAACAACGCCGTCGCTTGGACGGATGGCGCGACCGCCGTCTTTCCCGCTGGGGCTTTCGTTGAGATCAAGGGAACGGTAAAGCCTACCTCGATCATGTTCAGCGGCGATGGTGCGACACTTGCCGGTTCTGGGCGCATTCTGCTCTCGAACTCGGTCTCCGGTAACGTCGGAACGACGAACTCGATCACCGCGCTTGTAGTGGGTGACGCCTCGTTCGAGAAACTCGGTGCTGGCACGCTGGCGGTCTCCTTCGCGAAAGGTGCGGTTGAGGTCAAGGAAGGCGCGCTATTGTTGGCTGGTTCTCGCTGTGCGAATTTGCGCGTATCGGCAGCTTCCGGTGCGACGGTCGAGTTGCTGGGCGAGGCGGCAAGTACCGGCAATCTGTTGGGCAACGGCTCCTTCGAGGATACGATCATTGACGCTGCGGGCAACGGCTACCCCTACATGAATGGGACAGTCTGCGGGGCTGGGGAGATTGATAAGGAAGGAACAGCCCTCGCTCCGTGGAAGGTCTCCGACTTGGTGGTGAATGCGAACAACACGGGCATCAAAACCTGGTGCGGAGCTGCCAACATCGTTGGTACGGGAATCCCGGACGGCAACCAGCTGTGCATCCTCCAGCGCTTCGGTTCCATCATGCAGGAGGTTTCCGTCGCCGATGCGGGATGGTATGACCTCGCCTTCATTTACTACAAACGTGGGAACGGTTTTTGGGATCACCGCATCAACATTACGGTCGATGACGTGGCGGTCGCCACATTGCTCTCCAACATGATTCAGCCGTATTGGGTTTATTTCTCCTCCGGTCTGATTTGGCTCCCTGCTGGTACCCATACCGTGCGTCTCACCGGCGACGGCTGGATGCGCGATGTTGCCACCTTTGTCGATGACGTTCGGCTTTCTCCCGTTCAGGCGGGTGGCGTGTGCCGTAACCTCACAGGACCGGGTGCTGCGCTTACGGCGGTATCCGGCGCGTCGATCGTCAACTCCTTCGCGGGTTCGGTGTCGGTGGCGACGCTGGACGTTGCGGCTGCGACGGTCACCGGTACCGGGACGCTGGCGCAGAACGCCAACGTAAAGGTCGCCAACGCCGTTTCCGGAAACTGGTCATCCGCCGCGCTCTGGGCGGACGGAAGCGCCCTTGTCGCAGGTGGCAGCACGACGGCTGCGCTCGCCTTCCCGTCCCTGGCCGGGTTGGCGTGGAACAACGACCTCGCGGGAGCCTATCTCTTCAACAGCCTGTGGTTCGGCGGTGTCGCCTCCGGCGAGACGGCGACGCTCTCGGGCAACGAAATCTCCAGCCGCCGCGACGGTTCCTATCACGATTACCTCTATCAGGATACGCCGGGAACGGTGACGATCGAATCTCCTGTGACCGTGAACTCCAACCTGCTGGTGGAGACGGAAGGCAATCTGACGTTTGCCGGGACGTTGAATCCCGCCCTCAGCGAAGGTGCCGCCATCGAGAAGATCGGCGGGGGCACATTGACGATCATCGGTGCGGTGACAAACTTCGAACACATGTATGTGATGGACGGTACGGTCGAGATGAAGACGGTGCCGGCTAATACATTGCACTATCGTTTGAGGGCACCGACGAATAGTTCCGTCGCTCTTTATTTCAACATCGAAGAGGACCGTGTCTCCTCTGCGCGCTATGTGGACGTCTTTGGCGAGGGTTTGTCGGTTGTCGGGATACGGACCGGTGTCGGACGCACGATGCAGTTCACCGGTGCACTCAACTGTTACTCCCCGCTGGTACAGGTGGATGTCGGCGAAGGGGATACGCTGGAGTACGACAAGATCGTTCAGGCAACCTATCGTCTGCCATACTCATGTACCAGCATTCTCAAGACGGGACCGGGCGTGTTCCAAGTCAGGAACGCGGGTTCCATGCCGAGCACGACAAACGCCTATACTGAAGGTGTGATCGGTTCCATTTTCGGCGGCATCACCGTGCGCGAAGGATTCGTTCGTTTCGGCGCCGATGACTTCAGCTACAATGAGACGGGACTTGCCAACATCTACACCGGTACAAAATTCCCTGTCAATCGCGACGGTTCGCTCGGTCACGATACGAGCATTCCTCTGATGCTCGGCGATCCGCTGACGCCTGTGGATGCAGTCGTCGGTGTCGGTTCTTATATCAGCACTCCCTGCTCGACGCGTACATACATTGCCACGCCCTATCCGGCGGAGGTGATCATTCACGCCGTCACGAACGGTGTCTATCACTTGGGTACGGTTGTCTTGCAACGTAGCGATCTCACGCTTGGCGGTCCGGACGGCGATGTCGCCGATGTGGATGTCCTGCTGACGAACGTGGAGCTGGACGGCGTTCCCTCCGCCACCATCACCCGTTCCGGCAATGTCCGTACCATCCTGAATGCCGCTACCTATCCCGCCGGACTGACGCTCGTCTCTGACCGGATGCTGGAGGTTGGTTTCCGTCACTCGCTCGCCGTCTCCATCGGCGCACTCTCGCTCTCCGGTAGTTGGCAGCTCAGCTTCGATACTTCGGGTTGCGACAACATCACCGCTGGGAATCTCACCCTCGGTGCCACTGCCGTCTCGCTTTGGGATGACGTGAACGGATGCGCCTTCGCCGAGTCTGGCACCTACACCATCCTCCGCTACACCACGCTGACGGGTGATGTCTCCTCGCTCTCCGTCGCCGACGAATCGAAGATTGCCGGTTACAGCTACGCCTTTGCGGACGATGGCAACGGCACGATTACGCTGACGATCACCTCGGGTGATGACAATCCGGTTTACACTTGGATCAACACGACCGGCGGCACGTGGGGCGATGCTGCAAACTGGGATCACACCATGGCTCCGAATGCCAATACCGCGATCGCGAACTTCGGTAACGCCGCACAGGCAAACGCCACCGTTACCCTCGCGGCAGACCCGACGATCAATGCCATCTCCTTCTACAACAGCCACAGTTACACCCTCACGGGAAGCACCATCCTCTTCGATGGAATCGATCCCTACATCTTCGCCTCCGCCGGCGACCACGAGATCGCGAGTGCGGTAGAGAACCGCACGGCGACGCCGCTCTCCGTGCAGAGCACGGCAGAAGGTAGTGTCCGATTCTCCGGCGACGTGACCTCCGATCTCGCCGTCGAGCGCGGTAGCGTCACCTTCGCGCAGGGTGTGGATATCACAGGCGATGTTACCGTCACCGGCGCGACGCTCACCGTCGAGTCGAACGTGGATATCTCCGGTACCGCCACGCTGGGTCAGAACGCCAAGCTGGTGGCGAATGACGGCGCGTCCATCGCGCGGTTCGTTAACACCGACAAGTCTGCCGAGATCGTCGCGAACGGCACGTTGACGGTTGGCGGCGACACCGCTACCTACGGCGGTAAGATCAGCGGCGCTGGTCCGCTCGTCAAGACCGGATCCTCCACGGTTACGCTAAACGGTGATTCCATTGCCTACACAGGCGACACCTACGTCAATGCCGGTTCGCTGGCTCTTGGAGTGGCGATGCTTCCAAGCGTGACGCACATCGCCTCTGGTGCGTCGCTCAAGGCCTCCGGCGTCAACTCCGGTATGACAGGCGACTACTACGGTTTCTACAATCAGAACTCGCAGAACGAGTACATGATGTATGTCTTTTCCCGCGACAAGTTTAATGACTTGCTGAAACTTCTCACCTATCGCGGAAAGACCTACATGCCGCTCGCTACCAATTTCGCCATCGGCGATTCGCGGGAAAATCCATTCCCCAGCGCCTATGCGGGTGCGAACAACTACTGGGTTGCCGCCTACACGGCCAACCTGATTGTTCCCGAAACCGGGTTCTACAAGTTCTACACGCAGTGCGATGACGCGGTCATCTTCCAGATTGATGGTTTCAAGGTGTTCTCTTCGGAATCATGCAAGAACTCCTACGGCGGATGTTACCTGACGAAGGGAATTCACTATCTCTATCTGGGACTCTTTGAGATTTCGGGGAACGCCTATGTCTCGCTCTTCGTCATGCAGCCGAGCGAGACCGCGTACAAGGCACTGCCCGGCTCGTGGATCATTCCCGACACCGGTGCTTCCGAGATTGCGGGGGCCGGTTCGTTGGCCCCGGACGCCGACACGGTTGTCTCCGTTGCTCAGGCAACAGGTTTCAACTGCGGGTTCTCTGGTTCGATTGACGGTCAGCCTGGCGGCATGGTGCAGAAGACCGGCGACGGTACGATCATTGCACGGTATGCCAGCGGCGATGTCGCCGCGAAGGGCGGTACGCTCTCCCTCTACGGCAACACTGCCTTCGACACGGTGCGTACTTCCGACGACAGCACGGTGCACATTGTCGGCGGTACAATCCAAAACCTGTTCGGTGACGGCCACGTAGCCTTCGGCAGTTACGTCTATACCATTCCGCGTATCAACGGCGATGCGGATAGCGGCTTCTCCACCAACAAGACCTACACGCACCTCGTGAACTTCCCGCTGGGGAGTCAGGCTCCCACGATCAACGGCGTGACCGTCAACAACACGGGATCCTGGTCTTGGGGCGGAACGGCACCGGGTACCGCGTGGGGTAGCGACGGCGGTTCGACAGCCACAGGTCTCGCTCGTCTGGTCTATCGTTTCAATTACGGCAGCGCAGACTTCTCCGTAAACCTCTCCGGATTGACGTCGGGCAAGCTCTATGACCTACGTCTCTACTTCCGGAACTTCGCGACAAACAACCGCCAAGTCATGTTTGTGTTCTCCCGTAGTGGTAAAGAGATCGGAAGAGTCAATTGGAATCCAGATCGCGACGAGAACGGAACTGGGCGTCCCTACACCTCCGTCGGTTGCCGCTATCTCGCCGATTCGAGCGGTGCGGTGACGGTGCGGGTCATCAGCCTTATCTCCGGTGACAAATGTCACTTCTACGGCTTCTCCAACGAATTGATTGGCGACGCCCCCGCTACGGCGGAAACCGTCTCCCTCACGCCCGCGAACGGCGTGACCATGCGGCAGACGGGCGGCATCTCTGGTAACGCCTCGCTTTCGCTCGATGGCGTGGGCACGCAGATCTTCGGCGGTACCAACTCCCTGCCTACGCCGCTTGCGGTGAACGACGGACGTGCGGTGCTGGGGAACGGGACTGTCGTGACCGCCGGTGTCGTAGTGGCGAACGGCGCGGTCGTCGAATTGCAGGGTAACGCGACGGTCAACGGTATCTCCGGTGTCGGTTCACTCTGCCTCGGTCTCGGCGACAGCGATTCATGGGGTGCGCTCCAGTCGGACGGCACCTTCGCCGCGCCGCAATGGCCGCGTCGCGTGAATATCACGGGCGATGCGGACTGCGGTGTCGCGCCCTTCAAGAAGTACACGCACTTCGTCAACCTCGGTTCTGCCAGCACCACCATTCAACTGGTGAACGAGGTTCCGATCGCTTGCTCGGATGGCAACGATGCCGCAGTGCTCTATTATGATTTGCACCATGGCGGCACGTTCAGTGGCGTACCGACGAGCGTGCACCGTGGCGGCAATCCGGATAACATTGTCATGGACAATTCAAACGCGATCTATAATCTCCTCTACCCCTTCCAGTATTTGGCGGGTACCGTCCAACTCAAGCTCGAAAGACTGACGGAAGGAAAGACGTACGAGTTCCGTCTTTACATCCGGAACTGGGCTTCCCAGAACCGTACGATCGACCTGTACTACGATGACGGAACGGGCATGACTACGACGCCCTTTACCTTCAATGAAGACACTGCTCCGGAAGGTTATATTGCCATTCGCTACACGCCCACAGGAAGTACCTTCACGCTCAAGGGGAGCAAACGGGATCAAGGCTTCCACGTCTATGCGTTCAGCAACGAAGAAGTCTGCGAGAATGTCCGTACCCTTCACGTCGATTCGGATCAACGCTTCTCCGGTGCCGTCTCCGGCAACGGTGAACTCCGCAAGACCGGTACGGGTACTTGGATTTTCTCCGGTACCGGCGTCGCCACCGGTGCGTGGAAGATCGAAGCCGGTGCGATTGCGCTGAACAACGCCTCCTCCACCACGGGACCGATCGCGGTGTGCAACGGTGCGACCTTCGGCGGTATCGGTTCTGCTGGCGGTGCGGTTGGTGTTGCCTCCGGTGCGGCTCTGTGGCTCGGTACGCCAGCGGATACGGGTACGCTCGCGATCGGCGGCGACCTTGCCGTCGCCAGCGGCGCGATCATACAGACGCACTTCGCGCCCGGCGCGAACAGCACGGTGACGGTGGCAGGTGCGGCGACGCTGCCTAGCACCCTGCTGGTTCAGGTCTTGCCCACGGTATTGGGTACCAAGTTCTCCGGCAAGTGTGCGCTTGTCACTGCGACCGGAACACTCACCGGACCCGCGGACTTCACCGGTTGGTCGGCTGTCGATGAGTTTGGCAATACGATTCCCGGCGCTCGCTTCAACTACAGCGACGACGGTCACTCCGTCTTCCTGAACCGTCCGTGCGGCACAATCCTGTTCCTCCGGTAAACGGCGACGGCTGGCGGCTGGCGGCGGCTTCGCCGCCAGCTGGCTAGGCGTGTTAAGCCGGGTAAGCTGGGGCGCTTCGCGCCAGCTGAGAAGCGGGGAAGCTGAGAGGCTGAGAAGCGGGGACGATGGGGACAGTGGGGACAATGGGGACAATGGGGACGGGTGTTTAGCCGCCAGTCTCGCTAGTCCTTTCTGTCACAGGCAACGGGGACGTTGCCCCTCCCGCAACCCCGTAGGGGCGACACAGGCACAGGCGGGGGTGC
>JAFYDR010000347.1 GCA_017544725.1 Kiritimatiellia bacterium
CTCCCCGCCCGTGCCGTGCGCGGGAACGTTCATGGGGATAACTTGCCGGTTTCGACGACGCGGGCATCGTCGTTACGCAATCGGACGCGACGGAGCGTGTCCCTCCCATCCGTCACTGCAACCTCTGGTTGCTTACTTCTCAGCCTCTCAGCTTCCCCGCTTCTCAGCTGGGCGGCTTCGCCGCCCTACGAAGTTATAGGCAAACTAACCGCAGTTGGTTTTGACGAGTGGACGTGAGCATGGTACAATGTTCGCATTCCAGATGGATAAGGGAAAGGATTTTCGGAAATGAAGAGACGTGATTTTTTGGTGATGGCGGCTGCGGGTGCGGCTTTGACGGGACGTGCGGCGGAGGTCGCGAAGGAACGGACAACTGCTGTCCAAAAGACTCCGGGAGGCGGTGATCCCCGGATGCGTGGTCCATTTCCGATTCTTTCCACGCCGTATCTCGAGGATGGTGCGGTTGATTTTGAGTCGCTGGGAAAAGGTGCCGCGTTTGTGGCGGATAGCGGTTGTCCTGGCGTGATTTGGTGTCAGTCGAATGATGCGGTTGATCTG
The DNA here is from genome assembly GCA_017544725.1 of Kiritimatiellia bacterium. Taxonomy (GTDB): domain Bacteria; phylum Verrucomicrobiota; class Kiritimatiellia; order RFP12; family UBA1067; genus RGIG8368. Next base: position 559 of record JAFYDR010000347.1, read on the forward strand.
CTGACCTTCGAGGAAAAGGTAAAGGGGGTCGAGGCTTGCGCCCGTGCGATGGAGGGGAAGAACGCTATGCTGACGTTTGGGTGTAACGGCACAATCGAAAGTATGGCGAAGGAGGCGGAGGCCGTCGAGCAGATCGCCGCCAAGTATCCCAAAACGAATATCGCCGTGATCTCGCGCCCTCCGGATGATGGTAAGACGCAGGATGATATCAAGGCTTATTACGAGCGACTGGCGTCGATCATCAAACGCCCTGCAATTATCCAGACGTATGTGAACAACACCTGTCCGGCACCGACCGTCCAGTTGCTGATTGACCTCGCCAAACGTTACCCGAAAACCTTCGGATACATCAAGGAGGAAAGCGAAGGGAATCGGGCGAACGAGCGAATGATCCAAGAAGTGGCGGCAAAACCGATCATGCACACCGTATTCAGCGCATGGGGCGGCTGGCAGTGGCTTTACCAGAGCCGCCGTTGCGGGTCGGAAGGATTGGTCACCGAACGTTGCGCGTATGCTCCCCTACTCGCATATATCTGGCGTCAGATGGAAGACCGCGACAAGAAGGGAACGCTGACACAGGCCTACGCGCTGTATCGGTTACTGATTGACCAACGCGGAATGCCTGGCGGGTTGCGCGGATATTCGCTGTATTACTTCCAGCGGCAGGGCGTTTTCAAGACAACGGTTTCCCGTCAATACCTAAAAGCGAAACAGGGGGAACAGGGAACGACAGCCGTGGGCGACAACAAGAAGTGGAAGCTGGAAAAGCTTTACCTGACGGATTTGCAGAAGGCGGAGCTCGACGAATGTTACGACGATATGCTGCGGTTTGTCCGAGAGAATTGACCCCTGCCGACGGAGTCGCGCCGCTTCACCCCTTTGCGGCGCGACATCGTGACAAGGAATCCGCATAGAGGTTTCGTTTATGCCTTTTTCATTTTTTCTCGCATTGAAATACTTTCGACCCAAGCGGTCTTTTACCAGTATCATCACGCTGGTGTCCGTGCTGGGAATGGTACTGGGTGTTGCGATCATCATCATCGTCCGTGCGGTAATGACTGGTTTCGGTGAACTGTGGCAGGAGAAGATTCTGGACTTCAAGCCGCACATCACACTGGCTTCGAATTCCGGTCGCGCAATTCAAAACGAACAGCAGCTCTGTCAGCGATTGGAACAGGTTCCCGGTGTTGTGGCGGCAGCTCCAAGTCTGGAAACGCGTGTGCTGCTGGAATATCGAAAGCAGGTTGTCGCACCGATTGTAATCGGTACCGATTCCGAACGTGCGACCAAGGTGATGAAGCTGAACCGCATGGTCGAGGGAAGGTTCGACCTGGAGGGCGATTCGGTCGTTCTTGGAATCGATATGGCGCGGCAACTGGGCGTCTTCGTGGGAAACGAGATCTTCATCTATTCCCCGATGAACTTGGTCGAAAAGGATGAAATCTATTTTCCTGAACGACTGACTGTGACCGGGATCTTCGACTCCGGGCAGAACGAGTTCGACAGCGGTTTTGTAATCGTCTCGTTACATGTCGCACGTGATCTGCTGGGAATGAAAACGGGCGTTCATACCATTTCGCTGAAGTGCAAAGACCCGCAAAAGACGGTCGCGTTTGAGAAGGTGGTGGAGGATGTGAAGAAGTTGACGCCGGGATTCCATGTCAGGACTTGGCAGGAAGTCGATAAGGCGCTCTTCAACGCATTGGCCGTCGAGAAAAACATGATGGCTCTGCTACTCGCTTTCATTACGGTCGTCGCGATTTTCTGCGTGATGAACACGCTCATCGTGTTGACGGTACAGAAGACGGATGAAATCGGACTGTTCAAAGCGTTGGGGTTCTCTTCGCGTCAGGTCATGGGCGTGTTCGTGATACACGGATGGATCCAATGCATCGCGGGAGTTTTGCTAGGTATTGGCGCCGCATTTCTGATTCTGAACAATCTGCAGACCATGGTGGAATGGCTGGCGACTCTCGGCGTGGAGGTCTTCCCGAAAAATGTCTATGGTCTTTCCCAAATTCCGTGGAGCGTGACTCCCCGAGAAGTGGCGGAAGTGGCAGTACTTGTTGTTTTCTTCTGTACGCTTGCGAGTCTCCTGCCTGCGGGAATCGCGGCCCGCAAGGATCCTGTCCAGTCATTACGAAATGAGTAGGTGAACCATGTTGCTTTCCGCGCAATCGATTTCCAAATCTTACAAGCTGCCCCATGCGAAATTGGACGTGTTGATTGACGCCAATCTAGAGGTCGCACGGGGCGAGACTGTCGCGATCATCGGTCGCAGTGGTGCGGGCAAGAGTACGCTTCTCCATGTACTAGGCGGATTAGACCAGCCGAAGGCAGGCGATGTACTCATCGATGGCGTATCGCTCTACCGGGGAAGCCAGCGCATTCGGAACGAAATCCGTGCACAGAAAATCGGGTTCGTTTTCCAGTCCTATCATCTGCTCCCAGAAATGGACATTGTCGAGAATGTCTTCCTCCCGGCAATGGCTGTCGGAACCCTCTCCCGGCGCGGGATGCGGGAACGTGCCCTGCAACTGCTGGATGAGGTTGGACTCTCCGCACGCGCTCGGCACAAGCCAATGGAACTCTCCGGCGGTGAACAGCAACGCGTTGCACTGGCGCGTGCCTTGATGAACAACCCGGAAATCATTCTTGCCGACGAGCCGACGGGAAATCTCGACTCCACGACCGGACAACAAGTGATCGATCGACTGCTGGATCTTTCCAAAGAGCAGAACCTGGCACTGGTGATGGTCACCCATTCGCCCGAAATGGCCGCCCGTTGTTCCCGCGTTCTGGTCTTGCAGGAAGGGAAACTCGTACCGCAAGAAGAATAAAAAGAGAAGAATGAAGAAATGACGAATGACAAATGAAGGAAAAGACGCCAGCGTGGTAAGCGCGTTAAGCTGGGTAAGCGTGTTAAGCTGAGGCACTTCGCATAGTGTCGAATGGGAGGACGCTATTTATTGCGTCCGATTGCGTAACGACGACGCCCCCGTCGTCGAAACCGACAGGATTAGCGATAGCATGGTTACGGAAGCCCTGAAAGGGCGTCCACTATACAGACGGGGACGAGCGAAACGTAACCCCCGGCGGGACGACCGATATCTGCCAAGCCCTGAAGGGGCGGCAGAACAATCTACCGCCACTCGCCATGCCGTATCGCTTTCTGTCGCCCTTTCAGGGTTAAGGTGCCTTTATTTGATTCCGGGGGCTACGCTACGCTTGCCCCCGTCTGTGTACTTTCGCCCCTTAGGGGCTTGCTTATAACTAGGGCGGCAAAGCCGCCAGTTGAGAAGCGGAACGATGGAGATGGATGTTTAGCCGCCAGTCTCTCCAGTTCTGCAAGTCTCGGATGTCACATTGACGAGCCTCTATGGAGAGCCGCCGTCTCGGCGGCTGTACCGTTCACATCATTGCCGTCCAAGTTGTTTTTTCAGTCGTTTCTGCCGTCTCCTGACTACATCTGCACGTATGGTAATACGCAGATGCACCCTACAATCGCGTATCGCAGAAGTCGAGGAAGAGTTTTATGTCAACCACGCTAAGTGAATGCGGCCCTTCATGGCAATGATATCCCACATGATCTCCCATGCCCTTAAGTCCAAGCGCCTCCCACGCCTTGGCAGCACCTTCCGCAGCAGCCTTTTCTCCTGCCGGTCCAGCCCATTGGTCTTCCGAACCACTGGCCACATACAGGTAACGCGTGGGCGAAGCGATAAGCCCCATCCATTCGTCCTGATCGTGCGTGATCTCGCCGTCTCGGTTTGCCCACTTAGTGAAGTTCTGACAGAACCAGTACGGGAAGTTGTGCGTAATCTGATGAATGTGTTCGCTATGCGGTAAATCCATTCGATTCAGTTTCGCACCACCGCAACCAGAGGCATTGGAATAGACAACCTTGAAGCGTGTGTCCGTGACACCAGCACAAAGCGCGGTCTTACCAAGACGGGAGTGCCCCAGTACTGCGACACGTTTCGCGTTCATCATCGGTTGCGTCTCAATCCAGTCCAGCACACGACTGTGGCACCATGCCCAAGAACGGATTGTACCCCAGCTTGTCGCCGTACGATCCGTCTCTCCTCCATACACCTCGAAGAGTCCGTATGGACAGGACGGCAGCTGCGCCCCCTTCGCTTTCAGATCGGCAATCATCTTGCGACGCGGCTGATCTGGCGTGGCCTCATTCAGATCGTAGTGCACCACAGCATAACCGCGCGAAGTCGCGTAAGCATCGATCTCGTTTTGATTCCGTTGCTGCTTGAGCGACTGTTCATCCTCGCGCATGCCGTTGTTCCACGTACGGAAATCCCCCATCAACAGCACAGGACATGGCTTTTCCGCCGTAGCACCCTTCGGCAAAGCGACCGTGAGATTCACCTTCACTTTTCCCCCGCCAAAGAGAATACTGTTGCCCTCGAACTTCATGTCCGTGGGACGCCCAATCGGCGCATACCCATACTCGTTGTCAAGGAACCACTTGAGTAATTCCTCGTTTTTAGTCTCTGCACTTTTAGCGGTACGAATTCCGCACGCCACCGAAGCAGCGAGCAGACTCATGAATTCTCTTCTCTTCATCGTTTGCATTCCTTTCTTTTCCAAAGTTAGCGCGTTAAGCCAGATGAGCCTAGTAAGCGTGTTAAGCTGGGCAAGCCGAACAACGAGGACATTGCTCCTCCCGTTCGTCATTCATTCGTCACTACAACCTCTGGAAGCTTACTTCTCAGCATCTCAGCGTCCCCGTTTCTCAGCTGGCATCGTCCGTCACCTTACCTCAATTGCGTCCAGTCCAATGCCCAGTAACGGCGGTCGAGGGCGTATGAATCCACTTGATCCTTCTCTAGGTCGAATGATTCCGGCAGTACCCCATACCGCTTCATCTCGCGCAGATAGGGAACGGGCGGACGGAAACCTTTCATGTCAAATCGCTTTGCCTTCTCCAATACTTCGTGCCCATCCTGAATCATTGCAAGAAGCGTCTGATAGTCGGGATCGTCGGTCGAAGCGAAGATCGCTTTGCCATCTGTACCCATACCGAAACCGCCCGCCTCTTTCGCCAACGGTGCCTTGAGGAAGAGGGATTTTTCGGGATGAGTCAAGTCGAAGAGCAAGTGACGATGGTACTTCTTCAGGCGGGGATCATTCCAGTCAGGCGTCCAGAAACTGATGTTGTTTTCATCTGAAAGCGCATGCGGGAGTCGCTTCTCGCCCGTATGGCAAGAATCGCAACGACGGTTGATAACGTCCTGCGCAACAATCGTGCGGGGGCGTGTGAAATCGCAGTTGATGATCTGCTTGTTCTGCATATACCCACCGATTGAACCACAGCCCAGTGCGGCGTAGGTTCCGGGATACGGTGCGGACGCGTCGAGCCACTGCATGATGACCTTGCGGTCGGCGGGAGTCACGGTTGCACCGTGATGTTTGCCTGAAATTTTCTCCATCAGCGGGCTTCCGCCACTCCCGCGCTCGTATGGTGGCCAGTCGCTTTGGCTCAAGTTCCGACCATCCAGCACTTGATTGTGTGCGATGAGGTTGTAGTAGGCCATCGAGAACATGACTCCTCTGTCACCAGACAAATCCACGCCGCCGCTACGCTTGTCTGGATTGTGGCACTTCACGCAGGATCGGTCGAGAACAGGCTGAACGTCACGCGGAAAATCGGGCACGTCGAATACCCGTGTAGAGGCGTCAATCTCAGACGGAGTGCGTGTGAGCGCACGGGAGACCGTCGCGGCGCGACGCACGGTGTTCTCTGTCTTTCTCTCGTGACAACCCACACACCCCTGCCGTTCTCCCGGCATCACCTGCGTGAAACTCTGCATACGTTTCACGGCTCGACCCTCGGCGTCCAATGCCACGAAGAAGAGCGATTTGAGCGCGGGCGCACGGAAGTAGGCGCTACCGTCCTCCTCCACCGGGACGGTACCGAGAATGCGCGTGAGCGTGAAGGTACCGCCATAGGTGAGAGGATCCATGCCACCCGTGTAATTGATCGGTTTGGGCAGGGATTCCATGACCATGAGTTTCTTGATCGTGCCGGACTTGATGCCTGGCATACTACGGCTGACAAGGATGTTTTCGAGATAGAACTCCCCCGTCTTGGAAGAGAGATCCGTGCGGTCGGCCAGTACAGGCTCGCGCGGACGCTGCATGAGCGGACGCGGTTCGCTGATGCGAGATCCGTCGCGTTGCCCCTCGAACGTGGTGAACTCGTTCGGGATACGGAAAAGATCCATCTCCTTGCCACCCCGGTTTACCAGAAAAACCCGGGCACCATCCGTCGCCATGAAGAGATCGGGGGAGAACGCCCACGGATCGTAACATGCGGACTTAGAGATGCGCTGTACGTTTGAACGGTCGTCCGGTCCGGCCTTCGTAGAAAGAACGCTGAGGAAGCCACCGTGCTCGTACCGTCCGTGACCGGGCGAATCGATGATCACCGTCTCGTCCGAACCGGGTATAGGTTTCGCATCGATGTACACGCTACCGGAATAGGTGTTCCCTTGGTAGATTTGGTGCTGCGTCCCGTCTTGATTCATCGTCCAGAGGTGGTGGAAGGTGACCTGCCGACGATCCACGTACTCCCAGCGCATGTAGAGGATACGCCCGTCGGAAAGCGGCCAGGGCGTGTTGTCATGCTCGATGTTCGCTGAGAGCATTCGAATGTCGCTACCGTCTGGCTTCATACGATAGATGGTTGCGACCTGCGTGAGCCAGCAATTCACCCAACGACGGCAACGAGACGAGACGAAGATGATGTCGCCGTCAGGAAGCCACGCTGGCTCGATGTCATCGTACTCCCCTGACGTGAGCTGACGGAGTCCCGTGCCGTCCGACTGGATCGTGTAGAGGTGGTAACGCGCTTCATGACCCGGACGGTAGGAGAAGAGGATGGTACGCCCGTCGTAATGGACACACGGATCGCGAACCGCTC
>JAFYDR010000348.1 GCA_017544725.1 Kiritimatiellia bacterium
GCGTTGTCGTTACACAACCGGACGCGACGGAGCGCGTCCCTCCCATCCGTCACTGCAACCTCTGGTTGCTTACTTCTCAGCCTCTCAGCTTCCCCGCTTCTCAGCTGGGCGGCTTCGCCGCCCTACGAAGTTATAGGCAAGATTATTCGCCGTAGGCGGATTCGACGGCGGCGATCATGCGGTTCACGCGATACTTGATTTGGTGTAACGCGTTGAGCGTGAGTCCTAGGCGGACGGCAACCTCGGCGGCAGGTTCGCCGTCGAGTGCGTAAGCTCGGTAGGCGGCAACCGTACGGGGGTCTAGTATCGTGCGTGAGAGGACGTGTTCTACGGCGGCAACATGTCGCGCAGCTTGGAGGCGCATATCCACGCACGTTGCCGCATCAGGCGTTTCGGCAAGAAGTTCCATGTCTTCTGCAGAGATGGTATTCCCCGATCCACGCACGAGTGCGCGTCGGTGCAGATCAATCAGGAGTCTGCGCACCATCGTCCTCAGATAGGCTCGAAAATGTCCTTTTTCTGGACGGTAAGTTGCAGTGCGTAGTACATCGACCAATCGTACGAAGATGTCCTGTACCGCAACGTCGGTATCGTCCTCGGATAAGTCTCCGTAGGTACTAATGAACACGCGGATCACCGGGGTGTAAAGTTCTACGAATCGCGTCCATTCGGCGGTATCATCGCCATTCGCGTATTCTGCGATTTTTCTGAGAAGCGTCTTTGGAGTGTCTGGAATCATGGCAAAGTCTAAAGGTTGAAGGGTTAAAAGGTAGAAGAGGATACTGGTTGGGAGGCGGGTGTCACGATAACGGGGCGGGGGAATTCGTCATCCGGAGGCCAAACCGAACCCCAGCCTTTGGCAGTGTGTTTGACATGGTTTATGAGGTTGGTGGGGGTACGGACATAAATACGCGAACCGATCGCCGTGGGCGCGTCGCCATCGTAATAAACATGCAGAAGGTTCGAGCAACCACCGAACACCGCCTGTCCCATGTCGGACAGTCCTTTGCCGCACCGCACTTCTCGAAGCGTGAAACAGTCGCCGAAGGCATACGGTCTGATGTGTTGCAGAGAATCGGGCAACACGACCGTTTCCAGCTTCGGGCAACCGAAGAACGCTGCGTCCCCGATTGCGTTCACTCCCTCTTCCACCGTTACTTGTTGGAGACTCGGCCAACGCATAAATTGGTTGTGGAGAATTTCCTTCATCGAGGCCTTGACCACCACTGCCGTCACGGTACCGATGTCGATGTCTTGTTGATCTTCGGGAGCCGTCACCAACAGGACATCCGGTGGAGGTTTCGTGCGTAGCAGATATGTTCGTGCGAGTATGGCGGCAAGTAGCGCGACTGCCATGGTCGTACCGCACCACATCAGCCACCGCATACCACCCCAATGCGGTCTCTCCTTCGCGGTCACCTCTACGACAGTTCGTGCTGCCTGGTTATCGGAAAGGAGACGCGGCAGATTCGTCTGCCAAAGCGGATCGAACATCAGGAGCAGATCGAATGGTGATGCCGTCTTTCGTTCACCAGTGTCGTCGGTCTGCGCGGACGGTGGTTCATACCACAAGCCCGTCAGAAGACGGAAGAAGAGGACACCAAGTGCATACCAGTCGGCTGCGGGCGTTACGGGATTTCCCGCACGGACTTCAGGGGCGAGGTAGAAATAGGTACCCATCACGGGGCGTGTTCCGGTAGTCTGTCCCTCTACGAAAGTGGTCGTCACATCCAAGCGACGACGTAGATCTTCGTCGAAGATGCGAGATACCCCAAAGTCGGCAAGTACAGCATACCCGTCCGCATCGACCAAGACGTTCTCAAGTTTCACGTCGCGGTGTACGATGCCGCGTGCATGGAACGCGGTCAGCGTCGAGGAGAGTTCCGCGAACCATCGTTTAGCCATCGTCTCATTGACAGTACCTGCATTTCTCGCTACTTCCAATGTTTCGGACTCTCCGACGGCGTTGAGCACGAGATCCATCGCGAACCAAGGGGTACCGTCTGCCACGCCCGACTCATAGACGTGTACGAAGCGCGCACCAGAGTGGACGAACGAGGTATCGTTGCTCAGCCGTTGCAACATTTGCGCCTCGACACGAAAACGGTTCGGGAGAAAGTCGCGATTGCCATGATCTAGAGTAAACACCTTGACGGCACGGTGTACGCCATCGGAACCGACGGCTTCATACACCGCACCCATGCCACCCTTCCCGAGTAGCCGAAGAATGCGGTATCCGCCGATTTCCTCTCTGTTTTCCATGTCAATCATGTGTCACTGTTCGCTTTCAGGTGTTGGCTTGAAGCAAACGTTCGGAACTCCGAATTTTCAAATAGTGGCGTCAGCCGCTATTTCACGTGCGGGAACACCACCGATGACAACGTTGGAGCCGAAGGATTGGGTGACGACCGCGCCTGCCGCCACCACCACGTTGTCGCCGAGGGTTACGCCGGGATTGATGATGGCTCCCGCGCCGATCCAAACATTGTTTCCGATGGTGATCGGCTTGCCTAGCTCTAATCCGCGCAGACGCGCAGTGGCATTGATCGGGTGTGTTGCCGTACAGATTGTGACGCGCGGTCCGATCAAACAGTTGTTCCCGATTCGTACAGGGCAGACATCCAGAACCGTGAGGTCAAAATTGGCATAGAAATTCTCACCGACGAAGATGTTGTATCCGTAATCGCATTTGAAGTCCGACTCGATCTGAATGTTTTTGCCGCATCCGCCCAGCAGGTCGCGCAACATATCTGTGCGGACCTTCAGCATCTCTTCCGTTGTCTTGTTATATGTCCGGCAGATCAGCCGTGCGGAGGCGCGCTCCGCAACCAGCGTCTCGTCCGAAGCGTTGTAGAGTTCACCTGCCAACATTTTTTCTTTTTCTGTCATCGTCTTACTCCTTTGCCGATTCCAACAGTTCTTTCGCGTGCTTCTCCACCACGCTGGTCAATCCCTTTCCGCCCAACATCCGTGCAATCTCATCCACGCGGTTTTCCGCCTCCAGTTCGTGGATGTGCGTCTTGGTCCGCCCTGCCTCCACCGATTTCGACACCACGAAATGGTGCCGCCCATAGACGGCGCTTTGCGGTAGGTGCGTGATGCAGATCACTTGATGCATTTGTGCCACGCGGCGCAATTTCTGCCCGACGGCACGACCGACCTCTCCGCCGATGTTGGAATCAATCTCGTCGAAAACCAACACGGGGATGGAGTCGTGCGTGGCGAGTACCGCCTTTGCCGCCAGCGCGACGCGGGCGATTTCGCCGCTGGAAGCAATCGCCTTCAGCGGACGCATCGCTTCGCCAGGGTTCGGTGCGAAACCGAACGATACTTCATCCATACCCGTCGCCGTCGGTTCGCAAGCCGTCAAGGCGATGTCGAATCCTCCCTTCAAGAAACCGAGGTCGCGCAACTCCTTCGTAATCGCTCGTGCCAACTTGCCAGCTGCCGCCGCACGCTGACGAGACAACACCGTTCCCTTTCCACGAAGCTCGCGCTCCACATCCGCAATTTCGCGTTGAAGGCGCTCGACCTGTTCCGTGCGCGTATTAAGATCGTGTAACCGCTCTTCGTGTTTCTTTAGAGTCGCCGCCACGTCAGCCAATGTCGGTCCGTATTTTCGTTTCAGTTTCTCCACCAGTGTCAAGCGATCGTCAAGTTGCTGGAGCAATTCCGGATCGGTCTCCATCTCGCTCAGTTTGTCGGCAATCGCTCCCGCCAGCTCCTGCACCTGCACCGCGATACTCTGCGCATCCTTCCGCCATTCGGCAGCCGCAGGGAGGATGCGTGCCAGTTCGGTCAACTGTTGTTGCGCCGAAACCAGCTGGTTGAAGACGGAGGATTCGCTTTCGTTGATCAGCTCGGAAACCGACTGTCCAATGGCGAGGATTTGTTCCGCGTTCGCCGCCTCGTCATGTCGCGCAACAAGCTCCTCGCCGTCAGCCTCGGTCAGGTTGGCGTTCGCGATTTCATCTACCATGTACTGCAACCGATCGATCTCCAGCGCGATGTCCGAACTGTCGCCCTGCAACGCGGCGAGTTTCGCCTTGCGTTCCTGAAGTTGCCGCCAGGTTTCGCGGTAGTCCGAGAGTGCGGCGGAACAGCCCCCGTAAGCATCGAGGAAATCGCGTTGGTAGTCGGAGGAGAGAAGAGACTGGTGATCGTAGGCTCCGTGGATATCCACTAGAAGTTCGCCCAGCTGCCGCAGAGTGGCTGCGGAGACCGATGTGTCGTTGACGAAGCAACGTCCCGCCCCCGTCTGCGACACCGAACGGCGCACCAGCAGCGAACCCTCCTCGCAAGGTGGCAAGTCCAGCCCCGTCAGCAGGCCATCGACCGCCGCGATACGCGACTCGGGCAACTGGAAGACCGCTTCAACGGTCGCCTGTTTCTCCCCCTCTCGAATAACGGACTTCTCGGCACGTCCACCCAACACGAGATTCAACGCACCCATCAGTACGGACTTGCCTGATCCCGTTTCACCCGTAATGATGTTCAACCCGTCGCCGAACAACACCTCGACGGATTCCACGATCGCCAAATTCTTTACGCACAACCGACACAACATGCTATTCACCTTCCCGATTCCCTTTAGCCGCAAAGGACGCATAGATTCCCTCCTCGCGGTCGGAGTCATCCACATAGCCGCGCACAGTCACTTTGAGCGGTTTGATATCCATGCACAAAATTATACAGGATTTCTCTCGCCAACGCAAACGGGAACACGGGACGACAAAGCTGCTTGTGACCGCCGTAAAGGTGGCAATGAAGAATGAAGAATGGAAGCGGCGATGCCGCGAATGACGAGAGGGAGGCAAAGCTGAGAAGCAGGGAATGAATCGAGAGCAGTTGAATGCAGTCGAAATCGACGACGGTGCGTCGGACTGAAGCCAACAGCCGAAAGCTACAAGCTATTTCTTACTTCTCTTTCCCCAATCGGATTCGGATTCGTTGCGGATGATCGACAGTCAACAGTAATACACGCGCCTCCGGCAGGTATTGGAAGGACGGGTGATCGCTCACCCATTCCGGTTTCTCGACACGCGTCACGATCACGCGGCTTGGATGTTTCGACCAAGGGGTCACGCGGAACGAAATGGTATTGGCGTCAGAGGCACCTTCCTCGACCGAACCCAGCGCATGGACGAGCGATCCTTTGCCAACGGGGCAGATTGTGTAGAGCGGCGTAGTACCTAATGCTTCGCCCAACATCGCCTGCACCGTACCGGGATTGATATCCGGTGCATAGCGGAGCTGACGGACGGGGTCAACGCTGTCTGGTAGCAACCCAGTCCGATTCAACAGATCACCTCGAGGATAGGACATCTGCAACCCCGTCAATTGGATACCTTGCGCGACCTGCCGCCAACGGAGCTTATTCTCATCGTCATAGGCGGACGCCAGACGGAAGAGTGCCGCGCCATAGACCAGACCGCACCACTGCACGGGCCTTCCGACCCAGCAGGGCGATGTCCATCCCGTACTTCCCATCACACCGATTGTCGAATAGACACCGATCTCGCCTTCCGCTGGAGGCGTCAGGTAAACCATCGACATTCCCGTCCACGCCCAATAGTTCGCCTCGTCCAGATATTTGCGGTCTCTCGTCAACCAGTATCCGGTCAGGTAGGCACGGATCAGATGCGCTGACGCCAAGATGTCTGGCGTGTGCAGGGGCATCTCCCACGGCTGCGCTCCGCGTGGCACTTCGTTGCGATAACGTCCGAGCATTTTGTCCAGTACGGCCAAGTAAGCCGAGATTGCGCCTTCATCGCCGGTCAACGTCACATCCTCCGTCATGCCGCCCATCTGCATTGCAGTGAAACCATTGAAGATGTTGGTGCCGGAACCGGCAGAGTAATCGGTCTTGCTGGGCGTGTAAGGAATCGCGCCAGATGCCGCACGTTGCGCCACATGGCGCACACCGTTTGCCGCACGACGAATCCGCTGTTCCAGATTTCCGTAGAGCAACAGGTTTGCGGGAGATGAGATATGCGAGATCCGACGGTCTGCCTGCCATTCGGGATCGAAGGTGGCAATCGTCTCGCCAGCCGTCTTCTCCAATCGTTCTCGTAGGGCTACATCCTTCGTGTGCGCGGCCAGCCACAGCAAGTAGAGCGGCACCTCTTCGGCGATTCGCGGCTGGAAGTTTGAGGAGCCCGACGCATGGCGCCACTTGGTTCCCTCGCGGCAGCAACTGTCCAGCCAGCCCTCCGCCATCAGGCGGATCGCACCATCGAAACCGCCATCTGTCTTGGGGAGATTCGGCAACCCGTTGCGTGCCACATACCCTTGCATCATCGGTACGACCGTATCGCCTTCTCCAGACGAGAGGATCATCTCGCTCATATAGACGATATCCTTCTTCAGCGTGATGCCGCCGTAAACATCCGCCTCCCCGTCGAAACGGATCTTGTCATCTGCCGCCGGAACCCAGAAGCCGAGCAGATGACCACCGCTACGGAAGAGTCGGTCGGGCGAATCGAAGATCGGGGATGTGGGCAGCATGGACGTGCGTTGCTCGACGCTGAACCAGACCCCGTCCACCGCCAGACCGACCAACGGATAGCAAAGTTTATAACGCGGAACGAGGTGTCGATTCGCATTCGCACCGTGAATCTCCAGCTCGTTGCTGGACGGTTCGTCCGCGAGGTATTCGCACCCGGGTAACAACGCCTGCGTCTTATGTTCACCGAAGGTACCGCGACCACAGAAGAGCGTGATCAACGGCAGGTGCAACAGTTCGCGGTCGGCTGAAACCACGACCGACTGACCGATCACAAGGTCACCGCGTTCCGTCGTCTTGAAGTAACGCGACGTACGCCACATCACCCCTTGTGCATCCTTTAGCTCAGCGACCGCCGAGATGCCTCCTTTAACCATGACATTCGTGCCATCTACCGGCACGAGCAATGGGGATACGCTCGTGGTTACGAACGTAAGCTTCTGAGGCTTTCCGTTGACGTTTGCGATCCAAGTTTCCTCACCGGCGGCCTCCGCCAACTTTTTGCCGCGATAAGTCAGGGTGAAGGCGTTCCAGCGCTTGGGATCGTGTGTGAGCCGCCACTCGCCAGCCTGTACGGTCAAGGACTGGGGTGACAACTCATGCCACTGCGGAGTCTCGAACGAAGGTGTCGCAATCGGCACGATCGGCTCCGCTAGCAGCTTCTTGAAGAGGAGACTTCCTTTCGCTCCGCCCGGCGGATCAAATCGGCACCAGATCGTGCCAGAGATAGGGGGAATGATCGCGCTGTACGCACCGGGGCGTTCCGACTCAGGGAGCAGCGTCACCGCCATCTCCTCGTTATATTCCTTCTTTTCGGGATGGTAGTAGAGTCGGACGGAATCCGCTTCCTCCGAATCAGCCAGCAACGTAAGCCGCATTCGTTTTGCTGCCGGGTCTAACGGAAATGTCGAAGATGGACCATAGATCCAAGGGTCCACGCCCTCGTAACGCACAGACAGCCCATCGGCTTGGGGACGGCACTCCTGAACGTATTTGTTCCCGTGCCATTGCGCACCCTGTCCACCGAAATCAATCACCGTCAACGCTGCGGACAACACGACCGTAAGCATGGTTTATCTCCTCTTTTCAAGGATTTGTCTCAACGCCTCCAGCATCGCGTTTTCGTCCGGCTCGCGCCCTGTCCAGATACGGAACGACTCCGCGCCCTGGCGCACCAGCATTCCCGCGCCGTTGATTACCTTGCATCCCGCACTGGCGGCAGCTGCCATCGTCGGCGTGACGGGCAAAACGTAAACAATGTCATAGAATACCTGTCCTTTGTGGAATGCCTCGGCAGGCAAGACGGAGACATCCTCCGGATTCAATCCTGTGGTAGTGCATTGCACGATGATGTCTGCCTGTTGCGCGGCGTCAATCCACTCCTCGGCGGAGAACGGGACGACACGCGTGCGGCACTCCGGGCAAGCGGCGGAGATCTCACGCGCTACCGCCTCTGCCTTTTCCTCCGTGCGGTTCAGCAGGATCACCTCCTCCGCACCGTGCATCGCGCAACTGATTGCCAATGCGCGTCCGGCTCCGCCGCAACCGAGAATCAACACACGGCGCGTGGCAGGTGTAACACCTCCAACAATTTCCAGATCGCGGCAGAATCCGATTCCGTCCGTGTTGAAGCCGGACATCGAGCCGTCCGGTTCAAAGCGTACCGTGTTGACGGCACCGAACAACTCGGCGTATCGATCCAGCCGATTCATGAACGGAACAGCCGCAACCTTGTGCGGCACGGTCAGGTTGATACCTTTGAACCCCTCCACACGACACATCTCCAACGCATCACCGAGACTCTCCGGCGGCACGTCGAAACATTCGTAGGTTGCGTCCAGTCCCAACGCGCGGAACGAAGCCTGATGAATCACCGGCGACAACGAATGCCGTACCGGATGTCCGAACAAACCGAATCTTTCTGCCATCTTTCCTCTCCTTATTCCACACTCGTGTCTGAAGTCCTCTCGCGTACCATGTCCCGATCCACGGCGATCACACCCGAACGGGAAATGGAAACTAGCTTGTACGGTTTCAACAACTGCAGGAAGTCAGCGACCGCATCCTGGTTCCCGACCATTTGTAGTGTGATCGTCCGCTCATCCACCGCCACGACACGAGAGACGAAGAGCGAGGCAAGTTCCACGACCTCCGCGCGCACACTGCGGTCCTCCGTCGCGATCCGTACCAAGATCAGTTCACGGTTGATGTGACGACGCTTCGTCATGTTGGTGACGTCAATTACGTCCACCTGTTTCTGTAACTGGTGGATTACCTGCGTAATCACATGGTCGTCGCCCGGCACGACCATCGTCATGCTGGATACCGTCGGGTCTGCCGTCGGTCCGACATTCAACGTCTCGATATTGTATCCACGTCCGGAGATCAACCCCACGATTCGCGCCAGCACGCCCGGCTGGTTTTCGACCAAACAATTGATGATGTGATTCATAATGCCTTGATTGTAGCATTTTCGAGTGAATCACGAAACAAAGATTTTAGTGGTAGCTGGCTGGCGCATCTGCGTTTTTCTCCTCGTTCCTATCCGTTCGATTGCATTCGATCATAATTGACAGCTATCGATGGCACACGACAAACGACATGCGACATGTAGGGTTGGACTGGCGGTACCCCGTCCCCATTGTCCCTATCGCTTCTCAGCCTCTCAGCTTCCCCGCTTCTCCGCTGGCGGCATTGCCGCCTGTGTTCGTACCGCCGTAAATCCGCCTTGCGGTGGACGGGAGGAGCTGATAAAATATCAACCAAACGCGGGACTTCTATCTTTCCTGTGAGGGGGAAAGGAGATCTGCAGAAGACGAAAGGATGTTTAAGATGAAAAAACTGATGCGTGTTGGATTTGTCATGGTCGTATGCCTGTGCAGCGTGGTCGCTGTCGCCGCCGAGAAAGAGAAGAAGGCAAAGCAGGTTCCTGTTTCGGGTGCGGAGGTCGGCGCTTGGTCGCAGGACTATGCGGCGGTTCAGAAGCTTGCGAAAGAGAAGAATCTGCCGATCCTGCTCAACTTCACCGGGAGTGATTGGTGCGGCTGGTGCAAGTTGATGGACAAGAACGTTTTCTCGACCGACGAATGGAAGAAGTACGCGAAGGATCAGTTGACGCTCGCGTGGATCGATTTCCCGCAGAACAAAAAGCTGGTGCCGAAAGAATTCGTCGAGAGGAATAAAAAGCTGTCCGAAAAGTTCGGCGTAAGAGGATATCCGACCTATATTCTATTGGCCGCGGACGGAGAAACGAAATTGGGACAGTTCAGTGCTTCTCGTGACGCCACGCCTGAGAAGTTCATTGCCGACCTAAAGAAGGCCGTGGAACTTCCTGCGAATATCGCGGCACTGACCGGCGAGAAGAAAGCTGCTTACGAAAAGGCGAAGGAGGAGCACGATGCTGCGGAGAAGGCTCTGGAGAAATGGATCGAGGAGCAACGGAAAAAGCAGCAGGAATTACAGAAAGAGTTTCAGCGCCTGTCCGACAAGGTGAAAGAAGCCAGTGAAAAGATGGAGAAGGTTTTGGAGTAGCCTGTTGCGGTATCTTGAAAATGCGGCCCCTGAAATCATGTTTCGGGAAATCGATAGGAGAATAGGAGATGAAAGAGATGAAACCGTTGGCAATCATGCCTTGTTTGGATATGCGGAATGGTCGGGTCGTGAAAGGGGTGAACTTCGTGGACATCCGTGACGCGGGCGATCCCGTCGAATGCTGTCAGGCTTACTGTGCGGCCGGCGCCGATGAACTGGCGATGCTGGACATCACCGCGACGGTCGAGAACCGTGCGACGATGCTGGAGGTCGTCCGCAAAGTCGCGGCGGTTGTGACAGTGCCGTTTACGATGGGCGGCGGGATCAATTCCGTTCAGGCTGCGGGAGACGTCCTGAAGGCGGGCGCAGACAAGTTTTCTACCAGCAGTGCCGTTTTCCGTAATCCGGGAATGATTGCCGAGTTGGTAAAGGAGTTCGGTGCGGAGAAAGTGACCGTGGCGATTGATGTGGCGAAGAATGCCGCGATGCCTCCCGGCTACGAGGTGTTTATCGACGGCGGACGTACCGCAACTGGAAAGGACGCGGTCGAATGGGCAAAGCAGGTCGATGGATATGGCGTACGGACGATTCTGCCGACGAGCAAATCCACGGACGGCGTGCGGACTGGTTACGACTTGCCGCTAATTCGTGCGATTCGCGCAGTGACGGATGCGGATATCGTCGCTTCTGGTGGCGCGGGAGAGATGGTACACTTCGCCGAGGCGGCGGATGCGGGCGCGACGGTTCTGCTCGCCGCCTCTGTATTCCACTTCCATGTCATCGGAATTCCCGAACTGAAGAAATATCTCGCGGAACACGGCTATCCCTTGCGGCAAGGTTGCGTCGCCAGCTGAGAAAAGGGAAGGGTAGCGTAGCCCCCGGAATCAAGCAAAGACACGTCAGCCCTGAAAGGGCGACGGAAAGCGACGCGGCATGGCGAGTGGCGGTAGATTGTTCTGCCGCCCCTTCAGGGCTTGGCGGATACTGGTCGTACCGCCGGGGGTTACGCTTCGCTCACCCGTCTGTAATCTGTCGCCGCTACGCGGCTTGGGAGGTGCGCTTGTCGTGACCGTAGTAGGACTTCAGATTTCGGACTTCAGACTTCTGCTTGACACGCTTACCCCCCTGGGCGGCCTCGCCGCCCAGTTATAGGCAAGTACCTCACCCGTGCCAC
>JAFYDR010000349.1 GCA_017544725.1 Kiritimatiellia bacterium
ATGCGGTTACATCACACCCGATGCCACCTGCCAACATGCCTGCGACGAATGCGGTTGCGTCGCCACCGAAAGTCTCCATCGTTGCGCCGGTGACCAATCCTGTTCCGCCCGTGTCGGCGCCATCTCCGAAAACGCAGAATCGCAAACCGGAAAAAACGACCGAGAAAGAGGAGAAGGCGGGGGATGCGGAAAAAACGATGAGCGAATTGCTTGATTTTTACGGTGTTGAAAGGGTACACTAAAAGCCATGAACAACAACGAAACTTCTTTACAGCAACGGGAATCCGGCGCGGGGGCGCACGGAGCGTTACGGTCTTCTCTATTGGCGATTGCGGTCGTCGCACTTCCTGCCTGTCTCGCCTATCTGGCTGTGACAGGATGTAGGTCGCTGAGCGGTCGTCCGGATGTGAGTCCCGCTACGTTCGAGACGGTCGATCCGTCGTCTCTGGATTTGAATACGAGTGAAGGATTGCTTCGTCTCCGTGACCAATTGCGACACCAGGGAAAGTCGATTACGGGAATCAATCGTCAAATTTGGGCAATACAGTCCCATGATCCCGTCGCGCTGTTTTCTGTCCAGCCCCCCGTGAAGAGCGGTTCCTCCTGGCGGTGGATGATTACGAAAGATGGACGTTATGCAGTTGCCTCCGCCGGGGATAGCGATGCGGCAGGACGGCGAGAGACAGGTCTGTACGATTTGGTGGAAGAAAACTGGTGCTGGAAAAGTCGTCTGCCATGGCCGGATGATCACGAGTCTCCGTTTGTTGTGGACGGGCGTGTGATGATGGCCTACACGCGGAATGGACGCCGGTTTATGCTCCGCATTCGGCAGGATGGCGAGATTGAGGACATTGTCCAGCTCCCGGTTGGGCGTGCGGGTTCTCTGTATCGAGGGATTCTTTCCAATCCAATGGATGCGGTCGTGATCAATCAAATCCGTTTCCAGATCGGTTCCGATGGACGGTTGACTGGAAAGGCGGTAATACCGCTTCCAGGACTCCAGATCGGGGAGAAGATGTTGGAGGCTTTCAACCTCAAGAATCCGGGGGTTGATGAGACGGTACAGAACAGTTATGCCGACTGGCTGGATAACCTGAAACGTTCCGCCGAATCGCGTGACCCGGAAGAGATGCTCTCCGTATCCTATTTGGCACTTCGGGCGTACCTGTTTGTCGCCAACCAATCGTGGTTGTATGCAACGCAGTACATGTTGCAGATGGCGAAGCGACAGGAGAACGATCACCGAGCCCCGCGTGTCAACCTGCTGTTGCTCGCGAGATGCGCATATCTGGCTGGTCAAAACAATCTTGTGTACAACGCCTGCCAGTTGGGACTGGATGAATTGTATATGGACACTTCTGATGAAAACGCATGGGTCAAAGATGAGTACAGAAGAATCATGCGTTTGCTTGAACCACAAGGAGGAATACGATGACGCCTTTTTTGAAGCGGCTCCCGAAGCCGACCTCGTTTCAGGATTTTTCAGAACCCAGTTCGTTTCACAACTGGATGAAGTTCGCTTGCCTAATTGCGGTTGCTTTCGGTATTGTGCTGTTGATTGTTAGTCTGTGCATCAAAGGATGTCGTAAGGATGAGACGGAAACATCCTCCGATAAAAAAGAACCAGCAAAAGGGGAGGTGCGGCTGCCGGATTTGACGAAGGCCGTCCGTGCGATTCCAGCCACATTCGGGAGGAACACCAGTCTGCCGTTGGGACGCGAGTCAAAGAACGCGGGAGCGATTGACCTTGCGACCTTCAATCCTGTTTCCGACCTCATCCACTTCGACGACTCGCGAGTCTGGTTCGAGAGCGACAACAAGAAGAGTAGCGAGTACGACAACGACCATTTGGTGCATCGTGCGATGGAATGGCCATTGCGTCGGCTTGTCAATCTGGTCGATGCGAAGGGGGGAAAACTGAAAGTCCACGACACCTACCGTTCCGCAGACAAGAACAAGATCCACACGGAGAAATCCCTGCATTGCGAAGGCCGTGCGATTGACCTCACATCCGAGAAGATCAGCTTGTCGGAATTGGCTAAACTCTGTTGGGCTGCTGGTTTTGATTACGTGCTGTACGAACCGCCCGGACGATCCGGAGGGGAACACATCCACACTTCCGTGAAGCGTGACCATGCGCAACAGGATTTTGAAAAGCCTGCTCCCGTTCCAACCGATAAGAAATAGGGCTGTGGCTGGGTAAGCCGGTTAAGCGTGTTAAGCTGGGTAAGCATGTTAAGTTGGGCAACGAGGACGTTGCCTCTCCCAAGGCGGCTTTGCAACGAGCTGCTTAACCAGCTAAGCACCTAACCACCTAACTACCCAACCACCTAACCACCGAACCATTTGCGAAGCAAGCCTACGGCGGGGAAGGGACGTAAAGGACGGAAATGACAAAAGGGACAAGAGATTGCTTTCCTCCGTCTGTTATTCGTCACTTGTCATTCGTCATTGCCGCCTTTGGCGGCCCCCTCATTCCTCACTACGCAGAGCCTCTCCCTGCTTTTCAGCTTCTCAGCTGGCGGCTTGCCGCCCCGTCGCGCGTTATCCGTGCTTCAGGGGACGGAACTTGACGCGGTGGGGCATATCGGCGGCATCGCCGAGACGTTTCCTGCGATCCTCCTGATATTCGGCGAAATTTCCCTCGAACCAGACAGCCTTGCTGTCGCCCTCGAAGGCGAGGATATGCGTGGCGATACGGTCGAGGAACCAGCGGTCGTGGCTGACTACCATGACGCATCCACCGAAGTCCTGAATACCTTCTTCCAGAGAACGGAGTGTGGCGACATCCAAGTCATTGGTCGGTTCGTCCAGTAGCAGGAGGTTGCCACCGCTACGCAACAGCTTCGCTAGATGGACGCGATTCCGTTCGCCACCGGAGAGAACACCGACCTTTTTCTGCTGGTCGGGACCCCGGAAGTTGAATCGGCTACAGTAGGCTCTCCCGTTCATCATCTGCTTCCCCGCAAGAGAAACATATTCGGATCCACCGGTAATCTCCTCATAGATTGTGTGGGAGGGATCCAGTTCGTCGCGCAACTGGTTCACGTAAGAGAGTTTCACGGTCGGACCGACCCGCAACTCGCCGGACAAGGGCTTCTCCTCGCCCGTGATCAATTTGAAGAGCGTGGTTTTACCGACACCGTTTCCACCGATTACCCCGACGATACCGCCACGCGGCAGATCGAAGGAAAGGTGCTCGAAGAGAAGCTTGTCGTCAAATCCCATCGAGACATCTTTTGCGGAGACGACAAGGTCTCCCAGACGGGGACCGGCAGGAATCTGAATACGCAGGTCATCCTCTCGCGTACTGATTTCCTGTGATGCCAATTCCTCGTAGCGGCGGACACGTGCCATGTTCTTTGCATGGCGTCCAGATGGATTCGTGTGAACCCATTGCAGTTCGTTTTCAATGAGTTTACGGCGCGATTCGGCGGCCTTGTTCGCCGCGTGCAGCATCGCTTCCTTCTGCACCAACCAAGCTTCGTAATTTCCCTTGTAGGGGTAAGTACGTCCATTGTCCAGTTCGAGAATCCACTCGGTCACATTACTCAAGAAGTAACGGTCGTGCGTGACCACAATCAACGTGCCCTTGAACCCTTTTAGGTAATTTTCCAACCAGGCTACAGACTCCGCGTCCAGATGGTTGGTCGGCTCGTCCAGCAGCAAGACATCCGGATTAGAGATCAGCAAACGGCAAAGGGCGACACGGCGGCGTTCGCCTCCAGAGAGCGGCGCCACAGAGGCATCGGGAGGAGGCAGACGCAATGCCTCCATCGCCATCTCGATCTGATGATCCAGATTCCACAGGTCGTTCGCGTCGATGGTGTCTTGCAGTCGCCCCATTTCCTCGTTCACCTTCTCCGACTCTTCGTCCGAGAGGTCTTCTCCCAGCATGGCGCAGAGTTCGTCGTAACGTTCTAGCATCGCCTTGGAATTCGCCACGCCCTCTTCAACAATCTCCAGAACCGTTTTCGATTTGTCCAGCTCCGGTTCCTGGGGCAGATAGCCGACCTTGGTGTTCTTGGCAACCTGACACTCGCCCATGAACTCCTTGTCCAACCCCGCCAAGATTTTCAGCAGAGACGATTTACCCGATCCGTTTCCACCGATCACGCCGATATGCGCACCGTGGAAGAAAGAAAGGTTGACGTCCTCCAGAATCGTCTTACGTTCGTGCTGCTTGGTCACCTGAATCAAACTGAATGCGTATTCGCCAGCCATCGTACAAATCTCCGTCGTTTGAAAAGAAATAGAATAGCAAATCCCGTTCAGGATTCCGATTCAAAAATTCAGATTCGGATATTTCATAACTGGATTGCCGATTGTTGATGACAATCGGGATGCGTTCGTTTACCGTAACCGGACTGCAAAATACAAATCGCTGTTTTCGGCATCTCCTGAGGTAATTGCGCTGGAAATTCGTGCACGCGTTTCATTTTTCTCTTTTCATTGCCGCCTTTGGTGGCTCGTCACTGCTTCGCGCAGCGAAGTTCGCTGGACTAGGGACGAAGCGAATGGCAGACGGGACAATGGGCGTTTCGGGATACGCGGATGGAACGGGCAACACCATCCCAAACAGAGAATCGGATCATGATACCGGGCGTGACGGTTCCAAGGAGGATACGTATAGCTTGGGCGATTTGGATGGGAACCGCGAATCCTGGCGTAATCGGCAGAATGCCGTTCTGCTTACAGTTTGCGACCTGCGAAGCGTCCGGTTCGTCTGGAAACAGGCAACGCAAGCAAGGGCCTATTCCAGGAATGATGGGCATCACGATTCCTTCTGTTCCTGCTACGCCCGTTTAAATCCACGGAACGTTTCTACGAACGGCGAAATCGTTGATGACAAAACGTGTGGGCATACTGTCCGTTGCGTCGAGGATCAGATCCGAATCTGCAACGAAGTCGGCAATGTTTTCCCGCGTAATCATATTTCGGACTCCCAAGATTCGGGCGTCTTTTTGGAATCGTCGCAATTCGCGTACAGCGGCATCGACCTTTGGTGTCGCCTGATCTGCGTCCTTCTCGGAGAAGAGAATTTGCCGGTGAAGGTTTGCGAAGGATACTGTGTCGCCATCTGCGATACGAAGTTGTCCGATTCCCATACGGATTAAGTATTGGGATGAAAAGCATCCAAGCGCACCGACTCCAATAATCGCTACTTTCGCGGATGCCAGTTTCCTCTGTCCCTCCTCGCCGAACACGGGTACAGTTATCTGCTTTTCATAGCGCTCTGTACAATCCATCATGTCAGTGGTGTCCTCCTGCGAACTTCGGGACTATGCGGACACGATATACGCATCCGCATAGTCGGAAACGGCTTGCGCCGTCGTACGTGCGCAGGAATTTTTACTGGAAGGGATTCTCGTCCGGGTAGGGGACTCCTGCCGGTTTCGGTGTGTAAATGTTCTCGATTCCGAGAAGTTTCAACGCCTCGAAAATGATGCCGCCGACATGCGCGAATCCGAATCCACCATGATGCGGGAAGTGTTTCTCCACCAATACGTGACGGTAGAACCGCGCGAATTCTGGAATCCCGACTACGCCGATGCTGCCGAAGGAATGCGGGGTGATGTCGAGGAATTGACCTTCTGCCAGATAGCTCGCCAGTTTTGCGTCCGCTGTTCCCTGAAGACGGAAGAGGGTGGTCGGACCGGGCTTGATCTGACCTTCCATCGTACCACGCGTGATGACAGGCGTCCCGCTGTTTTCTAGTCCACGGTTCATGATCAGCTGGTATTTCAGACCGCAGTTCTTCATGCAGCTGGAACAGGTGTTGCCACAGTGGAAGCCCATAAAGAGGTCGCGCACGGCGATTCCCTTCAGTGCTTTCTTGTTAATGATGTCGCTTGGCACAGAGTTATTGATGTCCAACAGTGTCGCGCACTTTTGCGAGGCACACTGTAGGATGAACTCGGTAACTGCACCGTAGAGATCGACTTCGCAGGCGACCGGAATTCCGCGTCCCGTCAAGCGGCTGTTGACGTAACAGGGAACGAACCCGAAGGCGGGCTGGAAGGCGGGCCAGCACTTGTCTGCAAACACTGCGTAACTGCAGTCTCCCAGATTCTTCTCGTAGAAGTTCAGCAGAGCAAGCTCGAACTGCGCCATCTGAGGCAGGAGGTCCGGCCATTTGCATTTGCCCTTCAACTCCTTTGCCATGTCTTTCGCTACGGCATCGATTTCCGACTTGCGCGAAGCTTGTTTCTGGAACTCCAGCAAGAGATCTAATTCGGAATTCTCCATTACTTCTACGCCTAGATCATAGAGCGGCTGGATTGGTGCATTACAGGCGAAAAAGTCCTGCGGGCGCGGACCGAACCCGAAAACCTTGAGATTATTCAGACCGACCAAGATACGGGGGATGTCGATGAACTTGGCGATTTCTGGCGCGAGGTCTTTCGGCAGCCCCACGGGAAATTCAGGAATGTACGCGGTGAGGCGTCGAAGGGCAAGGTTGTAAGAACAATTCAGCAGACCGCACAGCGCATCGCCGCGGTCACGGCTCAAGACAGCTTTATTCTCCTCAGCGGCGGCGCAGACCATAATCGGTCCGGGAAACTTTTCCAGGAAGATCGTGGTCGGACCTTCGGGACCAAAGTTTCCAAGATACGCGACGGCGGCGTTGCAACCGGCGTCCAGCAACTCGTCCACCGCTTCCTGCGCCTGCGCTTCGCGTTCGATGATTACGCTTGACGCGACGGCCGGAACGTGTAGCTTTTTCAATTCAGCCATCAATGTCTCAAGACGTCTCTTCGTGAGGGAGGCGGGAAAACAATCGCGGGAAACACCGACGATTCCCAGCTTAATTTCAGGGGTGTTGATCAACATAGAAAATCCTTTCTTCACATAAAACGGCTCCTATTTTATAAAATTTTTCTTAACTTGGCAATTTGAAATATGCAGAAAATTACCAGTCACATGGACAAGGACGCAATGCGCATCGGACACTCGCCTATAACTTCGCTTTGCGAAGTAGTGACGTGTGGCGGGCGGCTTTGCCCCCAGTGCAAAAAAGCTTGTTTTCTCCCTTGCGCTGTCATGGAAGAAACACTATAATAGTTGCCGTTTCTGCACCGACAATGTTGAGTGTCGGGCTTTTTTGTTTTGTAGTCTAGTGCAAAGGAATGATTCAAAATGGCAACTACTAAATACGTGTACTTCTTTGGGTGCGGTCAGACAGAGGGCAACGCCGAGATGCGTAATCTCTTGGGTGGTAAAGGGGCCAATCTCGCCGAGATGGCTGGACTCGGTCTGCCGGTGCCTCAGGGCTTCACCATCAGCACCGAAGCCTGTACGCGTTACTATGATGACGGCAAGAAGATCGGCGACGATATCCAGAAGCAGATTCTCGACTACGTCCAGAAGCTTGAGGCGAGTGCCGGCAAGAAGTTCGGTGATAAGGACAATCCGCTCCTCGTCAGCGTCCGTTCCGGTGCGCGTGCCTCGATGCCGGGCATGATGGATACGATCCTGAACCTCGGTCTGAACGAGACCGTGGTCGAGTCGCTCGCCAAGAAGAGCGGCAATCCGCGCTGGGCGTGGGACTGCTACCGTCGTTTCATCCAGATGTTCAGTGATGTCGTGATGGAGGTGGGCAAGAAGTACTTTGAAAAGCTCATCGACGACATGAAGGCGAAGAAGGGTGTTAAGCAGGATGTGGAGCTGACGGCCGAAGATCTGAAGGAGCTTGCTGGACAGTTCAAGAAGGAATACAAGGACAAGATCGGCAAGGAGTTCCCCTCCGATGCGAAGGAACAGCTCTTCGAGGCGATCAAGGCTGTGTTCCGTAGCTGGGACAACCCGCGCGCCAATGTTTATCGTCGCGACAACGACATCCCCTACAGCTGGGGTACGGCAGTAAACGTCCAGATGATGGCGTTTGGCAACCTTAACGACGAGTCTGGTACGGGTGTTGCGTTTACACGTGACCCGGCGACTGGCGAGAAGAAGTTGATGGGCGAGTTCTTGATGAACGCACAGGGCGAGGATGTGGTCGCCGGTGTGCGTACTCCGATGCCGATCGCGAAGATGGCCGAGGTGATGCCTGACGTGTTCAAGCAGTTTCAGGAGATCTGCAACAAGCTTGAGGCTCATTACCGCGATATGCAGGATATGGAGTTCACGATCGAGAACAAGAAGCTGTTCATGCTCCAAACGCGTAACGGCAAGCGTACGGCGAAGGCCGCGCTCAAGATCGCTTGCGATCTCGTCGATGAGGGTGTCCGCACGGAGCAGGAGGCGGTTCTCATGATCGATCCGCGCAATCTCGACACGCTTCTCCATCCGCAGTTCGACGCGGTGGCGCTCAAGAAGGCGAAACCGGTCGGGCGCGGTCTCCCCGCCTCTCCTGGTGCGGCTTGTGGCAAGATCGTTTTCACTGCCGCCGACGCAAAGGAATGGAAAGAGCGTGGTGAAAAGGTCGTGCTCGTGCGTCTGGAAACGTCTCCGGAGGATATCGAGGGCATGAAGGCCGCAGAGGGAATCCTCACCGTGCGCGGCGGTATGACCTCGCACGCGGCTGTCGTCGCTCGCGGTATGGGCGAGTGCTGTGTCTCTGGTTGCCAGGACATCGCGATGGATGAGGAACACAAGAAGTTCACCTTAGCTGGTAAAGTTTATCACGAGGGTGACTGGATTTCCATTGATGGTGCAACCGGTAATATTTATGATGGCGTGATCCCGACGGTCGATGCCGTGATTGCCGGTGAGTTCGGTCGAATCATGACGTGGGCGGATAAGTTCCGTCGCCTGAAGGTGCGTACGAATGCGGATACGCCGCGCGACGCAAAGAAGGCGCGCGAACTGGGCGCGGAAGGCATCGGTCTCTGCCGTACCGAGCACATGTTCTTCTCGCAGAGCCGTATCGCGGCCTTCCGCGAGATGATTTGCTCCGACACGGTCGAGGAGCGCGAACTCGCCCTCGCCAAGATTCTGCCGTACCAGCAGGACGACTTCGAGCAGCTGTACGAGGCGTTGGAAGGACAGCCCGTGACGATCCGTTTCCTCGATCCGCCGCTGCACGAGTTTGTGCCGCATACGGAAGAGGAGATCGCCCTCCTCGCGAAGACGCAGCACAAGCCGATTTTCCGCATCAAGGAAATTATCGACTCGCTCCACGAGTTCAATCCGATGATGGGGCATCGTGGCTGCCGCCTCTGCGTAACCTTCCCGGAAATCGCGGTGATGCAGACGAAAGCCGTCATCCGTGCCGCCATCAATGTGCAGCGCAAGCACAAGGCTTGGAACGTGAAGCCTGAGATCATGATTCCGCTTACGAGCGATGCGAAGGAATTCAAGTTCGTCAAGGACATTGTCGTCCACACCGCGAACGAGGAGATCAACATGGCGGGTATCAACCTCTCCTACGAGGTTGGCACGATGATTGAGATTCCTCGCGCGGCGTTGCTGGCCGGCGAGATCGCGGATGAGGCGCAGTTCTTCTGCTTCGGCACGAACGACCTCACGCAGATGACCTACGGGTTCAGCCGTGACGATTCGGGCAAGTTCCTGGGCGCATACTACGATGCGAAGATTCTTGAGAACGATCCGTTCGCGAAGCTCGACCAGAGCGGCGTTGGCAAGTTGATGGAGATGGCCGTGAAGGACGGCAAGAGCGTGCGTCCTGCGCTTCACGCCGGTATCTGTGGTGAACACGGTGGCGATCCGTCGTCTGTTGAGTTCTGCCACAAGATCGGGTTGGATTACGTAAGCTGCTCGCCGTTCCGCGTGCCGATTGCACGTCTTGCG